>CAZZYH010000066.1:0-16654 GCA_964658225.1 Vulcanimicrobiota bacterium | reverse complement strand
GGGCGGTTAGCTCAGCTGGTTAGAGCGCCTGCCTTACAAGCAGGATGTCGGGGGTTCAAATCCCTCACCGCCCACCATGATCCGGCCGGGGTGCCGAACGATCTGGCCGCATCGATCGCCGGCCCAGACCGCCGCTCCCCTCCCCTCAATCCTCTGCCGCAGATGGACCGAGTCGCCTGCCGAGAGGGCGTTTCGGGCGCGGATGCGGCCAAAAGTATTCCCGATTGGACCAGATCCGGTTACTAATGGGGCTGCTGCCGAGCAGACTTGAGGTTTGACCACCCCGGTCAACTTGGCTACACTCAGGGAAAGTTACAGGGCATAAGGGTTCGCCGAAGGGCGCAAGGTGTCCGGCCGTGGGCCACATTTGTGCGAGAACAAGGCTGCGCACAGCCGGCATGACCTTCAAGTCTGCGTGCGTCTAAAGAAGCAGCGCGATCGTGTCGATGAGGCTGCAGGGAGTCAAGCTCAGGCAGGAAGTTGATTGCCGGTACATCGGGGTCCTTGCAAGGCGAATGATGATCGTGCGCTTTGCTGTTCGCGGATGCATCGGGTTCTGTCTCGCGTCTCGAAGGATGCGGCTTGAACGGAAGGATGCGGCTTGAACGAAGGACCTCTATGCAGCATCGGGAGGCGGGGCGTGATGGGCACAGCAGCTGCACAAGGCGACGTCTCCCCGCGCGTGTCTTGATTCCTCTAAGGCCGTCACTTTGAAGAGTCCCTCTGCGAAAGCATGGCCGTATCCGCGAGGTGGCGCCTGCCTGGTGCCGCTCACCCCTGGCAACAAGCAACGATCCAGGGCTCGTGCCGCCGTTGTTTCCGAATCTATACCAGCCGTAGACGCCAGCAGCGAGCCGGGCGCACACACTTTCTAAGGAGTTCACCAGGATGGAAGCGCCCGTAATGAGCCCGCAGCGCCCGCAAGGAGGTGCGCAGCCGCTCGCCCAAGATCAGTCCGTGATCTCGCCGAGTGATGTGCGCAAGGTTCTGATGAAGCGCAAGTGGATCATCCTGATGGGCATCCTCATCGGGCTGGCGCTGGCGACCCTCTATGTGCTGACCACGATCCCGCAGTACGAAGGCATGGCGTTGATTGACATCAACGAGGACAAGACGAACAACATCGGGATCACCGACCTGGTGCAGGAGCAGGCGAGCGGGCTTGAAGGCGGGCTGGTCCGGGTGGCCACCGAGATCAAGATCATGCAGAGCGACACGGTCTCGCTCGAGGTCATCAATGCCCTCGACCTCTACCACAAGGCGCCTTTCTCGCAGCTGTTCAAGGAGCATCCTTACTCCGGCAAGCTTACCTCGGCCCAGCGCGAGGCGCTGCTCGCCCAGTTCAAGGGTGCGACCAAGATTCTTCTTTCGAGCGGCACAGACCTGGTCGAGGTTCGGTTCCGCAACCAGGATCCGAAGGTGGCAGCCGATGTCGCCAACACCATCGTGGACTCTTACATCGACCGCACCCTCAGGACGCGGTTTGAAGGCACGACGCGGATTTCGAGCTGGTTGACCAAGCAGCTCGACACGCTGAAGGGCCAGGTTGAAAGCAGCCAGGACCAGCTGGCCAAGTACCAGAGAGAGAATAATCTTCTCGGGTCGACCGGGGACACCGGCGGCGACGACCTGACCATCGAGAACCTCCGGATCGCCAATCAGCAACTCTCCGAGGCCCAGGCCGACCGGGTGGTGAAGGAGGCGCGGTACAAGATGGCGCAGACCCGCAACCCGGAGCTGTTGCTCTCGGTTGCGCCCATGACCACGCTTTCGCAGCTCCGCCAGCAGCAGGCCGCGCTGCTGGTTCAGTCCGCGCAGCTGCAATCCAAGTACGGCCCCGACTGGCCCCGGGTGCGCGAGGTGCAGGCCTCGCTCGCGCAAGTGCAGCGCGATATCGATGTCGAGATCACGAACCTGACCCGCCGCTTTGAGGTCGAGTACACGACCGCGGTCAATACAGAGGCCCTGATGCGCGGTCGCCTCGAGGCGGCCAAGCAGGTCGCCTTTGAGCAGAACCGCTCCTCGGCCCAGTACCAGATCCTCAAGCACGGCGCCGAGTCGGCTTCCGATCTTTATGACGCGCTGCAGACCCGCTTGAAGGAGGCCGGCATCACCGCCGGGCTCAGCACCAACACGATCGATGTCGTCGACCGGGCGACCGTTCCGGCGCGTCCGGTCTACCCGATCAAGAAGAACGACGCCGCGATCGGTTTTGCCGCCGGACTGGTGCTGGGCATCATCATGGCGCTGTTCGCCGAGACCATCGACGACACGGTCCGGACCTCGGACGATGCGGAGACCGTGGTCGGATTGCCGGCTCTGGCGGTGATCCCCCACTTTGATCCTGCGGCCAAGAAACCGGTCGCGGTCGCCGGCACCCAGGCGGCGGAGGCGGAGCGGGATCGCATGGCCCGGGTCTCGCCCGACCTGATCTCCTACACCGAGCCGCAATCTTATGTCTCTGAAGGCTTCCGGACGCTTCGCTCCTCGATCATGCTCTCGGCCGTCGACCGGGACCCGAAGCTGATCCTGCTCACGTCCAGCTTTGCGACCGAAGGCAAGAGCACCTGCGCGGCCAACCTCGCCATCTCCTTTGCCCGGCGCTCGGCCCGCGTGCTGCTGGTCGATACCGATCTGCGCAAGGGCACCCTGCACATGAAGTTCCGCACCTCCAACCGCTTCGGGCTCTCCACCCTGCTCTCCCGGGACAACGAGGGGGAGGCCTATGAGCACCCGTTGCCGGACCTGCCCAACTTGACGCTGGTCACCCGCGGGCCCATTGCCGTGAACCCGGGCGAGATGCTGGCCTCCCGCAGCATGGAAGAGTTGCTGAACCGCTGGACCGAGCAGTATGACCATGTGATTCTTGATACCTCGCCGGTGCTCGCGGTGGCAGACACGCTCAGCATTGCGCCGCTGGTGGACGCGAACCTGATCCTGGTGCGCTCGGGGGTGACGCGCAAGAAGGCGCTGCTGCGTACCCGGGAGCAGTTGCGCCGGGTCAATGCGCGGGTGCAGGGCATCGTTGTGAACGATGTCGACCTGCGCCTGGAGAACTACTACACCTACTCCAAGCGCTACAACTACACCTACAAGTCGACCTACGGCGCAGGCTACGGTGGAGGTATGGATGCAGAACAGTAACCGCACTCGTTGTCTGCTGGCAGTGCTGCTCGCCGGCGCCCGCTTCGCGGCCCAGGCGCAGCAGGGCCCGCCGGCTGCTTCGACGCCGACCGCGCCTCTGAGTGCTCCGGCCAGCACCGTGAACGGCTCGGTGTACGCCGCGCCGGCCGGCTCCAACGGCATGCAGGCCGCCAGCCCGGCGATGGCCCCCGGACAGATGCAGACACCGGCAGCGGGCATGACGATGGGCGAAGCGAATGCGCCGCTGATCCAGATCGGGCCCGGGGATCTGTTGACGGTCATCGTCTTTGAGACCCCGGAGCTGAGCACCTCGGTGCGGGTGAACCAGGATGGCGAGGCCAATCTGCCGGTGCTCGGCTCCATCCGCCTGGCCGGCCTCAGCGCCAACGATGCTTCCCGGGCGCTCGAGCAGGCTTACAAATCGCATGGTCTGCTGATCGATCCGCATGTATCGGTCTTTGTGGCCGAGTACGCCTCGCAGGGCGCCTCGGTGCTCGGCGAGGTGCGCGCTCCGGGCGTCTATCCCACGCTCGGTTCCCGCCGCTTGATGGATATGCTTTCGCTCGCCGGGGGCGTCGCGCCCACGGCTGGCAAGGTAGCCTCGATCATTCACCAGGGCGATCCCGCGCACCCGGTTCAGATCGCGCTCCAGCCCACGCCTGCCTCCCTGCACGCCCAGGAGAACCCGATCATCCAGCCCGGGGACACGGTAGTGGTGGCCAAGTCGGGGGTGGTCTACGTGATCGGCGACGTGCTTCGCCCGGGCGGGATCCTGGTCGACAACAACGAGCGCCTCTCCGTTGTCGAGGCACTCTCCCTTGCCGGGGGCATGAACAAGACCGCCGCCCTTTCCAAGACCAAGATCGTGCGCAAGCTGCCCACAGGGCGCGAGGAGGTCGATCTCGACCTCAAGCATATCCTCTACGGCAAGCAGGCAGATGTGCTGATCTCGGATGGAGATATCCTGTTCGTCCCCTCGAGCGTGGGCAAGACCTTCCTCTATCGGGGGATCGAAGCCGCGATCGGTCTATCGACCAGCTACGCGCTTTTCGTTCGCTAGCCACAGAGAGGCACGAGAGACACAGAGGATGAGCAGCAGCGCCATTTACGACGGCAGCGTGGTTCCGCTCAACCTGGCGGCGCCTCGTCGCCTGGGCAGTGTCTTTCTGCCGCCGCGCAATCTCTACATGCTTTATTTCCCCCTGGCCATGGTGATGGCGGCTCTGGCCTGCTGGGTGATCGAGATCGATTTCATGCTGATGCTGGGGTCGGTGATCCTGTCGGCGGTGTCGATCTACCTGTTCTACGACCTGATCGTCCGACAGGCGCCCATCCGGATCTCGACCCTGCTCGTGACCACGCTCGGGCTCGGCTATGGCGTCGGTACGGCCAATACGTGGTTCACCCTGCCTCGCTCGGGCCAGGGGCTGGGCGTGTTTTTGCACAAGGATACGGCCGCGCTCACCCACACCATGGGTTCGATCGTTTTTTCCCTGGCCATCCTGCTGGCGCTCGGCGAGATGATCGAGAAGCCGGTCTTCGGGGAGGAGTTCGAGCTCGAGTTCCGGCCGCAGTCCGTCGTCTTCATCACGGTCGGCGTCATCATCCTGCTGGTGGCCTACGCCACCGGGTCGCTTGATTACATGGGCGCGACCTTTGGGGAGGGGGGCGCGCTCGGCATCTTTCCATCCTTTGCTGCGTGGCTGGCCGGGACGCTTTTCGCGGTCTCCCTGGTTGCCTCGTTGAACGCCAAGAGCAAGGGCCTGCGGCGCTACCTGATCGCGCTGACCACGGTCCAGTTCTTTCTCGAGATCCCCCTGGGCCGCCGGTCGCTGCTCTACACCATGGTGCTGGCTGCTCTGTCGCTGCGCCTGGGGCGGTTTCGCTTCAACTGGTCCTGGCCCAAGCGCATCATCATTGTCTCGGCGCTCGCCGGCCTGCTTTACGTAGCCAGCATCGGGTTCTTCTTCCTGCGATTGGCCGGGTTTGCCAGCGGCCGGACGCACCTGAACATTATCGACCGGGCGGCGCTCGCCATCCACCTCTTCCAGACCAAGAACTACGGAGAGGTGCAGGAGTCGTTTTCCAAGAACGTGCAGACGCGCACCTTCATTCTCGGCTTTGTCTCGGAGCTGGAGGATTACAGCAGTCACTACACGCTGGGCTGGGGGCGCGACCTGGAAGGCCAGTTCCTGGAGGCGGTGCCGTCGGTGGTCTACACGGACAAGAACCGCTATTTCGGGGAAGAAGGCCTGGCGAACGAGCTCTTCGGGAGCACCTACGGAGACGAAGCCAACTCGATCTTCACCGGCGGAGTCATCGACTTCGGACTCTTCGGCATGGTGCTGTACCCGCTGCTGCTTTGCGTGATGCTGCGCGCCTTTGTCGAGTTCGCGGGCCAGACACTGCCCACCTTCGTGGCAACCTTCATGATCTTCTCCACCTTTAGCGGGCTGCTGCAGCCAGAAAACGGATTGACGACCTACTTCATCATCGTGCGCAATGGCCTGCTTTTCAGCACGGTGATCTGGTTTTTCATCGCGCTGCCGGCCTTTCGCCTGCGTAAGGAGAACGCATGAGGCCCTCACGTCTCTGCGCAAAGCTCCTGGCTCTGGCCCCGGGTCTGGCCCTGTGCCTGGGGCTGCTGTGCCTTGCCGCTCCCGCGGCGCACGCGCAGGATTCGCTCAGCCCATCGCTCAGCGGCTCGATCGGCGATCCGATCTACTCAGAGAGTACGCAGACCGGGCCCTCGAGTTCGCTGGTCCAGGGCGATACCAACCTGACAAATTCTTACCTGCGCACCGGTATCTCCGACCCTTTGAACTTTCTGATCGAGAGCGGCTTCATGTCGCCGTATGCGCCGGAGGGCGCTCTGGTCAGCAGCTACGCCTATGCCGACGTGACCGAGCAGGTGGTCAACGATTCCACCGTGGCCGAGCGCTTCAGCGACTACCGCAACAACCGCGTGCTGATGAGCGGTGCGGGCGGCCGGAGCACCCTGGCTGCGCGCGCGGCTCTGGCTGGCTCGACAGGCTCGGGGAGGTCAGGGACCGGGGGCGGGAACCCCGCCTTGGGCGCGTTTAGCGGGGTGAGCATGCGCGCTCCCTTTGCGGCCGGCAGCAGCGCCCTGGCCACCGGGCAGCCGGGGGCCATGGGAGCCGACTCCCTCGTCGATGCAAACGCGGCCCTGGTGGCGGCCGCCTCGCCCACCGCGGCCGACGTCCAGGCAAACGCCGCCGCCGGATCGAGCTCCGCCGCAAGTTCTTCGGCCGCCGCCGATACTGCCGCCCTGCAGGCGCTCGAGTATGGCGCCTCCAACCTCGGCGTGCCACCGCCCAACAGCACCGCCCTTGGCCCCGCCCCCGGAGAGGTGTTTCCTGATGTCTCGGCGGCCTCCTCGGCCGCGAACGGCTTCCCTGACTCCACCATGGGCACAGCAGGGCTCCCTGGCGCGGAGAGTGAAAGCCGCTATGCCCGTCCCATGCTCGCCGAGGGGCAAGAACGCGGCAACCCGTTTCCCGGCGTGAGCGAGGAGACCAGCAGCTTCCTCCACCCCAGCCTCGCCGGCCCGGGGTCGACCGCCGTGGAGGGCCGCGAGGCGGGCAGCAAGGTTGCCTCGATCAGCGACATCACCCGCCGAGCCCGTCTTCATGCCATGATCTACACCCCGAGCGCCATCCCCTCTGCCTTTCAGCAGAGAGCCATGGTCCGGGATTATGAACGCAAGCAACGCCAGCCGCGTCGCCGCAGTACCCTGACGGCTCCTTCGGTGACCCACTGAGACGCCCGCATGAGACGGTAGAATAAGAGGACGCCGAGCGACGCACCGGCCGCGTTGATCCCGGGCAGGGGCTCGGCGCTTTCGCAGCAGTGCTCACCGGAGTACGGGGCCTTTGGACGCAGGCGACTCCGGCGGAAGAGAGCCTCAGGGTGCGCCCCCCGCGGTGAAGCATTTGGGTCCCGCTCCGGAGGGTGTCCGCCCCGGGGCAACGGGATCTTCAAAGCTTGCTCGCAGCTGCGAAAGAGGCCGCACGGTGGCGCAGCGGAACCTTGGAGGAATCAGTATGGGAGTGTCAATTGCTGTCGTCGGCTCAGGGTATGTAGGGCTTGTGGCCGCTGCCTGTTTTGCCGAGATCGGCCACCAGGTGGTCTGCGTCGATAACGATGAGCGCAAGGTCGCCATGCTGCGTGAGGGCGGTGTGCCGATCCACGAGGAGTACCTGCCGGAGTTGCTCTCACGCCATCGCAACCGGTCGGTGACCTTCACCAGCGATCTTCGTGCCGCCACCGAACAGGCGGAGGTCATTTTCATCGCGGTCGGCACGCCCCAGAGCCTGACCGGCAACGCGGACCTGTCCTACGTGGACGCTGTCGCCAGCGAGATCGCGCGCTCCATTACCAGCTACAAGGTCATCGTCGAGAAGAGCACCGTGCCGGTCTATACGAACGAGTGGATTCGCCGGGTGGTGGAGCGGAACGGAGTGCCCCGGGAGCTGTTCGACGTGGCCTCGAACCCGGAGTTCCTGCGGGAAGGCACCGCGGTGGTGGACTTTTTGCATACCGATCGGATCGTGGTCGGAACCGATTCCGAGCGCGCGGCCGAGTTGCTGCGCGAGATCTATCGGCCGCTGACGGACGGGACCTACTACGCGAATGACGACGCGGTCCCCGGCTGCTGCTCGGCCGAGCTCTTGCCGCCCCTGCTCCATGTCTCCACCAAGGCCGCCGAGCTCATCAAGCACGCCTCCAACGCTTTCCTTGCCGTCAAGATCTCCTTCATCAATGTGGTGGCCAACATCTGTGAGGCGGTCGGTGCGGACGTCGAGCAGGTCTCCCGCGGACTGGGCATGGATGATCGGATCGGGCCGAAGTTCCTCAAGGCCGGCGTCGGCTACGGAGGATCGTGCTTCCCCAAGGATGTGGCCGCGTTCCGCTATGTGGCCGAGCAGTTCGGGATCCCGTTCGGCATGTTGCGGGAGGTGGAGAAGATCAACGCGGAGCAGAAGCTGCGCTTCTTCCAGAAGGTGCGTTCTGCGCTCTGGACCTTCCGGGGCAAGAAGCTGGGCGTGCTGGGGCTCTCTTTCAAGGGCGGCACCGACGATATCCGCGATTCGCCGGCCATCGAGATCATCGCGATGCTGCTCAAGGAAGGCTGCTCGATCGACGCCTACGATCCGGCAGCGATGGAGCGTGCGGTCGAGGTGCTTCCTGTCTCCGACCAGATGCACTACGTGGACGACGCCTATGCCGCGGCCCGGGACAAGGATGCGTTGCTGATCCTGACCGACTGGCAGGAGTTTGCCGACCTCGATTTGGAAAAGCTGAACGAGAGCCTGCGGTACCCGATCATTCTCGATGGGCGCAACCTCTATGATCCCGCTGAACTCGCCGGCCGCGGCTTTACCTATCTCAGCGTGGGGCGCCCGACGGTCAACCACGCCCGGGAGGCGACCGCCCACCGCCTGCTTTAAGCACACGCGCTTCTTCCGCAGGCGCTTCAGCTGGAATCTGGATGCGGGAAAGCTTTATCTTTGGTAACAGGACCGGCCTTCTTCGCGTGGGATCTTTGCCGGGTGGGGCTGGGCCGTCAGCTAGACTGCAACAAGAGGCGGACACAGCGGCAGCTAGAGCCGGAAGGCTGCCGAAACCCTGCCGGGAACGCGAGGCCGGTCTCCCACGTAGGCATGGCGGCGCGGTACATGCGGGACTCGTTTTTTTTTCGATACTAATGGGAGCGATTTCGGAGCGAGTCATGAAGCTGAAAGATCAGAAGGTGGTTGTTTGCGGCGCAGGCGGTTTCATCGGTGGCCACCTGGTAAAGGACCTGCTCGAGCAAGGCGTGAACGTGGTGCGCGCGGTCGATGTGAAGCCACTCGATGAGTGGTACCAGACCTCGGAGGGAGTCGAGAACCTTTCGCTCGATCTGCGCGACCGCGCCAACTGTCAGACCGCGGCAAAAGGCGCCGAGATCGTCTTCCAGTTGGCCGCGGACATGGGCGGCATGGGCTTTATCGAAAACAACAAGGCCCTCTGCATGCTGAGCGTGCTCACCAACACGCATATGCTGATGGCGGCGCGCGAGGCGGGCGTCGAGCGGTTCTTCTTCTCGTCCTCGGCCTGCGTGTACAACGGGGAGAAGCAGACCAATCCCGACGTGGTGGCGCTCAAGGAAGAGGACGCCTACCCGGCGCTGCCCGAAGATGGCTATGGCTGGGAGAAGCTGTTCTCCGAGCGGATGTGCCGCCACTTTGAAGAAGATTTCGGTCTCGTCACCCGGGTCGCCCGCTACCATAATGTGTATGGTCCACTGGGCACCTACGAAGGGGGCCGCGAAAAGGCGCCGGCGGCGATGTGCCGCAAGGTGATCGAGGCCAAGGTAAGCGGCAAGCATGAGATCGAGATCTGGGGCGATGGACACCAGACCCGCTCCTTCATGTACATCGACGACTGCACCAAGGGAACCAAGGCCATCCTTGAATCGGAGATCCTGGAGCCGATCAATCTGGGCTCGAGCGAGCTGGTGACGATCAACCAGCTGGTGGACATCGTCGAAGAGATCGCCGGCATCAAGCTCGAGCGCAAGTACAACCTCGGCGCGCCCAAGGGAGTCAATGGCCGGAACTCGGATAACACGCTCATCCAGAAGTACCTTGGCTGGGAGCCGTCGATCAAGCTGCGGGACGGCATGGCCAAGACGTATGCCTGGATCGAGAGCCAGATGCTGGCGCCCGCAGCTAAGTAACCGCTGAGACCGCAGGCCGCGGCGTCGCGGTCCGGGCGTCTGGGAAAGCTCCGCACCGATGAACATCCTGCTCGTTGCCAATTACCTGCCGGACCGGCAAGCGAGTATGCTTCGCTATGCCGCGATGCTCGAGCGGGAACTGAACCGGCGCGGTCATCAGGCCAGGGTCGTCCATCCGCCTGCCAGGCTGCTGCGCCTGCTCGGCCCGCGCGTGCCCCTGGCCAAGTGGATCGCCTACCTCGACAAGTATGTTCTCGCCGGCAGGGCGCTGTCTGCGCACGCCGAGTGGGCCGACGTGGTGCACATCTGCGATCACTCGAATGCGATGTATCTGCCGCTCTTCCGGTCCAGGCCATCGGTGATCACCTGCCATGACCTGATGGCGGTATTTGCGGCCCAAGGCAAGTATGCGGGCGTACGTGTGGGCAGTACCGGCAGGCTTCTCCAGCGATGGATTGCCGCCAACCTGCTGCGTGCGCGGCTGGTCATCTGCGTCTCCCACAGCACGGCTGCGGACCTCCGCCAACTCGCGCCTCGCGAGGCTCCTCTGCTGCGCGTCGTGCACAATCCACTCAACTGGGACTTCCATCCGGTGCCGGCCGAGCAGACAGATGCTGTGCTCAGGGCGCGGGGTCTGGCGCAGCCTTACCTGATTCACGTCGGGAGTAACTCCTGGTACAAGAACCGGCCCGCGGTGGTCAGGATCTTTGCAGAGCTCAAGCGCGAAGCGGGCTTTGCGCATACCCGGCTCTTGATGGCGGGCAAGCCCTGGGATGCGGAGCTCAGAGAGCTGGTTCGGTCCACGGGCCTGGCAGAAGATATCGCAGAGCTGACCGAGGTGACCGATGAGCAGCTGCGCGCCCTCTACTCGGGGGCCGTCGCGCTTCTGTTTCCTTCCCGGCACGAGGGCTTTGGCTGGCCGATTCTCGAGGCGCAGGCCTGCGGAGCGCCGGTGATCACGACCAATCGTGCGCCGATGACCGAGGTTGCCGGCGGCGCGGCGATCCTGGTTGATCCGGATCATCCGCAGCAGGCCGCGCGCACCATTCTCAACCAGATGGGCCGGCGCGCCGAGCTGCAAGCCCGGGGTCTGCGCAACGTGGCGCTCTTCTCGATGGACCAGGCCATCAGCGGGTATCTCGATGCGTACACCAGTGCCATTGCGCAGCAGGCCTGCGGAGCCTAGGCCGCCATGCGTCGATTGCCCGGGCCAGCAAGGCAGGCGACCCACAGGCTTCGGCACCGTGCTTTGCCAAACTTCCTCGAGCGAACCCGGCAGACTCGGCCAACGATCCGCGCAGCCTGGGCGACGCGGGTCCGGCTATCATGTCTGAGATCGTCGGCCGCGCACTTTGAGAGCGCTGGCGCGGTTTTTCCCGGCGCACGCCGGCAATCTAGGCACGCAGCTCGCCGGATGGGCCGGCCCGAAGAGCAGGCAAATACAGGAGCCTGAACGTTATGTATATCGTTACCGGGGGCGCCGGGTTTATCGGCAGCAACCTAGTCCATGAGCTGAACCACCAGGGCATTACCGACATTCTGGTCGTCGATAACCTGCGCGACCCTCGCAAGATACTCAACCTGCAAGGCGCGCGGTTTGTCGACTACATGGACAAGCATGAGTTCCGGCGCGCACTCGAAGCGGGCTCGGTGGGGCTTGCGCAGGTCGAAGCGATCTTTCATCAGGGCGCCTGCTCGAACACGCTGGTCGATGACGGTGTGTACATGATGGAGAATAACTTTACTTACTCCAAGCTGGTGCTGGGCTATGCGGTTGAGAAAGACGCGCCGTTGGTCTATGCTTCGACCGCCGCGGTCTACGGGCTCAGCGGTCCGGGGCGATTCTCGCCGACGGCTGAAAATGAGAAGCCGCTGAACGTCTACGGATTCTCAAAGCTGGTCTTTGATCATTACGTGCGCGAGCTGTTTCGCAAGGGCGCGCTGCCCATCACCGTCGTCGGCCTCCGCTACTTCAACGTCTACGGTCCGCGCGAGCAGCACAAGGATCGTATGGCATCGGTGATCCACCATTTCGCCAAGCAGATGAAGGAGACGGGCCGAGTGCGCCTCTTTGAAGGTTCAGGCGGATATGCGCACGGAGAGCAGCGCCGGGACTTTGTCTATGTGCGTGACCTGGTGCGGCTGAATCTCTATTTTGCGCAGGCCGGCGCATACGCCGCTGCAGATCAGGCCGATGGCAAGACCTATCACGCAATTGTGAACGCAGGCACGGGGCAGAGCCGCAGTTTTCACGAAGTGGCCCGCGCGCTGATGCAGGTCTATGGCACCGTGCCTGTCGAGTACATCCCGTTCCCGGCAGACCTGGACGCGCGCTACCAGCACTTCACGGAAGCCGATCTTGCCGGGCTCCGCGCAACCGGCTGCGATTTTCAGTTCACCGGGCTCGAAGAAGGCGTAAATGAGACATTTGCCACGCTGGCCACGCTTGCCTAAGCTCGCCTGCCCAAGCTGGAGCATGCACGCTCACCGGAGCCGGGCGGATGCTCTAGCTGAGCCACCGTGTGACAGCCTCGGGCAGCGAGCCGGCCACAGCATCGGCAAGCAGGGCGGCCTGTGCGGCCCCCGGTTTGCGCCGCTCCGGTTCCCCTTGAATAAAGATCGTAGGCATCCCGATCCTTCGACCCGCCTCGATGTCTGAGAGCGAATCGCCGATCATCACGCTCTGCTCGGCGCGCGCCTCGGGGAAGGCCGAAAACGCCTGCTCAAAGAGACCGGGCAGCGGTTTGCGGCAGCTGCATTCCTGGTTGTCGTGCGGGCAGTAGTAGTAGCCGTCGATGCGTGCCCCGTGGGCCGCCAGTCTTTCGGCAAGCAGGCGATGCAGCTGCTCCACATCGGCGCGGGCATAGAGGCCAAGCGCGACGCCCCGTTGATTGGTCACCAGGAAGACGTGGCGTCCGGAGTCATTGAGTGCGGCGATCGCTTGTTCCACGCCCGGCAGCAGGTGGAACTGATCCCACCGGGACACGTAGCTGCCCTCAGGAGCCTTGCGATTGATTACCCCGTCCCGATCCAGAAAAACACTGCGGACCAGGCGGAAAGGCGAAGCGGGCGAGATATCCACACGGAGTATCATAGCGAAGCAGGCCAGCAAGGCGAAGCAGGCCACTTCCCGGCAGGCCGCCCTGCAAGCGGACACCAGGATTGGAGATACATGGACGCGATAGACAAGCCCTTGAACGCCGATGAGATTTTTGGCCGCGCGATCGGCGAGCATCTCAAGGTGGTCGAACAGTTGCAGGCCCAGCAACCGCTTCTCGAGCGCATTGCCCACGAGATGACAGACGCGATTCTTGCCGGCAACAAGATTCTGTGGTGCGGCAACGGCGGCTCGGCCGCTGATTCACAGCACCTGGCGGCTGAGTTTGTCGGCCGCTTTCGGCGCGAGCGCCAAGGGCTGCCCTCGATCTCGCTGACCACCGATACTTCCGTGCTCACATCCATCGGCAACGATTACGGTTACGAGGAGATCTTTCGCCGGCAGGTAGAAGCGCACTGCGCGCCGGGCGATGTGGTGGTCGGCATCTCGACCTCGGGCAACAGCAGCAATGTGGTGGCTGCGCTCGAAGAAGCAAAGAAGCAGGGCGCCTTTGCCGTGGCCTTTACCGGGGAAGGCGGCGGCCGCATGGCGGGCGTTGCCGATGCGACGATCTGCGTGCCGACCCGGGATACCGCGCGCGTGCAGGAAGGTCATATTCTCTGCGGGCACATGCTGTGCGACTGGGTCGAGATGGCCTGGTGCCGCCAGGGGGAGGCTCGCGCCGCGGCCCGGGCGGCGCAGAATCAGGATGCGGGAAGCGCACGATGATCGAGAACCTGCACCGTATCGTCGGGCTCATCGAGGGTGACTGGAAAGAGACGCACGTACTCGTCGTCGGGGACGTGATGCTGGACCGCTACATCTGGGGCGATGTGGAGCGGATCTCGCCGGAGGCGCCGGTGCCGGTGGTGCGCGCCGCGCACCGTAGCGATCAGCCGGGCGGGGCGGCGAACGTGGCGATGAACGTCGCCGGGCTGGGTGCGCGGGTGACGCTGGCTGGCTTTGCCGGCCAGGATGCGGATCGCGCAACGCTCGACCGCTGCCTCAGCGATGCCCGGGTGCAGGCCAGGCTTACCACCGTGCCCTCGCATCCGACCACCTCCAAGCTGCGGATCCTGGGGGGCCAGCAACAGATCCTGCGGCTCGATGTCGAGCGTACCAGCGCCTACCCGGACCAGGCGTATGAGGAGCTGGGAGCGAGCATCTCTGCCTTGCTACACGATGTCCAGGCGGTGGTCCTCTCCGACTATGCCAAGGGCGTGCTCACCGAGCAGGTGTGCCGGGCGGTCATCGACCAGGCGCGGAGCCGCGGCGTTGCCGTGCTTGTCGATCCGAAGCATCGCGACTTTGCGCGCTACCGGGGCGCGACGACCATCTGCCCGAACCTGCTCGAACTCTCGGCGGCCACGGGTCTGCCGCACAAGGAGGCGGGGCCGCTGCTCGATGCGGCTGCAACGATGCTGCCCAAGCTCGGGCTCGACTACCTTACGGTTACGCTGAGCGAGAAGGGCATCGCGGTGGTCCGTCCAGACGGCCGCCGCGTCTTCCCGGCGGTCGCCCGCCAGGTCTTCGATGTCTCCGGCGCCGGCGACACGGTCATTGCTACGCTGGCGCTTTCGCTCGCCAGTGGACTCTCGATCGAAGACGCGGTCCCGCTGGCCAACATCGCCGCCGGCATCGTCGTGAGCAAGGTCGGCACGGTGCCGGTCACCCGCGACGAACTGCTGACCGGCCTGACGCCCGAGATTGAGCTGCGCGCCGCCGAAAAGGTCCTGCCGCTCGATCGGCTGGTGACGCGGGTGAACGCCTGGCGTTCGAGCGGCGAGCGGGTGGTCTTCACCAACGGCTGCTTCGACCTGCTCCATGTGGGCCACATCACGCTGATGGAAGACGCCCGGCGGCAGGGGGATCGGCTGGTGGTGGCGATCAACAGCGATGCCTCGGTCAGCGGGCTGAAGGGGCCAACCCGGCCTGTGGTCTCGGAGTCGGACCGGGGGCGGGTGCTGGCGGCGCTGGCCGCGGTCGACGCGGTGGTCGTGTTTGGAGAGCCGACGCCTTTGCGCCTGATCGAGGCGATCCGCCCGGATGTGATCGTCAAGGGTGGCGACTACTCGGAGGACACCGTGGTGGGCGCAAAGGAAGTCCGGTCATGGGGCGGAGTGGTCAAGATCGTGCCGACGGTCGAGGGCTTTTCGACAACCAAGCTGATCGCCCGCGCCGCCACCCCGGCGCTCTCCTAGAGCGCCTTAGGGAAGCGCCCAGCATCGAGGACCGTCTGGGAACCGTTCAGCAGCCGATCGCCCCGGCTACTCCCGTCTTCTAACCACAGCGACTGATGGCAAACCGGCAAAAGGGCGATAGGGGAATTTGCGCCCTTGCACTGTTGACTTTCGCCAACGGCGTTTCTCGTTACTTTGGAGGCTGCGCCGGTTCTCCGCAATCGTTACCGCAGTAAGAACTTAGAATCATCGAGAGCATAGCCATGTAGCTGGGGGGCGATACCGAGGCGTGTGGGTTCTTGTCTCGGTCCACCTGATGGACGACGACGATTGAGAACGCAGGAAGGACGGTGATGTAGTTTCCTCCCGTACCCATCGCCGAGAACGCCCCTTGAAAGAATGCATCGTAATCGCCTTCGTGCGCGTTGGCAGGAGCGGGTTCATCCCAAACCCACCAGAGATAGCCATAACCCCATCGTGCCGGGTCCATCGCTTTCCTGAAAGCATCAGGGTGAATCTCAGGGTAATGAGTGACGATGGAGGTGCTTTCCTGAATCCACTGGGAGGGAATCACTTGCTTGCCGTTCCAACGACCGTTGTCGAGCATGAGCAAACCGAGTCTAGCCATGTCTCGGGTGGACAGGCTCATGGCATACTCGCCCAGGCTGCTCTCGGGCATGAACTCTTTTTTCTGGTCGGAAACGCGGTAATCCTGCGTGCCGATTGCTCTCGCGAGATCGGTTTGTAGCGCCTGGTAGATGCTGGTGCCGGTGAGTTTCTCGAAAGCTACGCCAGTGGCATCGAAGTCCCAGTTGTTGTAAACGTAGTACGACCCGGCAGGGTGAGCGCCTCGCCGGGGCATATAGTCGGCTTGACCAAAGCTCCCGGATGGGTGGTAAACGCCTGATCGAGACTCCAGCAGTTGCCGAAGCGTGGCGCTTTCTTCGGCAGGGAGTAACGGTTGTTTGTCGGTAATGCCAAGCTGTTTCAGCGTCTTATTCAGATTGATCGTTCCGTTTGCTACATAGTTCCCGTAGAGCATAGCAAGGATGCTCTTCCGAACGGAGTAGACGTGACTGGAACGGCTTAAATTTCCGTAGGCGAAGATAGGATGTCCGTGAACCAGGATCATCATGGACGAGGTCTCGTCTGCCTTCACCCACGCACGGAGTATCTCCAGTTTTCGGCTGGAGTACCCCAACCCCTCTGGCTTTTCCAAATGCCAGTCCGAGACCGGAAAAACATCGGTCTTGACGTACGCGGCAGGCGATTGCGCTGAGATAGCCCCACACGCGATCGACAGCAGCAGGAAGGTAAGGAAGTAACGTCGCATTGACATCCTCGATGTGGTCTGGATCAGAAAAGAGAGAGGTATACGTGGCTGCAGTATGCTCCACAATCTGATTTCGGACGCCATCTCTTGTCCGTAGCGAATCTGAAGAGACGGTCTCTATAAGTCTTAGTGCTGTATGCGAAAAGTCTTAGTGCTGT
>CAZZYH010000065.1:0-16859 GCA_964658225.1 Vulcanimicrobiota bacterium | reverse complement strand
GCCCACGCCCACACCGGCACCCACGCCCACACCGACCAAGCCGGTCAAGCCTCCCAAGAAGCACAAGCACCCGAAGAAGCCCAAGGCGGGGAAGAAGCGGAAGGCTTAACCGGTCCGACGCAAGCCAGAAGGCCCGCTCCTGATTCTTCGCAAGGGAGCGGGCCTTCTCGCCCTGACACCCGCTCCCTAGCGCGGATCTGCTCCGCGCAGCACCGGGCGCCCCCGCGGCCCCATCTCGATGACCCCGAACGGCGTCCTATGGTCGTGGGTAAAGAGAACCAGCCACTGCTCCGGGATCGCCCGCGCGTAGAAGCGTTTCCGCTCCGCAATGGTGCGTAGCGGGTCGAGGTCATAGCTCATCACCCAGGTCGGATCCAGATGCGCCGAGGTGGGGATCAGGTCCGAGGGATAGCAGGCCCGCTGCCCGCCCGACTCGACATGGACCGCCATCAGCTGCGCGGTATGCCCGGGAAAGAGCTCCACGGCGACGCCGGGCGCAACCTCTTCGATCGCCCCCGGGAGCGTATCGAGCATCTGCATCTGCCCGCTCGCCAGCAGGGGCTCGTAATTCTCGGCCTGGTAGCTGACCGCGTCGCGCTCCAGCTGCAAGCGCCCATGCTCCACTTCTCCCCGGTGAACGAGGTAGCGCGCGCGGGGAAAGGTCGCCGCAAGCATGCCGTCTGGCGTGCGCGACATGTTCCAGCCGCAGTGGTCCCAGTGCAGGTGCGTGTTGACCACCAGGTCCACCTCGCCCGGCGCAATGCCTGCTGCGGCAAAGGCTTCCGGCAGCCGGCCCTGCGCGCCATAGAGGCCCCGCACCTTCTCCGACATCCTGTTGCCGAGACCGGTCTCGACCACCACCGTCTGGCCGGCTGTGCGGATCACGAGCGTGTTCAGCCCCAGCTCGATGCGGTTCTCCGCGTCCGGGGTGGCGCGCCGGGACCAGAGTGTCTTCGGCACCACGCCGAACATCGCGCCCCCGTCAAACCGGCACGGGCCGTCGGTCAGCACGGTCAGCTCGATCTCGCCTACGCGCGCCCGGCCCCGCACGAGTGTATCGGCCTGGCTCACCGCTCCGGCTTCAGGTACAGCTCAAAGTGCGCAACGATGCGGCTGTACAAGTGCGTGCGCGCCTCCGGGCCGGAGATCGAGTGCGTCTTTCTCGGGTAAAGCTGCAGGTCGTAGGGCAGGTCCCGGTCGATCAGCTTCTGCACAAACTGGATCGTGTTTTCCATGTGCACGTTGTCATCGCCGGTGCCATGGACGAGCAGCAGATGGCCCTTCAGTCGCCCCGCGGTCGGCAGGACCGAGGCTGCGTCGTAGATCTTGGCATGGGCCGCCGGCAGCCCCAGGTAGCGCTCGGTGTAGATCGAGTCGTAGTTGCGGAAGTCGGTGACCGGGGCAACCGAGACGCCGGCCCGAAACCGGTCCGAATGGGTGAGCGCGTTGAGCGTGAACGTCCCGCCCCAGCTCCAGCCCCACCAGCCCAGCCGCTTCGCATCCAGCTGAGGATACCTGGCCAGCACCTGGTCGATGGCTGCCAGCTGGTCGGCCAGCTGCACCTCGCCGAAGTCGTGGTAGGCGGCCTGCTCAAAGGCGCGGCCGCGCGCGCCCATCCCGCGATTGTCCACATGCAGCACGGCAAAGCCATGCTCGGCCAGCAGCTCGTCAAAGGCGTGGGTGGGGCCGCCCCACCGGTTGGCCACCGTCGCCGTGCCCGGGCCGCCGTAGGGGTTGTTGATCAGCGGCACGCTCGCAGGGGTCGCGCCGCGAGGCAGCGTCAGCGAAGCGTAGAGCGTGGTCACGCCATCGGCCGCCTTCAGCTCGAGCATCACCGCGGGATTGCTCGCGTGTTTTTCATCCACGGTCGCCTGCCAGATCTTCCGGCAGCCCGCGCCGACCGCACACAGGCTGAGCGCAGGCGGCGTGTTGCCGGCAGACGCGGTATCCGTATAGCTCGCATGCCCGTCGGCAAACGAGGCCCGGTGGCTGCCCGGCGCGGTCGTGATCCGGCGCTTGCCCTGGCCGTCGAGCCCGACGGCCCATACCTGCTGTTCGCGGGCGTCGCCCTTGCCCTCGCCGGTCTCGGTGCTGGCATAGTAGACCACCTTCGCCGCCGCATCGACGGAAAGCACATCGCCTACCTCGTAGTCTCCGTGCTCGAGTACGCCCTGCAGGCTCGCTTCCCCGGCAAGCGGCCGGGCCGCGTCGTACCGGTAGCGGTAAAGATGGGTGTGGCCGTCGCGCCAGCTGGTCAGCAGAAACGCGCCCGGCGCGTAAAAACTTATGTCGTAGCTATCGTTAAAGAACTTCGCATCCTGCTCGGCATAGACGTGGCGGACCTGGCCTGTCGCGCTGTCGGCAAAGTACAGGTCGCGATGCTGATGGTCGCGCGTCAAGGTCTCGGCCCATACTGTGTGCGCATCGATCCAGCCCAGGCGCGGTATGTAATCGTCACCCGCACGTATGCCCAGGTCGATCCACTTCGTCTCCCCGCCCGTGGCCGCGACCACGCCCAGGCGCACCGTCGGGTTCGGGTCCCCGGGCTGCGGATAGCGTTGCATCTCGACCGCAGCGTGGGTCGGCATCCAGTCCGTGAGCGGATACTCGGGCACCGCGCCCTCGCTCATCTGCACGTACGCCAGGTGCGCGGAGTCCGGCGCCCATGCATAGTTGGTGCGCGCCTTGAGCTCTTCGAGATAGACCCAGTCGACCTCGCCGTTGAGCGTCGCGGGGTCGCTGGTATGGGTAAGCTCCACAGGCCGTCCGCCCGGCGCGACCACGTAGAGGTTGTGCGCATGCAGGTAGGACACGCGCTTGCCGTCGGGCGAAAACTTGGGGTCGTCGCCGCTGCCCTGGTCCGTGTCGCCGATCTGCTCGATGCCGCGCTTGCCGAGGGTGTAGAGCCACAGCGTGCCGTCTTCGTCAAAGAGCAGCTGTTTGGCGTCTGGCGACCAGAGGTACGGCGGCTGGCTGTAGCGATTGCGATGATCCCGATCCTTCTCGTTCACCTCCCGCCGGGCGATCGGCGCGAGCGTGTCCGCGGGCACAAGGACCGAGCGTTTGCCGCTTTCTGCATCGATGCCGACCAGCCCTTCGGGCCCGCTGCGGTAGGCGTAGAGCCTTCCGTCCGGCGACCAGGAAGCGTCTGACGGAGGCGGCGCTCCATGGACCGCTGCCGTGCCAAAGATCTCCGGCACCGTCCACTCGGTTTGCTCGGCGGCGAGAGGGAGCAGGCAGCACAGACAGGCGCCGGCAAAGGCGAGACAGCGAAGACGGGTCGAAGCCAAGGAGGAAGTCCTTCCCACGGGATCGCGGAGTTCAGGACCGCGCCAGATGATTGTAAGGGACGCGCGCCGCCTGGCCCGGGAGGGGCGTCGCAGCCTGTGCGCTGCCTGTGATCTGGCCTGTGGCTGCTTTTGAGCCCCCGGCAGAGGAGCCGGGTATCGCCGGGGGCGGAGGCCGGCGCAGGGACTGGCGGCACGGGCGGCTACCTTTGCTCTTCTGCTTGTTCTTCAGCCGTCCAGCCACGCCGCCCGCGTCCATGCGCGAGGATCCGCGTGGATCCGCGTAGCTCCGACTGGACCCGGCGCGGGGCCCCGGACCCGGGCGCGGGCCGGGGCGCGACATGGACCCGGGCGCGGCAGTCGCAGCCCTCAAAAAAAAGAGAGGCGGTCAACAAGGTGACCGCCTCTCTCTCTGCTTCGCCCGGTGAGGATCCAGCGTCAGGCGCTGGGCCGCTCCCGGCGGCGCCCCGCCGCCGATGCCTGCTCGACGACCTGGCCATTCGCCGGCACGGTGTCCACCAGCGCCCCGGCCGTTTTGGGAGCGAGACCGCTGTGCGACCGCAGGCCGGCAGCGTTGCCGACCGTCCGCGTGACCGCCTGCGCCTGCTGCATGGGCTGCTGGTGCATGGTCACGATGATCACGATCGCGGGCGTCTTGCCATGGCACTTGTAAGCATGCGGCGTGCTGGCATCGAAGTAAACGCCGTCTCCTACCTCGAGCACGTGGGTCTTCTCCGCGTGTCGGATCTCAAGCTCTCCCTCCATCACGTAGAGGAACTCGAAGCCGGGATGCACGTGCGGGCGCACCTCGGCTGTCTTGGTCTGGGGGAGAAACTCGGCGTAGTAGGGGTCCAGTTGCCGATCGGGAACCATGTAGCCCAGGCTCTCAAAGTAATAGGTGGGATCATCGACGCCGGTCTGCGGCAGCCGCATCCGCTCCTTCTTCCGATGCACCCGGAACATCGCCTGCGGCTCGGCCTCGAAGAAATACGCCAGATCCTTGCCGAAGACGATCGAGATGCGCGCCAGGTTGCGCAGCGTAGGGACGACCCGACCGGTTTCGAGTTGCGAAAGGAAACTTGCCGAGAGGCCGGTGTGGCGGCCCAGTTCGACCAGACCCATGGATTTTTTCAGCCGAAGACGTTTGATCCGTTCACCGATGTGTTTTTCGGCGATGAATGCTTCCGCACTCGCTTGGTCGATCTGCGGAGTACCTGCTGCTGCCGCTGCAGGGCCGCCTGCCTTTCCAGCCGAGCCGCGCTCAGGCGACGTCGTTTCCGGCTCAACCGGTAGCGCTTCGATCTTCGTGTCTGTGTCCATAAGAGGGTCCTTCAGGCCCACGTACTTCGTAGAAGTGTGATGCACTTTGGAGGCGCATCACAGGTTCTTTACCTACAATTCTTTTATAGTAACTCTTATCAAAGAACTCCGGGTGGTTTCCAATCTCTTGACGGCGAGAAAGATTTTTAGACTCTGGCTTTCTTCTCTCTCCCCACTCCGTGGGCCGTTGGCGAGGAAAAGAGAGCCACACGCAACGTTGCCACAGGGGATCGACGATGAGTGAGCAAGCGGCAAGGCAAAGGGGCTTCCTGCTTACCGGGGCCAGCGGTATGGTGGGCCGGGCGCTGGCCCAGGCGATCACCGGGCGCCACTTACGCCTGATCCAGGCGGTCCGCGGCCCGGCTCCACCCTCCGGCGCGGGCGGTCCCCAGGCGGTGCAAGCGCGCTGGAACCCGCTCGCTCCCACCCCTTTCGCCGATCCCGGCCTCCTGGAAGGGCTCGATGTAGCGATCCATCTATCCGGCGCGAACCTGGCGGCGCATCGCTGGACTGCGGCCTATAAAAAGGAGATCGTCAGCAGCCGGACGGTAAGCACGGCGGCCATTGCGCGCACCCTGGCCTCGCTCGCCCATCCCCCCCGCCTGCTGATCACCGCCTCGGCCACCGGGATCTACGGGGATCGCGGCGACGAGATCCTGACCGAAACTTCGCCGCCCGGCCGGGATTTTCTCAGCGAGACCTGCCTGGCGTGGGAAGCCGCGACCGCGTCCGCCATCACGCCCGCCAACGGCATGCGCGTGGTCCATCTGCGACTCGGGGTGGTCCTGGACCCGGAGGGCGGCGCGCTGGCCAAGGTGCTTCCGCTCTTTCGGGCCGGGCTGGGCGGCCGGCTGGGCAATGGCCGCCAGTGGATGAGCTGGATCGCCATCGACGACCTCGTGCGGGCGGTGATGCATATCGCAGGGTATGGCGCGGACCCGGCGCCGGATCAAAGCGCGCTCGACACGCAGAGCGCCGATCCGGCCGCGCCCGATCCGCTGCTGGAAGGGCCGGTGAACTGCATCAGCCCCTTCCCTGTGACCAACGCCGCGTACACGCGGGCGCTGGCCGCGGTGCTGCACCGGCCGGCCCTGGCAGCGGCACCTGCCTTCGCGCTGCGCCTGGCGCTCGGGGAGATGGCCGATCAAGCCCTGCTGGCCAGCTGCCGTGCCCTCCCCGCCAGGCTCACCGCGAGCGGCTTTCGCTTCCGTTTCCCTGAGATCGGTGCGGCGCTCGAGCATCTGCTGGCCCGGTAAAGGCGGCGGCCCGCGCGTCGTGCGGGATACCGGGTGCGCTCCCGCCTCTCCCTGCGGGGGCTCGTGTAGGCTGAAGGTGGCATGTCGACGCGCGCCCCTGCAGAAGAGCCTTGCCCCAGAGCACCGCGAGCCCCACGACCAGCCAGACTGCTTCGCTTCGCTGCCGATCTCCCCGGCGTCGCCCTGTGCGCCCCCCTGCTGCTCTCGGGCTGCGGGTCTCCCGGGTCACCGCAGCCACCCAGCCTGAAACTGCCCGCGCCTCCGTCGGATCTCGAAGCCACCCGCTCCGGCGGACTGGTTACCCTGCGCTGGACGATGCCCCGCCGCGCAACCGACCGGGTCCCCCTTGCCGGGGACCAGCGCGTGGTGATCTGCCGCAGACTGGGCGCTGCCGGCTCCTGCGATCCGGTCGGCAACCTTCTTCTCGATGCCGGCTCGCAGGCTCGCTACCTGGATCCCCTGCCCTCCTCGCTCGCGACCGGCGGTCCGCAGCTGCTCACCTATACGGTTCTGCTCGAGAACCAGAAGCGCCAGAGCGCGGGCCCCTCCAACCCCGCCTACACGATTGCCGGGTCCGCACCCCCGACGGTCGGCGGGCTGAGCGCCCAGGTCGGGCCTGCGGGCATCGCCCTGCACTGGCAGCCGGCGGCCTCGACTGCTTCCTCGGCTTATCCCGCGTCTGCGACGGGGCCCGCGGCCGCCGGCTCCCCGCTGGAGGTGGACTACCTGCTGCGCCTGCACCGGGCCCGCAAGCTTGCTCCCGGCGAAAACGCCGGGCCTTCCTCGCAGGAGAGCCGCGCCGGCGTCGCCCAGCCGCTCGAGCAGACGCTTGAGGTCCGTGAGGCCGCTTCCTCCCGGCCGGCTTCGCTCGCAGCCGGCTGGCGGCTGGATCACGCGGTCGACCAGGATGCCGCGCTCAATCGGACCTACCTCTATACAGTCGAGAGGGTGGCGCGCGTCCACCTGGGCGGCCACAGCATCGAGGTGAGCGGCGGCGCGAGCCAGCCCCTCACCATCGAGGCCCGGGACCTCTTCCCTCCCGCCGTGCCCGGTGGGCTCGAGGCGGTGGCCGACAGCCAGGCCGGCGCGATCGACCTCTCCTGGAGCCCGGATACAGAGCCCGACCTGGCCGGCTACTTTGTGTATCGCCGCGTCGCGGGCAGTGCGGGACCTCCGCTGCGGACCAGTGGTGCGGCGGCCTTGCCGAACGCCGCCTGGCGGGATCCGTCGGTGCAGCGCGGTGTGCGCTACGCTTACAGCGTAAGCGCCGTGGATACGAGCGGGAACGAGAGCGAGCGAACGCCGGAGGTGCTCGAAGCCACCCAGCCGGTCGACGGCGAGAGGAGCCCCGCACCGCCGGCGGCGGCCAACCCCGGTCGCGCGAGGGCGCCCGGCGGGGTTGCATCGCCCGGGCCCCACCCCGCCTCCCGGTGACCCCGTTCCATGTGACCGATTCCATGTGACCAAAGGCGGGCTCGAGCGCTAAATCGGCACTGCTAGGCGCACGCGGGGAATCCGCAGGGCTGCTTTGCTCCCCGGGCCGCGTTCGATGCGTGGCATAATGGGCGCGAGAGTTCTTTTGGCAGGGGGAGCGCGAGGGTGGTCTTCTCGGCTCATAACCGCCGGCGCGGCGGGATGCGTGAGCCCTGGGCTCCTTGATCCGCATCCAAATCTTAGAGATAGAGGGAATCGCTGGTTACCAGGCAATCGCCGGTTCTTCTCCGACGCGCACACCGGCCGCAATGGGCACAGAGGATTCTGGAGGATCTATGGCACAGACACTGCTTGAGCAGCTTCGCAAAGTTACCACCGTGGTCGCCGACACTGGCGACATCCAGGCGATCGAGAAGGTTAAGCCCCAGGATGCCACCACCAACCCTTCGCTGATTACCACCGCGGCCCAGATGCCGGCCTATCAGCAGATCGTCGACGACGAGTTGCTGGCTGCCAGGGAGCGCCTGGGCGAGAACGCGGACGACAAGGCGGTTGCGGGCGAGGCCTTCAAGCGCCTGGCGGTCGCCTTCGGCAAAAAGATCCTCGCGATCATTCCGGGCCGCGTCTCGACCGAGGTGGATGCGCGCCTCTCCTTCGACACGGAGAAGACCATCGAACAGGCCCACCAGATCATCAAGATGTATGAGGAGGCGGGCATCAAGAAGGATCGCATCCTGATCAAGATCGCCTCCACCTGGCCGGGCATCAAGGCCGCCGAGAAGCTGGAACAGGAAGGCATCCATTGCAACCTCACCCTGCTCTTCGGCCTGCACCAGGCGGTGGCCTGCGCGGAGGCCAACGTTACCTTGATCTCGCCCTTCGTGGGCCGCATCCTGGACTGGTACAAGAAGGATACGGGCAAGGAGTATGTCGGCGCCGAGGATCCGGGCGTGCAGTCGGTGACCACGATCTACAACTACTACAAGAAGTTCGGCTACAAAACAGTGGTGATGGGTGCGAGCTTCCGCAACATTGGCGAAATCACCGAGCTGGCGGGGTGCGACCTGCTCACCATCTCGCCCAACCTGCTCGAGGAGCTGGACGGCAAGCAGGGCGAACTGCCGGTCAAGCTCGACGCCGCGAAGGCCAAGCAGCTCGACATCAAGAAGCTCGAGGTAGACGAGGCGACCTTCGAGAAGATGCATGCCGAGGATCGCATGGCCCACGACAAGCTGAAGGAAGGGATCGAAGGCTTCTCGAAGGCTCTCGAGAACCTCGAGCAGCTGCTGGCCAAGCGGCTGGCAGAGTTGGGCGCGAACGAAGAGAAGACGGTGGGCGCACACTAGGCAACGAGCGTTCCGTCGCCCGGCCGGCCGAGCGGGGGCCCGTTCCCGGCGCGCCATGCGGCCCTCCCCAGCGTGGGCACAATAAAAACGATAAAGCGTGAAGTGCGAGAGCACGCAAAAAGGAGGAGCAGCCACGACGGCTGCTCCTCTTTTTTTGCGTTCAGGGTTTTGGGCTTCCAGGGCTCTTTGTTTCTAGGGCCCCTGTGTCCCCGGGGCTTTTTGTGGTTCCAGGGCTTTGCATTGTGAGACTCTGTTCCTTCGTGTTCGAGGCTCTGCCACCTGAGCCGTTGAGAGCCTCCGCAACCCGGGGCAACCTTGTGGTTCTCTGAAAGTTCTGCTCTGTGCTATCGTGTTTCCAAATTGCGGAAGCAGTTTTTAGAGGAACTCTTTCACACCTGCAGCGTTTTCTACCTCTTTTCTGTCGGTCACCCGTGTCTGCGGTCTGATTGCCAAAACCGCTCACTCCCCGCGCCTTTCGCCCCCACGGTGTCATCCATCGTTCCCGCGCTTTCCAACACAAGGAGAACTACCAGCATGCTCTTCACTTCCAGGATTTTCCCCTCGGTCCGGCTCTCGCTCGGGCTGCTCGCTTTGGGAATGGTCAGCGCCGCGGGCATTGCCCAATCGCTCGATGCACACGTGGCTCCGGCAGTTACGCGCTTTGGCAAGAGCATGGGCCAGGAGAGCCCGGCGACCAAGCTCACGCTCACGGTCTGGCTCAACATGCACAATCGCGCCGAGTTCGATGCCAAGGTCAAGGACCTGTACACGAAGGGGTCGCCCAGCTACCACCAGTGGCTGACGGATGCGGACCTGAAGGCCTACGCCCCCACCGCGGCCGAAGTAGAAGCCGTCCAGGCGGAGCTGAAGGCGAATCACCTGAGCGTGACCTCGGTCGATCCGCTGAACCTCTCGGTGCGCTTCGAGGGCCAGACCTCGGACGTCGAGCGCGCGTTCCACACGCAGATCAGCCGTTACTCCGTCAAGGGCGAGATGGTGCGCACCAGCTCCAGCCTGCCGCAGCTGGGCGGCGCGGCCGCAGGACTGGTGCACCATGTGGCCGGGATCAACAGCATGAAGCTGCACCCCATGATTACCCACTCCCGGAACCCGAAGACCGGCCAAGCCTTTGCCGGTGTGCCGCTGGCCGAGGCCCAGGCGAAGACGAACGGGCTCGTGTACGCGAGCGAGTGCTTCTACGCTCCGGGCTCCATTGCGCTGAGCGGCGTGAACGCCACCGACGGGGTCACGCCGGTGAGCGCTAAGTTTGCCGGGCTCACCTACGGCGCCAATCCGAACAACACCGCGGTCGGCACACTCGCGCCCTGCGGCTACTCTCCGGCTGAGGTCCAGAAGTTCTACGGCCTCGATGTGGCCTACGGGCTCGGCTACACGGGCACCGGGCAGACCATCGTGATCATCGACTCCTACCTGCAGCCGACGGCCCGGCCCGACCTGGTCGCCTTCAGCAACCTCTACCACCTGCCCGCGATCACCGCGACCAACTTCGTCGAGTACAACCCCTACGGGGCCGATGAGCCGGGCTCGACTTACGGCACCGACGAGGAGACCGACCTGGACGTACAGTGGGCCCATGCCACCGCGCCCGGAGCCAAGATCGCCCTGGTGCAAACCTTCTCCGAAGACGAAGAAGACCAGCAGGCAGGCATCCTCTGGGCGGTGACCCATCACCTGGGCAACGTGATCTCGCTCAGCTATGGGTACCCGGAGTTCTACACCGGTCCCCTCGCGCTCGATATCTTCAACGAGGTGGCCGAGGTGGCTGCCTCGGAAGGCGTCTCGCTGCACGCTTCTTCAGGAGATGAAGGCGACGATAGCGTGTACGGCAATGGTCTCCAGGTGGACGCCCCGGCGGACTCGCCCTATGCCACGGCGATTGGCGGCACCAGCATCGGCACCTCGCCGGTCGACGGCAAGACCTATACGACTGGCTGGGGTAACAATGTCGGCTTCCTGAGCTTCGACACGACCGACATCTATGACCCACCAACCACCGAGTTCTACGCGGGCAGCGGCGGCGGCACCAGCGCTCAGTTTGCCAAGCCCGCCTTCCAGTCCAAGCTGCCCGGCGCCATGCGGCTGCTGCCGGATGTCTCGGCGTTGGCCGACCCGTACACGGGCGCTGAGTTCGTCTACACCGATGCAAAGTCCGGGGGCAAGTATGTCGGGGTGATCGGCGGCACCAGCCTGGCTGCCCCGATCTTCTCCGGCATCTGGACGCTGGTCAACGAGTACTACGGAACCTCGCTCGGACAGGCCGCGCCGTACATTGCGGAGGCGCCGTCGGTCTTCATCAACGACATTCTGCCGCTGGTGGGACCCGACAACGTGACCGGCTCGATCACCGATCCGACCGGGACCACCAAGTACTCGGCGACGGCGCTCTCGCAGCCGCTGTTCAACACCACGCAGTTTGTCAGCAGCCTGTGGGATCTGGGCGGGGGCGAGTATGTCAACCTGACCTTCGGCACCGACAGCTCGCTCAACGTGACCCAGGGCTGGGACAATGTAACCGGCTACGGCACACCGAACGTCGGCGCGGCGCTGACCGCGATCGGTGCATCGGCCAAGGCTGCGCAGTAGGGCCGGCGGTCGGCCAGACGAGTGCGGAGCAGCGCACTCGCCAGGCCGAGAAAGAGAGAGCTGGAAAAAGGGGGAGCAGCCTATTCGAGGGCTGCCCCCCTTTTTGCGCGGAGCCTGCGTGTCTGCGGTTGTGAGCCCGGCGGCGACTGCGCTACACTGGTGGTTCGGCAAGGATGCGGCGGACGGCCATGGGCCACGCGCAACGCTGACAGTAGGACCGGGCGTCTTGCTCTGGCCGGTCAGCGGAGTCCGAAAATTATCTTTTCTGGAGTACGTCATGGCTGCAGTCTGCGCAATCTGCCAAAAGGGTCCCCAATTCGGAAACAACATCTCGCATGCGCACAATGTGACGCGGCGGCGCTGGAATGTGAATCTGCGCGCGGTTAAGGCCAAGGTCGATGGCGGCTCGCGCAAGCTGCGTGTCTGCACCAGTTGCATCAAGAGCGGCAAGGTCGTCAAGGCGTAGGCGGCCCCGCCTCGCCCCACGCCCGTCTCTCCGCCGCTTTCCCGCACCCGGGAGAATCGTCGTCCGGGGCATAGCGAAGGATCGAGCCGCGGACCTCGTAGGGGAAGCGTTGCGTGCGATCGCGGTTCGTTCGCTGCGTTCAAGATGACGTTCGCATCTGTCGGCAGAAGAAAGCCCCGCTGCTCTCGCAGCGGGGCTTTTTGCCGTGGCTCGCTCCAGTGCCCTGGGCGCTTGCTTACTTCTTCTCGAAGCTCAACGAAGCCGAGTTGATGCAGTAGCGCAGCCCGGTCGGTTTCGGCCCATCCGGAAACACGTGTCCCAGGTGCGCATCGCAGCGCGAGCAGACTACCTCGACCCGGCGCATTCCGTAGCTCGTATCCTCGTGCGTGGTCACCGACTCGGGGGTGACCGGCAGCCAGAAGCTCGGCCAACCACTGCCCGACTCGAACTTCTCCTCGGACCGAAACAGGGCGGCTCCGCAGCCCACGCAGTGGTACAGCCCATCTTCATGATTGCGGTAGAGCGCCCCGCTGAAGGCCGGCTCGGTTCCCTTTTGCCGGGTCACGTAATACTGTTCGGGCGTGAGCGCCGCCTTCCACTCCTGCTCGGTCTTCTGCACTTTTTCTGTCTTCACTTCCGCCATGTCGCTCTCCCAGTGATTGGATGAATGCGGCTCCCGAAAGGTGCGCCCGGCCCGGCCCTGCTAGGGCACCAGGGCGATGGCTTCGATCTCGACCAGGGCGTCCTTGGGGAGGCGCGCCGCCTCGATGGTCGAACGGGCGGGTGCGACTCCGCCCGCGGGCGCCAGGTACTCGGCGTAGATGGCATTCATCGCCGCGAAATCTTCCATGTTCTTCAAGAAGACGAGCGTCTTGAGGACCCGGTCCAGGCTCGAGCCTCCGGCTTCGAGCACCGCCTTCAGGTTCTCGAGCACGCGCCGGGTCTGCGCTTCGATCCCGCCCGCTACCAGCAGGCCGGTCGCCGGCTCGAAGCCGACCTGGCCCGAGGTGTAGAGCAATCCGCCCACACGGACCGCCTGGGAGTAGGGACCGATAGCCGCGGGCGCCGCGGCGGTTGCTACTGCCTGCTTCTGATCGTTTGCCATCTGCTGATTGTAGTGCGCGACCGGCACCGCGGGGCGCGATCCACCCGCTCTCTGCCGGCGCCCCGGCGGAAAGATACCGGCCGAGAAGTGGAGCGGCGGGTTTCCGCATCACACAGCAGGCCTGCCACAGGTGGGTCGAAACCTTGTACAGGGAGTTCCTTATTTTTCTCCTCGGCCTTCTTCTTCTCGCGCCGGCCCCCGCCCCGCCTGCCGCCAACCCGGACGCGCTGGGGCTGCTGGGCGACTGGGTCACGCCGAACAAGTCAATCGTTCGGCTGTATCCGTGCGACGCTGCCCTGTGCCTCAAGATCATCTACGTCGACCCGGCGATCGGCCACGCCTCCGATGGGCTGAACCCGGATCCGTCCAAGCGCAACCAGCCCCTGTGCGCGCTGGTGATCGGTTCCGGCTTCGCGGTCAAAGGGTCCAAGGCCGAGGGCGGCCGGCTCTACGATCCGGAGTCGGGCAATACCTACAGCGGGACGCTCGCGCCGGATGGCCCCTTGCTCAAGCTGCACGGCTATATCGGCATCTCGCTCTTCGGGCGAACCGAGACCTGGCATCGCGCGGCCCCCGGCCACCCGAGCTGCCAGTAGCGGAGCCGCACCTGGCCTGGCGGCAACTCTGCGTCGGTCTCCCCGCGCGGGCAGGACGCGGGGTCGTGCATGGCAGAGGGTCGAGCGTCGCCCGGGGGCGCGGGCGATCAGAGCTTCTGCGATCTCTGCACTTCCTGCACACCGGGCACCTTGCGCAGCCCGGCGACCAGCCGATTCAGATGGCGCAGGTCCTCGGCATCGAGCGTCACCTCGACAAGCGCATGGTCGTTTGGCCCGGGCCGGGTATCGAGCGAGCGGATATTGGTATTCTCCTCGCTGAACACCGCGGTCATCTCTCGCAGCATGCCGGGTCGATCGTCACAGAGCACGGAGAGCTTGACCGGATAGGTCGCCCGTTTGCCCGGGCCGTGGGACCCGGTCGCCGCTGCCTGCCCGGGCACCCGCGCCCACTCCACGGCGATGCGACGGTCGGACTCGTAGAGCAGGTTCTGCACATTGGGGCAGGAGCGCCCGTGCACCGCGACCCCCTTGCCGCGGGTCACGTACCCGATGATCTCCTCGCCGCGAATCGGATTACAACAGCGCGCGCGATAGACCAGCAGGTCGTTCGATCCCTCCACCTCGAGGGTTTCGGCGTTCGCATGGCTGGCCTGGATGGCCAGGCGCTTGGCCGCTGCCTCGGTACCTGTGCCCGGCAGATCGGGCTCGGCGGCCGGCTGCGTCAGGATGCCCGGCGCCATGCGGTTGAGCACCTGGCGCGCCGAGTACTTGCCGAACCCGATAGCCGCGAGCATGTCGCTGGTGGTCGCAAGCGAGTACTCGGCCGCAATCCGCGCGTAGTCGGACTCTTCAAACTTCGACAGGGTGACCTTGTACTTGCGCGCCTCGCGTTCGAGCAGCTTGCGCCCCACCTCGATCGCGCGCTCTCTCTGGTGCTCGTTGATCCAGTGCTTGATCTTGTTGCGCGCCCGCGAGCTTTTGACATAGGTCAGCCAGTCGCGCGAAGGCGTGTGCCCGTTCTGGGTAACCACCTCCACGATGTCGCCGTTCTTCAGCTTGGCCCGCAGCGGCACGATCCGCCCATTCACCTTGGCGCTTACGCACGCGTGGCCGACCTCGGTATGCACCGCGTAGGCGAAGTCGAGCGGGCTTGCGTCCTTGGGCAGCACGACCACTTTGCCCTTCGGCGTAAAGGTGTACACCTCTTCGGGATACAGATCGATCTTGAGCGTGGACAGGAACTCGTTGGGATCGGTCATCTCCCGCTGCCACTCGACCAGCTGCCGGACCCAGGCCAGGCGCTGCTCATCGCGGGCCGAGACCGGGCTGCCGCCGGACTTGTACTTCCAGTGCGCCGCGATGCCCTCTTCGGCGACCCGGTGCATCTCCTCGGTCCGGATCTGCACCTCGAACTGGTGGCCGCCCTCGCCCATCACGGTGGTGTGCAGGGACTGGTACAAGTTGGCCCGGGGTGTGGCGATAAAGTCCTTGATCCGGCCCGGCACCGGCCGCCAGGTGGAGTGGATCAGCCCCAGGACCGCATAGCAGTCGGCGACCGTCTCGACGATGACCCGCAGCGCGAGCAGGTCAAAGACCTGGTCGATGTTCGCGCCCGGCTCCTGCAGCTTCTGGTTGACGCTGAAGAGCCGCTTGATGCGCCACTCGACCCGCCCCTTCAGGTGGTGCTCGGCCAGCTTGTCGACCAGCAGCGCCTCGACGCCGGCCAGGAACTGTTCGCCTTCGACCCGCCGCTCCTCGACCGCATCGTAGACCTGGGCATAGGCGTACGGGTCCACGTAACGGAATGCGAGGTCCTCGAGCTCGCCGCGCAGCTTGCCCATGCCGAGCCGGTGCGCGAGCGGCGCATAGATGTCGAGCGTCTCGCGCGCGATCCCTTGCTGCCGGTCCGGCTTCAGGTGCTCGAGGGTGCGCATGTTGTGGAGCCGGTCGGCCAGCTTGATCAGCACCACGCGTACATCGGTGACCATGGCGAGCAGCATCTTGCGCACGCTCTCGGCCTGCCGATCCTCACGGTTGGCAAACTGGATCTTGTCGAGCTTGGTGACGCCCTCGACGATGTGCGCGACCTGCTCGCCAAACATCTTGGTGATGTCGGCGGTGGTGACCGGGGTATCTTCGACCGCGTCATGCAGCAGGCCGGCGGCGATCGCGGTCGAGTCGAGCTTCATCTCCGCGAGCACGATCGCGACTTCGAGCGGATGCAGCACGTAGGGCTCGCCGGAGGCGCGGAGCTGGCCGCGATGGTGGAGCAGGCAGAACTCCCAGGCGCGGCGGATGATCTCGGTGTCGTCCGAGGGGCGATTGGCGTGAACGGTGGCGATGAGCCGCTCGAAGCGCGGGTCGGTGAGAGCGCGCACACGTTCGTCGAGCGGGGTCTCGGGGGGGAGCGGTCTGGAAGCTGACGGGAACGCTTCCCTGGAGGCCTCTGAGGAGGCGTCGGAGCAGGGCGCGCCAGGAGGGGCAGCGCGCGTGGCCCCGGGCGGGTCCGCCGGCAGGGTGGCAGCCATCCGGGTTTCTGCGGCCGGAACCGGCGGCTGGGCCACATGCTCAGGATCGGGTTGCGCACGTCGATGCGCGGTCGCCATACCTGATTATACGCAGGCCTGGCAAGAGCTCCCGGGCTGCGAGCGCCGCAGCCTCGACGCAGCGGCCGTAGCGGCCGCCACGGGAGCCGGCGCCACCGGACGCCCTCTGCTTTGCTACCATCACGCGTATGACTCTGCGCGGTGCCTTGCGTTGCCTTGTTGCCTGCTCTCTCCTGATCGGCCCGATGGTTGCGCCGGCGCACGCACAGACGTCCGCGCGCGTCGCCACCGTGCTCGACAACCTCGGCAAGACCCAGCGCTTTGGCCCCGTAGCCCTGGCGCTCGACCGCACGAAGGGGCATGAGACCCTGGCTTACGTAGCCCACTACACCCTCACTTTGCAAACGCTCGACGGCGCCGGCACGGCCAACGGCAGTCCCCAGACGCCGGCCATCTGCAGCGGCCCCAATGCTCCCCAGCCCCAGATCACCGCGCTAACCCCGTCGCCCGACGGGCTGCGCCTGGGCGTGCTGGCCACCTGTGGCGAGTCGACGGGGGTGTACGTGGTCGACTTGCCCGGCAAATCGCCGGCGCGCCGGCTGGTCGAGGTGCACGGCTTCGCAAAAGCGCTCGAGTACGCCCCCGATGGCAAACACCTCGGCCTGCTCTACGTGGAAGGAGCGTCCCGGCCCTCGGGCGCGCTGGCGGCGATGAAACCGCCATCGGGCGTGATCGGCGTGGAGGGCCTGGAGATCCAGCGGGTGGCGACGATCGAGACCGGCAGCGGCAAGCTCGAGCAGGTCACCCCGGCCGGTCTGCATGTGTACGAGTACTCCTGGTCGCCGAACGCCTCGCAGCTGGCCTACGTGGCCGCGCCCCCGCCGGGTGAGAACAACTGGTGGATCGCGCAGATGTACACGGCGGAGACAGACCGGCCG
>CAZZYH010000064.1:0-17129 GCA_964658225.1 Vulcanimicrobiota bacterium | reverse complement strand
CCCACCACCGGGACAAGTTATGCTAGGAAGCAACCATGCCCCACGACCTACCCAAAACCTATGATCCAGCCGCGATCGAAGATCGCTGGGCCACCTACTGGGTAGCAGAGCGGCTTTTCGATCAGGCCGCGCTCGCCGACCCGGCCGAGCGCCCCTTCACGATGCTCCTCCCACCGCCGAACGTCACCGGCCGCCTCCACATGGGCCACATGCTCAACCAGACCGAGATGGACATCCTGGCCCGCTGGCGGCGCATGCAGGGCCAGCCGACTCTCTGGGTCCCCGGCACCGACCACGCCTCGATCGCCACCCAGATGATGGTCGAGCGCCAGCTGCTCAGCGAAGGAACCTCGCGGCAGGCGGTTGGCCGAGAGCGTTTTCTCGCGCGCGCCTGGGAGTGGAAGCAGACTTACGGCGACGCCATTCTCCAGCAGATGAAGCGCCTCGGCACGAGTGTTTCCTGGTCGCGCGAATACTTCACCATGGACGGGCACCTCTCATCCGCCGTGAAGGAAGCCTTTGTACGCCTGTGGGAGCAAGGCCTGATCTACCGCGGCACCTACATCGTGAACTGGGATCCGGTGCAAGGCACTGCTGTCTCCGACCTTGAAGTAACGCACGAAGACCGGGCAGGCAAGCTCTACTACGTGCGATACCCGCTGGCCGACGGAGACGGCTCGCTTGTCATTGCGACCACCCGGCCGGAAACAATGCTGGGCGATGTGGCCGTGGCCGTGAACCCGCATGACACACGGTACACGACCCTGGTGGGCCGGCTGCTGCGCCTGCCTCTGAGCGGCGTCAGCCTCGAGGCCTCTTCGGGCAACGACCGCGAGATTCCCGTACTCGCTGACGCGTGGGCCAACCCGGAGTTCGGTACCGGCGCCGTCAAAGTGACCCCGGCGCACGATCCTAACGATTATGCGATCGGCGAGCGACATGGCCTCCCGAAGCTCTCGATCATGGATGGCGCTGCGCGGATCGATCTCCCCGGATCGCCCTATCATGGAATGGATCGATTTGCCGCGCGGGAGCGGATCGTGGAGGACCTGCGCGCTCTTGGCCTGCTGGTCGATGTGCAGGATCACCCCATGTCGATCGGGCTCAGCCAGCGCACCGGCGCTGTCATTGAGCCGCGTCTTTCGACCCAGTGGTTTCTGCGCACCGCTGACTTTACCGACGAGCAGGGACTGCGACGGGAGGGACTCGCAGGCAGGGCGCGTGAGGCAGTCGCGCCGCTTGCGGGCGAGCCGGCAATCCGCTTTACGCCCGATCAGTACCGGAAGGTGTACCTGGGGTGGATGGACAATATCTATGACTGGTGCATCTCGAGGCAGCTCTGGTGGGGCCACCCCATCCCCGCGTGGCATTGCGCGGCGTGCGTTGCCGCTGGCAGGCCGGGCATCACGGTCGCCCGCGAAACGCCATCCGCGTGTCTGCACTGTGCGAGCACGGAGCTGACCCAGGACGCCGACGTGCTCGACACCTGGTTTTCGGCCGGGCTTTTGCCGTTTACCGTCTTCGGCTGGCCTGCGCCGACCGCCGACCTCGCCACCTTCTACCCGACGCAGCTGCTCGTCACCGGCTTTGACATCCTCTTTTTCTGGGTCGCCCGCATGATCATGCTGGGCACGCACTTCATGATGGATCTGCCGATGCCCGACGGCGGCGCCCGCACGCTCGCCGATGCTGTCCCCTTCCGTGAGGTTTACATCCACGCGCTGGTCCGCGACGCCGACCGCCAGAAGATGTCCAAAACCAAGGGCAACGTCATCGACCCGATCGAGATCGTCAAACAGTACGGCACCGACGCGGTACGGTTCACGCTCGCCGCGATGGCTTCGCCCGGCACCGACATCGCCTTCTCCGAAGCACGCACCGAGGGCTACCGGGCCTTTGCCAACAAGATCTGGAACGCCGCCCGCTTTATCTTCATGAACGTCGATCGAGCGGCCGAGGCCGGCCTCGTGGTCGATGTGCATGGCCTCATGAACGTAACAGAGATCAGCACAGATGGCCCCCTTGAAGCCCGCTGGATCACCGCGCGCCTTCATACCACCGTCGCCGCGGTGAACGAGGCGCTCGCAGAGTACCGCTTCCACGAAGCGGCCAGCCTTACCTACCAGTTCTTTTGGGGCGACTTTTGCGACTGGTATCTGGAGATCGTCAAGCTCCGCCTTGACTTCTCTCCTCGCGTCTCACCCCCCGACCCGGGAGACACGCGTCCCCCTGTGCGTATCCCGGGCTCGGCCGCTGCACCGAACGCCCTCGCTGGACCCCGCGCCGCCCTCGCCACCCTGCTTGCAACCTTCGAAGCCGCGCTCCGTCTGCTCTCCCCGTTCATGCCCTTCCTTACCGAAGAGCTCTGGCACGCGGTCTACGACGGCAAACCTCCCGCGAAGTCCATCGCCCTTTCCCGCTTCCCCCAGCCCGGCGCCGTTGACGCAGCCGCCATCGCCGAGATGGCGCTCCTCCAGGAGCTGATCACCACCATCCGCATCGCCCGCAAAGAACTTGCCATGCCCGAGCGCCTGCCGGCCGAGACACGCATCCACACCTCGGCGCCCGGCTTCGATCTCACCACCCACACGCTGGTCCTGCAAAAGCTGGCCTTTGTCTCAGCGCTCAGCACCGGCGCGATCGATCCCGCTCTGCCGCGCAAAGCGACGGCCAACTTCGACGTGCAGGTGCTTTTTGAGCGCGTCGTCGATCCGCAGGTCGAAAGCGCGCGTCTTACCAAGGAAATCGAGCAGCTGCAGAAGGCCGTCGACAACGCGGAGCGGCAGCTGACCAACGAGAACTTTCTGGCCCGGGCGCCCACGCCCGTGGTCGAGGCGATGCGTGCGCAACAGGCGCAAAACTGCTCACTGCTCCAGAAGAAGCGCGCGGATCTTGACGGTCTAGCCTAAAGAGGTAGCAAGCAAGATGGACTGGAAAAGCCGGCGCCTCGAGGCCATCCTCGAGCAGGCGCTGATTGAAGACAAGGCCACCGAAGACACGACGACCGCGCTCACCGTCGACCCGCTGCTGCGCGCCGCCGCAACCATTCTGGCCAAGCAGGAGTGCACGGTCTCCGGCCTGGGCACCATCGCGCGCATCCTCGAGATCTTCGCGCGCCTGGACGGCAACAAGAGCGGGCGCTTCGAGGTCATCTCGCACCCTGAGATCTTCGACGGCGTGCGCGTGAGGAAAGGCCAGCAGCTGGCCGTGATCCGCTCGAACGCGCGTGTCATCCTGGCCTGCGAGCGCGTCATTCTGAATTTGCTGCAGCGCATGAGCGGCATCGCCACCCTCACCCGAAGCTACGCCGACGCGGTCTCCGGCACCGGCACCACCGTCATCGACACCCGCAAAACTGTGCCCGGTCTGCGCATTCTCGACAAGTACGCGGTGACCTGCGGCGGAGGCGAAAACCACCGGCTCGACCTCTCCGATGGGGTGCTCATCAAGAACAATCACATCGCGCTCGGCGGCGGGGTGGCGGCGGTGCTGACCAAGGCGCTGGCCCGCCGACTGCCGGGCCAGGTCATCGATATCGAAGTGCGCAACTTTGCCGAGCTCGAAGAAGCGCTCGCGCATGGGGCCGAGTCGCTGCTGCTCGACAACATGACGCCGGCCGAGGTCAAAAAAGCCATCGGCATCGTGCGCGGTCGCGGCCTTACCATTCCGATTGAGGCATCGGGTGGCATCGAGCTCGCCACCGTTCGCAACTATGCACTGGCCGGGCCGGACTACATCTCGGTCGGTGCGCTCACGCACTCCGCGGTTGCCGTAGACCTCAGCATGCGCATCGTGGCGGAGGCCTAAGCCATGGACGCCCTCATGCAAGCGCCCGAGAATCGTGCAGTCGACGGTTACAGTCTGGCGGAGCTCGATGACGCGCTCGCCGCAACCCCGTTTGCCGGCAAACTGCACCTGTTTGCCGAGATCGACTCTACCAACACGCATGCGATCGAGCAGGGAGCGGCCGGGGCTCCGCACGGCAGTGTCTACCTGGCCCACGCGCAGACTGCCGGGCGCGGGCGCGGGGCGCATACCTGGTCTTCGCCCCCCGGCTCGGGCCTTTATGCGAGCGTGCTGCTGCGGCCCGCGCTGGCACCCGGTGACGCACTCTGGCTTTCGCTCGCAGCCGGGCTCGCCGTACTCTCCGCGATCGGCAAGACCACCGGCCTCGCCCCCGACCTGCGCTGGCCGAACGACATTCTTCTCGGCAAGCGCAAGGTAGCCGGCATCCTGACCGAGATGCACGCCGAAGCCACGCGCGTCCGGTACGTGGTGATCGGCATCGGCATCAACGTGCACCAGTCTGTCTTTGCTCCGGAGCTGGCTTCGTCTGCAACCTCGCTTGCCATCGAGGGCGCGCAGGTGGGGCGCGGCGTGTTGCTCGCCTCGCTATTGGCTTCGCTCGATCGCGAAGTGTCCGCGCTGAGCGGCGACTCCGCCGAGGTCGCCCAGCAGCAACTGCTGCCGCGTCTGGAAGCCGCATCCAGCTGGTTGCGCGGCAAGTCCGTGGTCGTCGAGCCAGGCCAGGCCGGCGCCGGGTCTTGCTTCCACGGGGTAACGGAAGGGCTCGATGCGCGCGGCTTTCTGCGGGTGCGCACCGCGGCCGGGATGCGCACGGTGCTCTCCGGCGGCGTGCGGGAGGCCTGAATGCTGCTCACCCTCGACGTAGGCAACACCAATACCGTGCTCGGCGTCTTTGCAACCGACACGGCACCCGCCCGTTTGCTCGCCGACTGGCGCGTGACCACGCACAAGACCCAGACCGCGGATGAGTACGGGGTGCTCTTTCGGAACCTCTTCGCCATGCGCGGCATCGATGCGGCTTCGGTGCACCACATCATCATCTCGTCGGTAGTGCCTCCGCTCGACTCGACCCTGCGCCAGGTCTCCGAGATCTACTTCAAACAAAAGCCCCTGTTCGTCGAGCCGGGCATCCGCACCGGTATGCCGCTGCTGGTCGACAATCCGTCCGAAGTCGGCGCAGATCGCGTCGTCAATGGCGTCGCCGCGTTCGCCCGGTACGGAGGCCCCTGCGTGGTGGTCGACTTCGGCACGGCAACGACCTTTGACGTGATCAGCGTGAAGGGCGAGTTCGTGGGCGGCGCAATCGCTCCAGGGCTCGGCATCTCCGCGGACGCGCTCTTTTCGCGAGCGGCCCGGCTGGCTCGCGTGGATGTCCGCAAACCTGCCCGGGCAATTGGCACCAACACTGTTACCAATCTGCAGTCGGGGCTGTTCTACGGCTACCTGGGTCTGGTCGACGGCATCCTCGAGCGCATCGTTGCGGAGCTGCCCGGCTCTCCGAAGATCCTCGCTACCGGCGGACTGGCGCCCTTGATCGCACCGGAGTCGCGCTACATTCGCGAGACCGCTCCCATGCTCACGCTCGAAGGCCTGCGCCTGATCTGGGAGCGCAACAGGCACAATCCATCGACCGGGCCGGAGCGCACGCCTGCAGGCAAGCGAGCGCCCGGGGCCAGGCAGAGGTCGCCGGACGAGCTCCCGGGATCGTAGCCTCGTGCGGAACTACTTCAACTACTTCACCGAGATTGAAGAACGCTTCCAACAGCGGCGCGGATCCCTGCTGCTGCTTTCAACGCTCGACTGGGCGCTGATCGAGACCTGGCGCGAGGCCGGCATCCCGCTCGAGGCGGTGCTGCGCGGCATCGAGGCCACCTTCGACAAGCGCGATGCCAAGAAAGCCGGGCGCGCGCGCCGCGTAAACGGCCTGGCATGGTGCGCGCAGTCGGTGATGGAAGCAGCTGAGGATATGCGCGAAGCCTCGGTGGGTGTGGCTGCAGGCGACAGCGGCCCACAGGAGGCAGGCTTTGAGCCGGAGCGCATTGCCGCCCACCTTGATCTGTGCGCGCGCGAGTTACAGAAATCCGGGCTGGCCGGCCCGGCGGCCGCGCTCGCAGAACAAAGCGCCGTGCGCCTGCACGCGCTGGCGGCAGAAGTACGCGCGGCCCCGGTACACCTTGAAGAGCTGGAACGCACGCTGACCGTGATGGAAGAAAAGCTGCTTGCGATGCTCTTGGCCACCACGTCCGAGCAGGAGCTTGTCGGGTTGCGGGAGCAGGCTGCGCGCGAACTTGCCCCCTATCGCAGCCGCATGCAGGCCTTGCAGATCCGCCAGATCGAGCAGCAGTTTCTCCACAAGCGGCTGCTCGAACATTACAAGATCCCGCGCCTCAGCCTCTTCTATATGAGCCAGGCATGAGCGGTCGGCGCCAGATGCCGGGGCGTGGCCTGGGGCCGGACGCGCGCCATGCGTCCGGGGCGGCTCAGCGGCCGTCAGTGCTGCGGATCGAGAAGCCGATCTACGGCGGCGCGGGCCTGGCACGGGATGACGGGAAGGCGGTCTTCATCCCCTACACGCTGCCCGGCGAACTTGTAGCCGCCGTGGTTACCCATAGCAAGGCAAGCTTTGCCGAGGCAGCGCTCGCAAAACTGTACGAGCCTTCGCCCGATCGGGTGGAGCCGCCCTGCCCGTACTTTGGCTCCTGCGGCGGCTGTCACTACCAGCACGCGAACTACCCGGCGCAGCTCGCCATCAAGGTCGCGATCCTCGAGGAGACGCTGGCGCGCGCGCATCTCTCTGCTCTTCCGCAAATCGTAACGCACGCCGGCGAGCCCTTCGGCTATCGCAACCGGGTGAGGCTGCATCTCGCCCCGTTTGCCCCGACGGCCCGCGAGGCGGTCGGCTACCGGGCGCGCGCCTCCCATCATTTGATCGCTGTCGAGCAATGCCCGATCGCCGCGCCGGCTCTCGAGCAAGCCCTCGGTCACCTGGCCCGGGCCGCGGTAGAGCAGCAGTGCGGCAGCTACTTCAGCCAAGCGGAGGTGAGCATCAACCAAGACGGGACCGCGTTGCTGCTGGCGCTGTGGCCGCGCCCTGCGGCGAACCTGCAGCAAGCAGGGGCCCGGCTCACGAGCCTGTGCGAAGCTCTGCAAGCCCGGCTGCCCGGCCTGCAGGGCGCCGCGGTGCATGCGCCGGTTCCGGGCGACCGATCCGCCGCGCGGCGCGGGGGCGCACAGGGTCCGCAGGGGCGAACCGGCAAGGGGCCCGGTCGCTTCGTCGAGGACGAAGCCATCCCGGACAGTCCGCCCGGCGTGCCCATCGCGACCTGGGGAGCCTCGCACATGACCTACAAGGTTGGCTCGTTCGAGTACCGGGTAAGCCTCGGCTCGTTCTTTCAGATCAATCGAACGCTGCTCGAAAGACTGGTCGAGCTGGCCACGGGCGGCCGGCAGGGCGGCCTTGCATGGGACCTCTACGCAGGGGTCGGCCTGTTCTCGCGCGTGCTCACCGAGGGCTTTGCGCAAGTGGTCGCGGTCGAGGCCGCGCCTACCTCCTTTGATGACCTGCGCCTTCATCTGGCTGCCCCGCACCAGGCCGTGCAGGGCAGCACGGCTGAGTTCCTGCGCCGGGCCGCAGCCGGCCAAACCATGCGCATGCAGGGAGGGACGCAGAAGCAGGCCGCCTCCGGCGTCTCCCGGCCAGATTTCGTGCTCGTCGACCCGCCCCGGGCAGGCTTGGGCGAGGAAGTGACCAGCCTTCTGGCCCGGATCGGTCCGCCCGAGATTACCTACGTTTCCTGTGATCCGGCAACACTCTCACGCGATCTGCGTGCGTTGGTAGACTCGGGCTACGCACTCCGGCAGATGCACCTGATCGACCTGTTCCCCCAGACGTTCCATCTGGAGACCGTAGCCATGCTCTCGCGAGGCTAGACCCGGCGGTGTATGGCCGGCCTCGGGGCCCCGGCTGCTCCGCGCGAGGTGTTTCCGATGTCGGTCGCGACACCTGTCTTCGGCTCTGCTGCACTTCCCCGGGCTGCGGGGAGCATGCCTGCTCGATCTGCAGCCGTCGACCGCGGCCGGCTCCACAGCTCTGCCGAGCGGCTCCGCTTCTCGATGGCCCCGGCACTGTTTGCCGCCTGCTGTTTTGCCGCGGGCGTGCTTGCAGCCGACCGGTGGTGGATGGAGCCGGCCTGGCTGCTGGCCGGCATTGTGGCGCTGGCGGCGCTCACCCTGCTGGCCGCCCGATGCGCAGTGCGCATCGTGCTCGTGGCCCTAGGATTGTTGTTTCTGCTGCTTGGAGCGTTCTGCTGCGAGCTGCAGCCACCCGTTCAGCCGCAGCGCGAGCTGGCTGCGATCGCTGACGGTGCCGAACAGAGTGTGACCGGCGAAGTCGTGCGGATCGAGCCAGTGCGCCATGCCACTCACACCGCCTTCTTCGGACACAAGACGAGCGAAGAGCAGGTCCAGCGCGTCGATGTGCGGGTCGCGAGCGCCGGAGCCGCTCCCATTCCGATGGCGGGTGGCCTGCGCCTCTCCCTCTATGCGCCGATCGGCGGCCATCTACCGGCGCTGACCTGCGGCACGAAGCTGCGGGTCGCGGCGGTCATGCACACCGAGCAGCGCTATCTCGATCCAGGCGTCTGGGACACGAGCGCCTACCTGCACGAGCAGGGCATCGGCGCGCTCGGCTCGGCCGCCGCCGATAAGGCGGTTTTGGTCGGACAAGGCAGCCCGAGCCTTGCCTGCCGCCTGCACTTGCTGCAGACACAGGCCAGCAGCCGGATCGTCGCCCTCTCCGAGCAGCCGATCGAGCAGCAAGTGCCATCGTGGCTGCGCCTCGGCCAGGCCGACGCAAGCATGCTCACCGCCATGCTCACCGGGGATCGCACCTACCTGCAGCACGCCACCCGCATTGGCTTCGAGCGCACCGGCAGCTTTCACCTGCTGGTGGTCTCGGGCATGCACCTGGCCATCTTCGCGTCGGTCATCTTTGTCGTCGCGCGTCGGCTGCATCTGCCCAATCTCGCCGCGACCGTCCTCACGCTGGCGCTTTCGTTTGGCTACGCCCTGTTCACCGGCTTCGGCGAGCCGGTGCAGCGCTCCTTCTGGATGGTTACGCTCTTCCTGATCGGACGGCTCATCTTCCGCGAGCGATACGCCTTGCAGGCGCTGGGGCTGGCTTCGCTGTGTCTGATTGCGGCCAACCCGCGTGCTCTGCTCGGCTCAAGCCTGCAGATGACCCTGCTTTCAGTGGTTGCGATTGGGGGCGTTGCCGCGCCGCTGATCGAGCGCAGCGTAGCGCCCTACCTCCGCGCCACGCGCAGCTTGTTTCTGCTCCCCGTGGACCCCTCCCTGCCGCCCAAGATCGCCCAGTACCGGGTGACGCTGCGGCTGATCATCGAGCACCTCTCCCCGCTTACCGGTCGCTGGTTTGCGCGCCGGGCGCTCCCCTGGTGCGTGCTCCGCGTGCTCCAGGCTTTCGAGCTGCTGCTGATTTCGGTCATCGTCGAGCTGCTCATGGCGCTGCCCATGGCGATCTACTTCCATCGGATCACGGTGCTGGGGCTGCCTGTCAACTTCCTCATCGTGCCCTTTGTGGGACTGCTGCTGCCGGCTGCGCTCGCCACCTTCGCCGTGCTCATGATCACGCCGGCCTGGGCCGTTCTGCCCGCGGCCGCGGCGGCCGGGCTGCTCCACGTGGTGAACGGCATCGTGACCTTCTTCTCGAGCATGCATGCCGGCGACTACCGCATCCCGGCGCCCCCAGCCCCGCGCATCGTGCTCTGGATCCTGCTCATCGCGCTCGCCGTGTGGTTGGTCCGGTGCGCACGCTGGGGTCCGGCTGCCGCCTGCGCCGCCCTGCTCTTGGCTGCGTTTCTCACAGTTGCGCCGCAGTCGGTGGTGCATCGCGCGGGCGCCCTCGAGGTCACGGCGATCGACGTCGGCCAGGGCGACTGCCTGCTCGTGATCACCCCTGACGGGCACTCGCTGCTGGTCGACGCCGGCGGCATCGCAGGCGCGCCTATCGACAGCAGCTTCAATATCGGCGAGGACGTCGTCTCTCCTGTCCTTTGGTCCCGCGGCATCCAGCGCCTGGACGCGGTCGCGATCTCGCATGCACACACCGACCATATTGGCGGCATGCCTGCCGTGCTGGCCAACTTTCGTCCCCGCGTCCTCTGGATCGGGAACAATCCGGCTTCGCCCGAGTATGCGGCGCTTACCGCAGAGGCCACCGCGCTGCGCATCCCGCTGGTAGCGCATCACGCCGGGGATACCTGGCCGTTGGCAGCCGCCACCGAGGTGCAGGCGCTCTGGCCCTCCTCTGCCTACGTTCCGCGCGCCCAGCCAAGCAATAACGACTCGCTGGTCCTGCGCCTGCGCTATGGCAACACCTCTGCCCTTCTGGAAGGCGATGCCGAAGCTCCGGCAGAAGCCGCGATGCTGGCCAACGGCGTGGCCCCTGTCGATCTGCTCAAGGTAGGACACCACGGGAGCCGCTCCTCGACAACTCCCGGGTTCCTGGCTGCCCTGGCGCCGCGCTACGCGGTCATCTCTGTCGGGCGCAAGAACTTCTACGGACACCCGCGGCACGAGATTCTCGAAGAGCTCGAAGGATCGCACGTGCGCACCTACCGTACCGACATGTTTGGCGCCACGACCTTTTACCTGGACGGCAGAGGGGTCAGCGCGGAGCCCTGGGCGGGGAGGCAGCACCACTGGCTCGGCGACCGCTCGGACTGAAGAGCGCTGGACTGCTCGACCGAGCCACCCACCTTCCAGGGAGCACGCGGTTTGCGATGCCGCCCGCAACCGCGAATCGTTCCAGGTGAATTGTTCCACGTGGAACAAAAGGCGAAACCTCACGCCACGCCCAAAAGCCACTTTGCCGCTCCCGACCCCGGGTATAGCATCACGCAAAGACAATCCCACGAGTACACGGAGGTGCACGAACGCATGGGCACAAACGGGGCACAGAGGGAAGAGCACGCGCCACCCGCGACCGAGTCCCAGTCAGCCAGCGAGCTGCGCGAGGAGAGCCGCAAGCTGCGCAGGCTGCAGCTGATGATGGACGTGGTCATGTCCGTGATTGCGCAGGATCAGTCGCTCACCATCGACGAAGCAGCGCAGCTGATCGGCGACAGTCGCGATGCCGCGCTGGCCATGTTCCCGGACAAAGAAGAAGCCTATAACCTGCTCTACCGTCCGCGCCTGCAGCGATTGATGCGGGAGCGATTCCGCATCCACTGAGCAAGCCCGCTCGGTGCTCTGGATCAGCGGGAGCCGGCATCCTTGGCACGGCTCGTCAGCTTGATCTCGAAAATGGTCGGCCACTGCTTCCCGGTGACGAAGAGCCGGTCGTGCTCGGCATCGTAAGCGATGCCGTTGAGCACCGCCTCATCGTTGAGCTTCTCCACCCCTGGCAGCAGGCCGGCCAGGTCGATCCAGCCAAGCACCCGCCCGTCCCGCGGAGAGATGCGTGCGATCCGGTCGGTGTGCCAGACGTTGGCATAGATCTCGCCCTTCACATACTCGAGCTCGTTCAGGAGATCTACTGGCTGGGTGCCATCCTTGACGACGATCCGGCGAGTCTCGGCGAAGGAGAGAGGATCACGAAAGCGCAACGTAGCCGTGCCATCGCTGGTAATGATCGAGGCAGCATCGCGGGTCATGCCCCAGCCCTCGCCGGTGTAGGCAAACTGCCTGACCAGACGTAGGCTGGCGCGGTCATAGACGAAACAGACATGCGACTGCCAGGTCCACTCGTAGAGCTGGGCGCCCCAGTTCACGATCCCCTCGCCAAAGTATTGCGCGGGCAGGTCCAGCCGTTGCACGACCCTGGCCGTCGCCGGCTCGATCGCAAGCACCGAGGAGTGGCCTTGCAGCCCGGTCCCCTCGTAAAAGAGCCCGTCGATGTACAGCAAGCCCTCCGTGTAGCTGGAGGTCGAGTGCGGGTACCGGGCAACCACCGTGTAGCCGCTGACGGGCGCAGCGCCTCTTGCCAAACCAAGGCCTGCGCAAAAGAGCACGACCGCAGGGGTCCAGCCGCGGACGACCGAGCGAAAGCAGGCGCTGCAGCTGTGGATTCTCTTCAATCGCTCTCCCTCCCGTTCACGCGCCGCGTCGCTGATGCGTCGCTCGCCTCTCAATGCCGAACAGGTGCGGGGCCGCCCGCGACGCGCTTCGTTACTTCTGCTCGATGGTGGTCAGGCGGAACGTGATGGTTCCCCAAAAGAGCCGCGCCCGCACCTGGACCGGGATGTGACGGTCATCGTCGGTGTACCAGACCCAGATATTGCCGCTGTTTCTGACCACCGTGTTCGTCCAGGTCGGCTGCACGCGCAGCGTCTGGTAGGTCGTAGACGGGGTGCGCAAGGCCTCGCGCGCTTCAACGTGGACGGTCACATCGAGTGCGCTGGCAGCCTGGACAACGGGCAGGTGAAACTGCTGGCCGACCTGCAGAGGCTGCGATGCAACGTAGAAGATCGCCGACAGCGGGTCGACCACGCAAGCCGGGATCGAAGTCTGCTCGACACGATGGCTATGGGTAATCAGCGTCCGCTCGTCATAGGTGGCGTGGCTTTGCCGGTTGCTGAACTGCTGGTCAGCGTTCACCTGGCGGCTGCCCTCGGTCTGCTGCCTGGTGATCCCGGTCGAACATCCCGTCTTGAGCCCGAATGCGGACTGAAAGCGATCGCTGACGCGGAAGATGAGGTTGAAGGCTCCCAGCGAGTCGCCGGTGACGGTGACGCGCTGCGCGTCCCCACTCTGCTCCAGGTGCACAACCGCGGTGCCGGCCGGGAAGACCCGCCAATCGACCTCGTAGGTAAGCGTCTGGCGCTGCGGGTAGGTCCAGCCCGGACGGGGCGCGGGCAGGTTTGCCGTGGCGATAGGGCGCCCCAGAGCAGCGGCCTGGCTGGAGGCCGCACTGCCGGGCTTGCTCCCGTTCTGCTTCGCCGGCTGGCTGGCGAACTGGCCGAGAGCGCGTGCGCCTAGGCTCGATCCCGCGAGAAAGACGCCGAGGACTGAAGCGGCCAGCAGTTTCCGGTGCGGGCGCAAGATGCGGAAGGACAAGCTCAATGCGAGAAACTCTCCTGTTGTCGCCACCAACGAGCGGCGTAGTTTGAGGCGCCGCCAGGCAAACCGGATCCCAGGAAAGCCCAGCCAGGTCGGGGGCTCGGGACGGCGCGAGCACTTGCCACCGGAGCAAGCTTCTTCGACGGATTCAGCGTAGAAAGTGGAGCCGCAGTGCCAGCGCAACGTAGACTGCAACCGCACCCATGAGGGCATTGTACTCGCGGTGCTTCCCGTAAAGTGCAGGCGCGAACGCTCCTGCCCCGGGGCCAGGAGACGCTGAGGAGCGGCTGGGGAAGGGGCGCGGGATCAGCCGGGGTACCCGGCGGGCGTATTCGTCAAAGCCCGCGAAGTGCACCCGCAGGTACTCCTCCTCCGCTCGGATCGTCGGCACGTAGATCACCACGAAGAAGACAGCCAGCACCCCGACGATCCCGAGGCTGCGCGCGGCGCCGGCAAAGCCGAAGGCCAGCAGCATCGACCCCAAGTAGAGCGGATTCCGCGTGTAGGCATAGGGACCGGTGGTCGTCAGCTCGGCATTCTTCTGGACATAGCCGGAAGCATAGGCCCGAAGCGCAAGCCCGGGAACGACCAGCAGCAGACTCCACAGGATCGAGGCTAGGGTCGGACGAGCCATGGCCAGATACAGGGCGGCAAAGGCAAAGCCCGTGGGCACCCGGATCCGGCGAGCCAGCTGCCGCCAGCGTTCCCCCATCAGCGACCCACCCGCACCTGCGCAGATTCCCTCGCGAGCAGCCCGCGGGCGGCATCGAGGACCTCGTCCGGCGTGATTGTCAACAGCCCTGCCTCCGGCTCCGCGCGCCGGGCATGGTCGCGCCTGCTCTCCGGATGCCGCAGGACAACGTGTTCACCGTGATAAGGTCCATTCCTGGCCGGGTCCGTGGGCCCGTAGATGCCGACCACGGGCCGTCCCAACGCCGCAGCCAGGTGCAGGGGGCCGGTATCGCCGGCGATGGCCAGCGTCGCGCGGCGGCTGAGCGCGATCAGCTGCGATAGGGTCGGCACCAGAGCCAGGGCTCCGCTCTGGCGAGCCACCTCTTCTCCTAGCCGCTGCTCGGCCGGGCTTGCGTTCACCACCACCGGAATGCCATCTGCGACCAGCGCCCGCGCCACCGCCGCGTACCGGGCGGGCGGCCAGCGCTTGGCCCCCCATCCGGCGCCCGGGCCGAGCAAAACGAAGCGGGCTGCGGGCGCGTGGGCCTCGGCCCAGGCCTCGGCTCCTGCGTCGCCAGGCAGGCTAGGCAGACCCAGCGGCAGCGCATCCTTGGCGACGGCGCGCGTCACCTCGGCCGCCTGTTCGATCACGTGCGTACCCCGGGTTGCGACGCGGTCCGAGAACAGCCAGCGCGCGATCGGCTCGCGGGGTTCGGCTTCGCCGATCAGCCTCGCCGAGCGCGCCCAGCGGCCGACCAGAGCCGAGCGGATTGCGCCCTGCAGGTCCAGGCACACGTCATAGCAGGCGCCGCGCAGCTCGACCCGGAGGCGCAGCAGCTCGCGCAGGGTGGCCGGCGAGAGCGGCCGGCGTCCCCACTGCTTGGCTGCGACCAGGTGGATGCGGTCAACCAGCGGCATCTCGGGGCCTCGCGCCCGGGCTCCCGGCGCAGCGAGCAGCTCGCGCCACTGGGGCTCCACTGCCCAGCCCAGCAGCCATTCCGGGTGTGCCCGACGCAAAGCGGTCACCGCGGGAAGCGCGTGCAGAATATCGCCCATCGCACCGAGCCGGAGGATGAGTACCCGTAGCTGTTTTTCGTCTTGAGCCAAAGCTTGATTTTCGCACAGGCCACCGGCAGGCTCTGCGCTCGCGGCCGCCGCGCGCGCCGGGCGCAAGCCTCCGCCCCTCGCTCTCCGCCCCGGGGTTAGCACCCGGCATCGGCAGGCAGGCCGACCTTCAGCAGCATCTCGCGTATCGCTGCGTCCTCCCCCAGCAGGCGCACCCGCAGCGGCACTGCGGCCAGCCGCGCAGCCTCGCCGAGCACAGCCCGGTGCGAGGCGCTCATGCGCACCAGGTCTTTCTCGGTGGTCAGCAGCCAGCGCGCCCCACTCGCCTGCGCACCGCGTACCAGCCCGGAAACGTCCTGGTCTGTCCAGGCGTGGTGGTCGCGAAATGCGCGCGTGGCCCTGATCTCAGCGCCGGCCCGGGCCAGAGAGGTGAAAAACTCTTCCGGGTAGCCGATTCCGCAGAAAGCGAACGCCGGCTGCCCCAGGGCCTGCTCGGGTAGCGCGATCTCGCGCTTCATCAACCAGACACGCAGATGGCGGAAGCGCCCGCGAAGCCCGGGCTCAAGAGCCGCATCCTCTTCCCGCAGAACCGCAATCGATGCCCGCCCCAGCGCCGCCAGCGGCTCGCGCAGGCGCCCGGCAGGCAGCAGTCCTGCGGCAAAGTCACTGCCGTGCAGCACCACGATGTCCACCGCGCGCGCCAGCTGCCGGTGCTGAAAGCCATCGTCGAGCAGATGCACCCGCGGAGAGCCGCCCCCCTGCTCCGCGAGCAGTCCAGCGGCGTAGCGGCTGGCGCCGACGTAAACCGGCACGCCGCTCGCCCGGGCGATCAGCAGCGGCTCATCGCCGTAACGCTCTGCACTCGCGCCGTCCGCTTCCGGGTGCACCCGCTCGGTGGCTCGCGACTGACGCCCGTAGCCGCGCGAGAGTACGTCGACAGCCAACCCGCGCGCAGCCAGCAGCTGCGCCAAGCGAATCACCAGCGGCGTCTTGCCTGACCCGCCCACCGAAAGATTCCCGACACTGATCACCGGCGCCCGCAGCTGGGAGCTTCGCAGCCACTGCCGCGCATAGGCCGTGTTCCTGGCCGCGACCACGCCGGCATAGAGGGGCACCAGCGGCCGCAGCAGCCCCGACCAGCCGCCCTGCGCGCTCTCGAGTGGGTGGGACCGGTTCAACCGGGAACCTTGCTGTCGCGGCTCCCATGCTTCCGAGCATTCTCGGACGCGATACCTGGAGATGCGTTGGGCGCGCCCTGCACCAGCGAGAGCAATGCGGCCAGGGCATAGCCGGTTGCGCCGGCCTCGCGATCAAAGACACCCCGGCCCCGCTCGCCCATCGCACGCCGCCGTTGCGCATCTGCCAAAATGCCCGCCAGGCTCGTTCGGAGCCCTGCGGCGTCGGTGATCAGAACCGCGTCGGCCTTCCGCAAGGCTTCGACCACATCGCGGAAGTTCGCGTATCGGGCGCCCATCACCACCGGGACACCGAACTGCGCCGGCTCAAGCGGGTTGTGCCCGCCGGGCCACAGAAAGCCCCCGCCCAGCACCGCGAGCGTTGCCAGCGAGTAGACCGAGGCCAGCTCACCGACCGAGTCCAGCAGCAGGACCGTGCCCGGACCGAAGTTCCCCGGCGCCCCCTCCCCTTCCCATGAAGAGCGCCGTGCAAAGAGCCGACCGCTTGCAGCCAGCAACCGCGCTACCTCCTCAAATCGCTCCGGATGTCGGGGAGCGAATATCGTGACCAACTCGCCAAGCGGCAGGGCGCGCAGCAGCAGCTCCTCTTCGCCCGCCAGTGTAGAGCCGCAAACGACCACTCGCACCCCGGGAGCCAGGCGCGCGCGGAGCTGCGCGGTTGCCGGCGCCGGGCAGGCCACGCGCGTGTCGTACTTCAAATTGCCTCCGGCCCGCGCGCCTTCGGCCCCAAGCAACCGCAGCCGCTCGGCATCGCGCTCGCTCTGCGCCAGCACTAGGCGAAGCGAGGCGAGCAGCGGCCGCCAGAGCAGCCGCAGCCGCTGATAGCGTGGCCAGGAGCGATCGGAGACCCGCGCATTCACGACCGTCACCGGCACCCCGGCGCGTCGGCACTCGATCAGCATCCGGGGCCAGAACTCGCTCTCGACCAGCACCACCAACCCCGGGCGCAGAAAGCGCAGCCAGGCACGGATGGCAAAAGCGAAATCCAGCGGAAAGTAGAAGACCCGCTCCGGGCCGAAGCGCGTCCGGGCGAGCGCCTGGCCGGTCCGCGTCGTGGTCGAAACATAGACCACGGTGTCGGGCAGCGCGGAGGCCAGTTCTTCGACCAGACGCGCGGCGGCCAGCACCTCACCCACCGAAACGGCATGCACCCAGACGCTGGGCTCGGCCGCCGGCCGCGCCGGGGCGCCCGGCACCCGCCCAAAGCGGGCAGGAATGCGTCCCAGTCGCTCGGGAAGCCCCTCGCGGTACTTGCCGGTGCGCGCCATCTGCCACAGCCACCAGGGCGCGGCAAGCACCAGCAGCAGCACC
>CAZZYH010000063.1:0-17384 GCA_964658225.1 Vulcanimicrobiota bacterium | reverse complement strand
CGGCGCAGGGTTGCGGCGCAGGTTTGTAGATCAACCGCCCGCCAAGCCCAGCGCGGCTGCATTGGCCTGCATGGCGCGCAGGCAGAAGCCGATCTGTTCCTCCAGCTCCACACCCAGCTCAGCCGCGCCCAGCACAATGTCTTCCCGGCTCACCCCGCGGGCAAATGCCTTGTCTTTCATTTTCTTGCGCACGCCGGCTACTTCCACATCCGCGATGGCGCGCGAAGGCTTGACCAGGGCGCAGGCAGTCAGCAGGCCGGAGAGCTCGTCGCAGGCAAAGAGCGCCCGTGCCAGGTGGGTCTGACGGGGCACGCCGGAGTAAGGCGCGTGGCCCAGGATGGCGGTGCGGACCTCTTCCGGCCAGCCCTGCTGCGCAAGGATGCGCACGCCGACAAACGGGTGCTCGGCCGGCGACGGATACTGCTCGTAGTCGAAGTCATGCAGCAGTCCGGTGGCCCGGTAGCGCTCGACCAGGCGTGCACTTTCGGCCGCGTCGAGCCCGAGCGAGGCGGCCTGGCGCGCTCCCCAGGCCGCCATGCAGGTCTCTACACTGAGCGCGTGTTTGAGCAGGCTTGCGCCGCTGGTGTACTCGTTGAGCAGGTTCCAGGCCCGCTCGCGGCTGATATCTTCCGCCATACACCATCCTTTTCGGTTCTTGTCGGGATTTATCTGCTTACTTTAGGGTAGGACCCCTGTATTCCACTTGACAAGCAGGGTACCCGGGCCGCAAAGTTAGCTTGACTTGCAGGGGAATCGCTTGTTCCTCTGCCGGGCAGGAAGCCGGCTCTGGCCTCCGTCACAAATTATGGCAACTACCTTAGCAACCGTTGAGGCTCGCGAGGTACTACGGTGCGAACACTGCAACCTGGTGCAGTTTCGCACGATCGACTCTCACTGCCGCCGGTGCCGCAAGCCGCTCGAGCAGGAGGAGCCGGAGCCGCAACTTCTATCGCTGGTCCCCGCTCCCATGCACGCCCATGCTCCCGCTGCAGCGGCCCCGTCGCTCGACGTTGCCAAGGCGGTGCGTGATCTGCGCCACGAGCGTGGTTTGAGCCAGCGCGAACTCGCCCTGCGCATGCAGGTACCGCGCACCTACATCTCGAAGATCGAGAACGGCAAGGCCATGCCCACGCTCTCCTCGCTGGAGCGGCTGGCGAAGGCGTTGGAGGCAAATGTCTGCGCACTGGTGCAGGATGCGCGCAGCCGCAGGCTGGACGCAGTGCTCTCTACCCTGGCTGACCCGTTCCTGGCCGAACTGCTGCCCCACGTGGGCCGCATGAACGCCTACCAGCGCTCGGTGTTTCTGAACCATGTGCGGGATATGGCGTCGGGGCGGCGGGCTACGGGGCTGGCCTAGGGCGGCCTTGCGGCGACGGCCGGCCCACGGGCACCAGAGTTACCTGCCGCGATGTCTTCCCGGCGCTCGAAGCGGTATGCTACGGTCAGGGAGAGGTCGCCGTTTGCCGTCCAAGCAGCCCAGCCGCGTGCATGAACTTTCAGCCGACGAGCAGGCCGTTTACCGGCGTCTCGACGCGGCACGCCTGCCCCAGCACGTGGCCGTCATCATGGATGGCAATGGCCGCTGGGCGGGCAAGCGCTCGCTGAAGCGCTTCCTCGGCCATCAGCAGGGCGCCGAGTCCGTGCAGTATGTGGTCGAGACCGCCTCGCGCATCGATCTCCCCTGGCTGACGCTCTACGCCTTTTCGCTCGAAAACAACCTCCGCCGCCCGCGCATGGAAGTCAACTTCCTGATGCGGCTGCTTTCAAACTACCTCTCGAACAATGTCCAGCGCATGAACGACAATAATGTGCGCATCCGCTACATCGGCCGCACCCACGAGCTGCCGAGCGAGGTGCGCGAGCGCATGGAGTGGGCGGCGGCGCAAACAGCGCGCAATACCGGGACGACATTGACGCTGGCGCTCAACTATGGCGCCCGGTGCGAGCTGGTGGATGCTTTCCGCGCGCTGGCGCTCGAGATAGCAAGCGCCGGGAAGAGCCCGCACGATGTGACCGAGCAGGATATCGAGCGGCATCTGTACACCTCGCACATGCCGGACCCGGATCTTCTGGTGCGCACCTCGGGCGAGATGCGGCTTTCGAATTACCTGCTGTGGCAGATCGCCTATACCGAGATCTTCGTCACCGACCGCTTGTGGCCGGACTTCCGCGGCGTGCATCTGCTCGAGGCGATCGAGGACTACCAGAAGCGCGAGCGGCGCTACGGCGGGCTCGGCGATGGGAGCGAGTCGGACGACGTCAGCTCGCTGCCGGCCAACGTTTTGGTGCAGCGCTAAGGGCCTCGTGCCGCGCTCGGCGCCTCGTGCCGGGCTTCAGGCGGTGTGCCGGGCTCGAGGCGGAGGCGCTCCCGGGCGAACCGGCGCCCGGCGCGGTGAAGCTCTTCTGTTTCGTAACCCAATCTTCATGAGCGCGTAACACCTGGCCACCCCTGGCGCTGCTATCAACGGGAGCGGGGGTTATATGAACAAGCATTTGATCCAGATCGCCGGTGCTGCTGCCATCGTCTCGCTCGCAGCCGCAACAAGCGCCATCGCGCAAACCAGCCTTACGTCCGCCTCAGGGCCGGCCAAGCATGTGTTGCTGCTGAGTGTGGATGGCATGCACGCGGTGGACTTTAAGAACTGCGTCGAGGGGGTGCAGGGCGCGAACGGCGGCCAGCCTTACTGTCCGAACCTGGCCGCGCTCGGCCAGATCGCCGTCAACTACACGGCGGCCTCTACTTCCAAGCCCTCGGACTCCTTTCCCGGGCTGATGGCGATCGTCTCCGGCTCGACGCCGAAGACGATGGGCGTTTACTACGATGTGGCCTATGACCGTGCGCTCGACGCGCCCACGATCACCACCGGCAACGGGGTCGCGGGGGGACCGTGCACGGCGTTCGGCATTCCGACCGGGACCACGACCGAGTACGAGGAAGGGATTGACCTCGACCAGACCAAGCTGAACGGCGGGGCGCCGGGGGCGGGGCTGACCGAGGGCGGGTTCGCGTCCATCGACCCGAAGAAGCTGCCGCGCGATCCTGCGGCGGGCTGCGCGCCGGTCTACCCGTGGAACTTTGTGCGGACCAACACGGTCTTCGGCGTCGTCCATGCGGCGGGCGGGTACACGGCCTGGGCCGACAAGCACCCGGCGTACTCCTCGGTTGCCGGCCCCGGCGGCAAGGGCCTGGATGATTTCTACGCGCCCGAGATCAACTCCGCCGTGGTGGCCCTGCCCGGGGTCAGGACGTCTGAAGGCGCCTCGTGCGCGACGGTTCGGGACACGGCGGGCGATCTGACTGCCTGGACCAACAGCTTTGAAAACATCCAGTGCTACGACCAGTTGAAGGTCAATGCGATCCTGAACCAGATCGACGGCAAGACGCACGCAGGCAAGCCGGCGCAGGTGCCGGCCATCTTCGGGATGAACTTCCAGGCGGTCAGTGTGGGTCAGAAACTGATCGAGGGCACCATCGGTACGGGTGGCTACAAGAATGCCGAAGGGACGCCGGGCCCGGAGTTGCTCAAGGAGATCGAATACGTCGACGCGGCCATCGGCGATATGGTGAACGAGCTCAAGAACAGCGGCCACTTTGACGACACGCTGATCATCGTGACCGCCAAGCACGGTCAGTCGCCCATTGATCCCAACCTCTACAAGGCGAACGGGACCACGACCCCGGCGACGCTGCTCGCAAGCCTGCTGCCGGAATCCGAGTCTCCTCTCAATCCGACCGGTATCGGGGCGACCGAGGACGATATCTCCATGCTGTGGCTGAAGAAGGGCGCGAGCGTGAAGACTGCCGTGGCGACGCTCGAGCAGAACGCCGCAGCGATCGGGCTGGGGGAGATCTTCTACGGACCGTCGCTCGCGTTGAACTACAACGTGGGTGGTCTGGAGCCGGGACAGGATTCGCGCACGCCCGACATCCTGGTGACGCCGAACGTGGGCGTCACCTATTCGAACAGCAAGAAGAAGCTGGCAGAGCATGGCGGTTTTTCGCACGACGACACCAACGTGGTCCTGCTGCTGGCCAATCCCTACCTGGTGCCGAAGACGGTCTCCACGCCGACGGCGACCGCGCAGGTGGCGCCTACGATCCTGACAGCGCTCGGACTGGACCCGAATGCGCTCGAGGGCGTGCGGGCCGAAGGGACAGCGATTCTGCCCGGGATCGCTCTGAAGTAGCGCGTTCGGTGCAGGTGGAAGGGGCCGCAGCGATGCGGCTCCTTTTTGTGTGTCCGCGGTGCCTGTGCCGCAGCTTTTCGTGCCCGCGGTGCCTGTGCCGCCCTAGCGAGCCCGGAAGCGGAGATAGCCCCACTGTGCGGGCACGTGCATGTCGATCAATCCCTGCGGGCTCCAGACCCAGTTGTCTTCGCGGGCCTGGCCGGGCTTCCATTCGACCCGGCTGAAGTTGATGCGCCACTCGGTGCCCTCCTGCGGCCGGGGCACATCCTGGCGGGGCTGGAAGGCGCTGAGCGGATAGGCGATCTCGAGGGTCCAGCCGCGGTCGGTGTCGGTGGATCGGTTGAGCGTGCCCTCGACGGCGACGGCCGTCTTCAAGCCTTGGATATCCCAGCCATTGTCCGCCTTGCCGCCGGCCTTGTAGGGCTTGTTCAGAAACAGGTCCCAGCCGGTGTTGAGCGCGTTCATCTCGAACTCGTAGTAGCTGTCGGTGGCGGGAAGGGGCTTGAGAAAGACTTCAAAGTCGTTGTCATGAAAGATGACCGAGTCGTGCGCGGTGAGCGTGGCCTTCACATCCGGTTCTTCAAGCTCGGCGGCGATGTAGAGGTAGCGGTCGTCCCAGAGCATCTTTGCGCGCGTCCGGTAGCGAGGCCGGGGCCGGGCGGAGCCTTCGATGTCGACGAAGTCGGTCGTCCACGGGGCCTGTTTCCAGGCCGCCTCGTCGAGTCTGCCGTCGATGCGTATGGTTTGGCTGGTGTGATGGCAGTCGTAGGCCAGGGGCGAGGGAGCCTGGGCGGCTGCCGCGAGTGGCAGAAGGCTGGCAAGCAGGAGTGCGAGTGGTAAGCGGAGCATCTGGCGCCTCTTCTCTGAGTATGCACGTGGCGGGTTGGTGCCGCGCTTCGAGGCCAGGGCGGCCATGTCACAAACGGAGCGAGCGGAGTGCGGCCTGCGCGGCGTGGAAGCCGCACATGCCGTGCACCCCTGCGCCGGGCGGGGTCGAGGCGGAGCAGAGAAAGAGCCGCGGATCGGGGGTCCGGTAGGTGCGCCAGGTGGGGCGCAGCAGCGTTTGTCCAAGCGTCATGGCCCCGCCCGAGATATCGCCGCCGACCAGGTTTGCGTCCTGCGCTTCAAGGATCTGCGGCGTAGAGACGGTGCGGGCCAGGACGCACTCGCGAAAGCCGGGCGCAAAGCGTTCGATCTGGGCCTCGATCAACGGGCCGGCATGGAAGGCCGAACCGTTCGGCAGGTGGCAGTAGGCCCAGGCGATATGCCTGCCGGCCGGGGCCCGGGTGGGATCGGCGAGGCTCGGCTGGGCGAGCAGCACAAAGGGGCGTTGGCTGAGCAGGCCGCGCGTCATCTGCGCTTCCGACTGCGCGATCTCTTCAAGCGTGCCGCCGATGTGAACCGTGGACGCGCGGCGGCACGCGGCTGCGCGCCAGGGGATCGGCTCGGACAAAGCGTAGTCGATCTTAAAGGCGGCCGGCCCGGGGACGAATCGCTTGAGCGTGCGCTGGTAGCCGGGCGGCAGGCGTCTTCCGGCAATCTTTTGTAACTGTGCCGGTGACCCATCGAAGAACGTAGCAGCGTCGGTTGCAAACAGATCGGATCCGTCCGAGGCGGCCTCGAGTGAGTCAATGGGGCTGCCCGTGTGGAGCGCGCCGCCGTGGGCTTGCAGCACGGACACAAGCGCATCGGCAATGCACTGCGCGCCGCCCTGGGGGATGGGCCACCCGACCGCGTGCGTGGCCGCGCCGAGCACAATGCCGACAGCGGCGCTGAGCGGCGAGCGCAGGCTCAGGAACGAGTGCGCGGCGAGCCCGGCGAAGAGCGCGCGGGTGCGTGGGCTGCGGAAGAGCGTCTTCGCCAGCAGCTCGGCCGGGGCCAGAGCAAAGACGCCGAAGCGCGCCAGCAGTAACGGGCTGCGCGGCAGATGGACGACGGGGCCGAGAATCTCGTCAGCAAAGGCCGGCCAGCGGGTGACAAAGGGCTCCATCAACTGTTGCCAGGCGCGGCCATCGGGTCCCAGTTCGAGGATCGCCTGGCCGAGGTCGCGCTCGAGGGTGACCGCGGTGCCGTCGTCCAGGGGGTGCGCGAGCGGGGTGGGGTGGTGCAGCCAGCGGAGGCCGTGCTCGGCCAGCGGCAGGGTGGTGAAGAAGGGCGAGCCCGCAGCCAGCGGGTGAACGGCCGAGCCGAAGTCGTGCCGGAAGCCGGGCAACGTGAGCGGGAGGGTGCGTGCCGCGCCGCCCGCGGTGGACTGGGCTTCAAAAACTCGGACGGACAGGCCGGCCTGCGCGAGCGCGACCGCGGCGGCCAGCCCGTTGGGGCCTGCACCGATGACTGAGGCGCGCAGCGTACCCGCAGCGCTCAACAGCAGAAGCCCGGCTGCCGGTCGCGGCGTGTGCTTTCAAGAGGGAGCGCTGGTGGCCGGGTGCTCACGCAACGATTGTAGAGTGTGCGATTTCGCCTCGCACGTCCGCGATGCACCTTACTTTGGTGTGAGTGTAGGGTGCAATCTCCGCGGCAACTGCCCTGGTTGCGCCTAGGCTCGAAGCGAGATGGAAGTGCGCCGGGCAGCAGAAGTAAGCGCCGTGATCCCGACCCGCAACCGCCCGCAGATGGTGGTCGCGGCGATCGAGAGCGTGCTGGCCCAGAGTGAAGGCCTGCTGGAGGTGATCGTGGTCGTCGATGGTCCCGACCCGGCCACGCTGGCCGCGCTGGCCGCGTTCGAGGCCGCCAAGACGCCCGCCCCGGTGCGGGTGGTGGCTCTGGCGGAGCCGGTCGGCGGCGGGGAAGCGCGGAACCTCGGCGTGCGGCACGCGCGCGGGGCATGGATCGCCTTTCTGGATGATGATGATCTGTGGCTGCCGAACAAGCTGTCCGTTCAGCTGGCTCTGGGGGCGCAATGCCGGTGTCCGGACCCGGTGATCGCCTCTGCGGTGCTCGCGCGCGGGCCTCGCTTTGAGACGATCTGGCCGCGCCGCTGTTACCAGGCCGGCCAGCCCATGGCCGAATACCTGTTCTGCCGGCAAGGCTGGAGCTATGGAGCGGCGCTGCTGCAGACATCGACCCTGCTCGCCCACCGCGCGCTGCTGGTGCGTGTGCCTTTCGAGGCGGGTCTGAAGAAGCACCAGGACTGGGACTGGCTGCTACGGGTGAGCGTTGCGCCCGGCGTCGAGATACGCCAGTCGCCCGAACCGCTGGCTATTTTTCATGTGGAAGGCAATCGCACCAGCGTCGGGCGCAAACCCGACTGGCGGTACTCGCTAGGCTGGGCGCGGGAACGGCAGGCCCTGTTTACGCCCCGCGCCTTCGCGGCTTTCGTGGCCACGGAGTGTGCGCCGCAGGCCGGCCGCGCCGGTGCTTCGCTTCGCGAGCGGGTGTACCTGGTGCGGAGTATGTGGGAGCAGGGTGCTCCGACCTGGGAGCTGTGCCTGCTCTGTCTCGCGTTTCTGCTGGTGCCGCAGGCGCTTCGCCGCGCACTGCGCGACGCGGTGCGCGGGCCTGGCCGGCAGCAGTCTTCGCTCGGGGCCGCGGGGCAGCTCACCGGGTAAGCCTGGCCCCGGCGGTCCAGACTCGGCGGGGCGAAGGCAGCATCCTTTGGAGCCGCGGAGCTGCGCTGCTCTAGACTGAACAAGAACCATGCTGGTCCGAGAGTTCGACTTCCACCTGCCAGAAGAGTTGATCGCACAGGAGCCGCCCGCGGAACGTGCCGGGGCGCGCATGCTGACACTCGACCGGGCTACCGGGGCGCTCGCCGATCGCCACTTCCTCGATCTGCCCGCGCTGCTGCAGGCAGGCGACGTGCTGGTGGTCAACAACAGCCGCGTGATCCCGGCGCGGCTCTACGCCGAGCGTGCCGACGCGCAGCCGCAACCGGGCCATCGGGCGGCGCGGATTGAAGTCTTGCTTGCCGAGCAGCAGTGCGCCTGGGAGTGGACGGCGCTGGTGCGGCCCGGGCGGCGCGTGCAGCTCGAGACGCGCCTGCACTTCCGCGCGCCGTCCGGACGAGTTCTGCTCGCGGCCGAGGTCATCGGTCAGGGCGCATTTGGCCAGCGTACCCTGCGCTTTGCGCCTGTCGACGATTTTTATGCCGTGCTTGAGGAACTCGGCCACATGCCTCTGCCGCCCTACATCCATCGTCGGGATGAGGGTGCGGACCGGGAGCGGTACCAGACCGTTTACGCCGAGGAGCGCGGCTCGATTGCCGCGCCGACAGCCGGGCTGCACTTCTCGGAGCCGGCGCTGCGGGCCATCCGCGCCCGCGGCGTCACCGTCGTTCCGCTTACCCTGCACGTGGGGCTCGGCACCTTTCAGCCGGTGCGCGTGGAGCAGCTGAGCGAGATCGAGCTGCACACCGAGCGCTACACGCTGCCCGCCGAGACCGCCGCCGCCGTCAATGCCGCCCTCGGCGAGCATCGCCGCGTGATCGCGGCCGGGACAACGGTGGTGCGCACGCTCGAGCACTGCGCGCGCCTGGGCGCCGAGCTGGAGCCGCACTCCGGCACGACCGGGATCTTTCTCTCCCCAGGCAGCGAGTTCCGCGTGGTGAGCGGCTTGCTGACCAACTTTCATCTGCCCCGGTCCACGCTGCTGATGCTGGTGAGCGCGTTTGCCGGCTACGAGCCCGTCATGGCCGCCTACCGCCATGCCGTTGCCGAGCGCTACAGGTTTTTCTCCTACGGCGACTGCATGTTTCTGAGCTGAGCGGCCCGGGCGCTGCGTGCCTGCACCAGGCGGTAAACTGGATCGCGATGCCTACGCCTGACAAGCCGCCCGTCTTCCTGCTGGACACGATGTCGTTCATCTTTCGCGCCTATCACGCGATGCAGCGGCAGCGGCCCATGTCTACGCGCGGCGGCACACCCACCGCCGCCACCTTCGTCTTTGTCAACATGATCAACAAGCTGCGGCGCGACTTTGCGCCGCGGTATTTCGCTGCCATCTTCGATGTAAGCTCGCCGGTGTTTCGCGATGAGCGCGCGAGCACCATGAAGACGGTGAATAAGTGGAATCTCAAGACGCAGACCTTCGATGTGATCGATTACGGCGGGTACAAGGCCAATCGCGTGGCGATGCCGCCGGACCTTGCCCAGCAGCTGCCCTACATTCGCCGGGCGCTCGAGGCCTTTCACATTCCCATCCTGCAGCACGAGGGAGTTGAGGCCGACGACGTGATCGGCACGTTGTCGGCCGAGGCGTCGCGGCAAGGGTCGCCTGTGTTTATTGTGTCCAGTGACAAGGACATGCTGCAGTTAGTCAACGAGCATGTCAAAGTACTGAACCCGATGAAGGACAACCTGGTGCTGGACCGGGAGAAGGTCGTCGAGACACTGGGCGTGTCCCCGGAGCAGGTGGTCGATGTAATGGCGCTGCGCGGCGACTCGATTGACAACATCCCGGGTGCGCCAGGCATTGGCGACAAGGGCTCGGTGGATCTGATTCAGCAGTACGGAAGCGTGGAAGAGGTGCTGGCGCATGCCTCCGAGGTCAAGCGCAAGAGTTATCGCGAGTCGCTTGAGAACAATCGCGATGCGATTCTGTTGAGCAAGGAGTTAGTCACGATTCACTGCTCGGTGCCGGTCGCGCTTGACTATGCCGCGATGCAGACCACGGAGCCGAATCTTGTCGCCGTGCGGGCGCTCTACAACGAGTTGGAATTTACCTCGCTGCTCAAGGAGCTGGCGCCGGAGGAGCCGGCGCAGCCGATCGAGTATGTGTCCGCGCCGACCGCCGCGCAGCTTGACGCGTTTCGAGAGCAGGCGCGTGCGCATGGATTTGCGTTTGCGGTCGAGGCGAGCGAGTTCGAGCGGGCGGCCGAGCAGGTAAGCGAGAAAGAGACAGAAGCGATCGAGGAGCGGGAGCCGGAGCTGCAGACGATGATGCTGGACTTCGCCGCCCCGCCCGACGCGGCCGGGCGCGCGGAGCGGCCGCGCGGCGTGCGTCTCGGCGTGGCTGCCAGCGACTCGCTTGCGCTGCTGGTCTCTGCCGATGACGTCCGCGCCCTGCTTGAAGATGCCGCTGTGCCCAAGCAGGTGCACGACATCAAGAGCGCGCTGCGCCATCTCGAAGGTGAGGGGATTAGGCTCGGCGGCGCGCACGATGACCTCATGCTTTACTCCTATCTCGTCAATCCGACGCACAGCACGCATCGGCTTTCTGACGTCGCGGCGCGCTTCAGCAATCGGCCGCTGCAACTGGAAGGGGAGGGCGCGCTGGCCGAGGCCGCGCATGCCACGTTCACTCTGTCGCCGGGGCTGCGCGAGGACGTGACCAACAGTGGGCTGCGCACGGTCTACGAGACCATCGACCTGCCGCTCGTGCCGGTTCTGCTGCGCATGGAGCAGGCCGGCGTGCGCATTGACTTAGACGTGCTGGCTGCGATGCAGACGATGCTTGCCGCCGAGATGCATCGTGTGGGGGAGGAAGTCTTTGCGCTCTCCGGGCATCGGTTCAATATCAACTCGCCCAAGCAGCTGGGTGATGTGCTCTTCAACAAGATGGAGCTGCCCAAGCCGCTGAAGTACGGCAAAGGCAAGGTGATCTCGACCGCGCAGGATGTTTTGGAAGAGCTGGCCGCGCATCATGATGTGCCGCGTCTGGTGCTTGAGTACCGCCAGCTGACTAAGTTGAAGTCGAACTATGTGGATTCGCTTCCCCTGCTTGCCGATAGCCAGGGACGGGTGCATACAACCTTCAACCAGGTGGGTACGGCGACCGGCAGGCTTTCTTCCACCAATCCGAATTTGCAGAATATTCCTGTCAAGACGGCTCTGGGGCGCGAGATACGGGCGGCCTTTATTGCGGCGCCGGGTCGCGTCTTGCTTTCCGCGGATTACTCGCAGATCGAGTTGCGGCTGATGGCGCACTTTTCAGAAGATCCGCTGCTGGTCGAGGCGTACCGCAATGGCCGCGACATACACACGCTGACCGCCTCCGAGGTATTCGGAGTCACGCCCGAGGCGATGGACAAGGAGACGCGCAACCGGGCGAAGGCGGTGAACTTCGGCATTGTGTATGGCATCTCGCCGTTTGGCCTGGCGGCCAACCTTGGCATCGACCAGAAGGAAGCGCGCGTGTATATCGACCGCTACTTCGAGCGGTATGCCGGGGTCCGGGCTTTCATCGAGCGGGTGCTGGAGCAGACCCGTTTGGAGCAGCGGGTGACGACCTTGTTCGGGCGCTCGCGGCCCATCCCGGACATTGAGAGCCGCAATGCGAATCTGCGTGGCTTTGCCGAGCGCACGGCTGTCAATACGCCGCTCCAGGGCACGGCTGCCGATCTCATCAAGGTCGCCATGATCCGCATCGATGGTGCGCTGCGGGAGCGCCGGCTCGCGACCCAGATGACCCTGCAGGTGCACGATGAATTGCTCTTTGACGTGCCTGAAGAGGAAGTGGAGCCAGTCAAAGAGCTCGTCAAACACGAGATGGAGCATGTAGTGGAGTTGAAGGTGCCGGTAGTCGCGGACATCGGCGTGGGGGCGAACTGGCGCGATTTGTAAGCATCGGCTTGCCGGGAGGCCACTCTCCTCCTTCTCCTCCTCGCCAAGCGGCAGGCGCGAGTGAGGCGCATGCTGGAGCACGGAGTCACACCCTCTCACCTCCTACTCCTCTGGCCGCCGTACTTGTTGCCCGCCATCCTGGCTGCTGGGCGCCATGCAGAACCCTACCAATCGGATCGTGCTCGCGAACAGGGTCGCCCGCGGTACGGGGAGCCGTCTGGATCATCGCTGGGATCGGGTCGCTGCACGCGCAGCCGCGCGCAGTCGGGAACGGCAGCGCGAACTAAATGCCGATTTCCTGCCGGATCGCCTCCGCGATCTGGCCGGCGTGGTGGCGCATCTCGACCTCGGACTCGGCTTCGATCATGACACGAGCCAGCGCCTCTGTGCCCGAGTAGCGCACGACCACGCGCCCGCGTCCGGCAAGCGCATCTTCAGCCGCCTTGATTGTGCCGGCCACGGTGGCGCATTGCTCGAGCGGCTTCTTCTCCCGGACACGCACATTCTCGATGACCTGGGGAAAGACCTTCAAGTCGGCGATCAGCTCCTCGAGCCTGCGCCCTGACCGGCGCACAATGTCCAGCACGACGAGCGCGGTCAGCAGGCCATCGCCCGTGGTGGCCAGGTGCGGGAACAGGATGTGTCCGGACTGCTCGCCGCCGAGCGAGGCGCCGTGTTCCTGCATCATTTCGAGCACATACTTATCGCCGACCGGCGCACGCAGCATGCGGATGGAATCGCGGGCAAGGGCCGCCTCGAGACCCATGTTCGACATGGTGGTGGCAACCACGGTATCGGCGGCCAGCCTGCCTTCTGCCTTGAGCGCCCGGGCGGCCAGCAGCAGCACCGCATCGCCGTTGACCACCCGGCCCCCGGCATCGGCAAAGAGCGCGCGGTCGGCATCCCCGTCGACCGTGATGCCGATGGCGGCGCCCCGCGCCTTGGTCTCGGCCGCAACAACCTCGGGATGCAGCGCGCCGCAGGCGGCGTTGATATTCCGCCCGTCGGGCCTGTGGTGGGTCAGCTCGACCCGGCCGCCGAGTTCGGCAAACAGCTCGGGCGCAATCGAAGACGCAGCACCGTTTGCGCAGTCGATCACCGCGTGAACGCCCTCGAGGGTGAGCCCAGGAACAGCGCCGCGCAGAAAACTTTCGTAGTCGTGGCGATAGAGCGGGTCGACGGCGGGCAGGGCAGGCGCCGCAGCGGCCACGGGAGGTTCCCCGAGGAGCCGAAAGATCTCTTCCTCGATCCCGAGCTCGAGGGTGTCCGGCAATTTGTAACCGTCGCTGCCGAATAACTTGATGCCGTTATCCTGCCAGGGATTATGCGAAGCGGAGATGACGATCCCGGCGGCGAAGCCATACTTGCGCGTGAGGTAGGCGATGGCCGGCGTGGTGATGACGCCGGCGTTGGCGAGCGTCGCTCCGCCGGCGGCCAGTCCCGCGGCGATGGTCTCGGCGATCCAGTCGCCCGACTCGCGCGTGTCCTGGCCGAGCACCAAGTGAGGCACAGGGTGCGTGGCGCGCAGCTGGTGTGCGAGCGCGAGGCCCACCGCGTAGATCGTGGCTGGATCGAGCGGCGCTTGGCCGGCGATCGCGCGTATGCCATCGGTTCCAAAAAGCCTTCGCATGCTCTCCTTTGTGCGGGCAGCTCGGGGCCCGCGCGGCTCAGGTGCCGGTTAGTCTTGGACCCGGCTGCGTACTGCGCCCTCAGCCAGGCGCAGCGTGAGCAACTCGCCGGCATGGACGCTGGCAGCTCGCTTGACCAGCGTGCCCTGCTCGTCAAAGACGAGCGCATAGCCGCGGCTCAGCACCGCGAGCGGGGATAGGTTCTGGAGCTGCCGCAGGAGCGATGCGTAGCGATCCTGGGGAGCACGCAGCTGCTCGGCTCCGGTGCGCGCCAGACGGAGGGCAAGCGCCTGGTGGCGCGCCGCGGGCCCGCGAAGCTGCTCGGAGCCGACGCGGGCCAGGCGGTCATCAAGGGCTCCCCACTGGCTGCGTAGCAACTGCAAACGCTGGCGCGCGTCGTGGCGGAGAAGCGCAGCCGTTGCGCGCTGGAGCTGCTCGCGCGAGCCGCGCAGGGTCTGCTCCTGGGCCTGCTGGAGGCGAAAGCGCAGGGTCTGGACGGTGCGCGCCCGCTCGCCCAGCCCGCCGCGCAGGCGCGCAAGCGAGGCGGCCACCGAGTACTGCGCGACGCGCGTGGACGCGTTGTAGAGCAGCGTGCGCAGCGCGGCTTCCATGCGAAAGCGCAGCGCGTCGATGCGCTGCTCGCGGCGGTTGAAGCTCTCGGTAAGCTGCGCCGGCTGCAGGCGCAGGGCGCCGAGCCGTTGCCGGGCCAGCATCAGCTGGTAGCGCGCCGCGCGGACCAGGCGCTGCTCGAGGGCGACCACCTGCTCTTCCACCCGATGCTGCGCGGCGGTGATCAGCTCGGCGGCGGCCGAGGGCGTGGGGGCGCGCAGGTCGGCGACAAAGTCCGCGATGGTGAAGTCGGTCTCGTGGCCGATCGCCGAGACGACGGGCAGGGTAGAGGCGGCGATGGCGCGTGCGAGCAGCTCGGTGTTGAAGGGGGCCAGGTCTTCGAGCGAACCGCCTCCACGCGCGATCACGATCACGTCCACGTTGCGCACGGTATTGAAGTAGGCGAGGCCGGCGGCGATCTCGGCCGCGGCCGAGCTACCCTGCACCACCGCCGGGTAAAGCAGCACATCGAGCGCGGCGTGGCGGCGGTTGGCCACATTGAGAAAGTCGCGGATGACCGCGCCTGCGGGCGAGGTGATGATGCCCACGCAGCGCGGGTAGGGCGGGAGTGCGCGCTTGCGGTCCCCGGCAAAGAGCCCTTCGGCGGCGAGCCGGTTTTTCAGCTGCTCAAAGGCGATCTGCAGCGAACCGGCTCCGACCGGTTCAAGGTGCTCGGCGATCAGCTGCATCTGGCCGCGCTGCTCGTAGACCGAGACCTTGCCGCGCAGAAGGACTTCGAGACCATCTTCAGGACGAAAGCGCAGCAGTTGCGCCTGGCGGCGAAAGAGCACCGCCGGCAGCTGCGACTCGCCATCCTTGAGCGTGAAGTAGAGGTGGCCGGAGGGTGCGGTGCGCAGATTGGAGACTTCGCCATGCACCCAGAGGTCGGGCCAGGTCTGCTCGATGTGCGCGCGTACCTCGGTGACCAGGTCGGCGACGGTCCAGATGCGGCGAGTCTCGGGGGTGGGCGTGAAGAGCTCGCTCTCCTCGTCCCCGGCGTCATCGGGGAAGCCGGCAGGGAGTGCCGGCGCTCGATCCGGCAGGGAGGCGGGCTTGCTGCCGGCCGGCTTGATTGCGGCCGCGGCCCAGGCGGGCAGGGAAGAGCCGCCGGCGCGAAGCCGTTTGCGGGTCACGGCGGGCCGGAGCGCCGGAGCGGGAGATGCTTGCTGGGCAAGGACCGTCGAGGGCTCCTGGGGGTCGCGCCGGGGCCGTGGCTGCTCCCGGGCCGGTTCGGAGAACAGGCCCAGTTGCGGCGCCGGATCGGTCTCCTGTTGCCCGGGGCGGGAAGGGGTCGGCACCCCTTGAGTGTAGCGCGTGGGGCTTGAGAGGGGCAGAGGCGGGGCGCGCCTGGAAGGCCTGGAAGGCCCCGACGCGGGGATCGCGCAACCGTGCTCGTCCCCGGGGAGCGGGGCGCAACAGCCCTGTCTCGCATGGCCCCTTCTCGAGACATGCTACCGATGCACGACGAGGGACGCGCGCGACGGAAGGTAGGACCTGGCTTTCGGGCAGGAAGCTCCCGAGGAAAAAAGCTTCGCGAGAGAAGTTCTTGCTACCCTGTTGCCATGTCTGCCCAGCCTGCGCTCGACGCGCATCTTCTGATCGAGACGCTCGGTATGGCTCCCCACCCTGAAGGGGGCTGGTATGCGGAAACGTACCGGGCGCCTGCGCCGCCAGGCACCCGCCCGGCAGCCAGCGCGATCTACTTCCTGCTGCAGCAGGGCGAGCGATCGCACTGGCACCGGGTCGATGCGTGCGAGGTATGGCTCTGGCATGCGGGTTCGCCGCTCCTGCTGCATCGCAGCCCGGACGGACGCGAGACGCAGACCATCGTGCTCGGCGCCGACATCGCCGCGGGCGAGCGTCCGCAGGCGGTTGTGCCGGCAGAGGGCTGGCAGTCGGCAGAGAGCACCGGCGGCTGGAGTTTGGTCTCCTGTATTGTGGCCCCGGCGTTCGCGTTTGCCGGCTTTCGCCTGGCAGCGGAGGGCTGGTCCCCGGGCGCGCCCGGTTAGCCCGCGGAGAAGCGGCGCCGGAGTGTCCTGAGCTAGTGTTTGCCGGGCGGCGCACGATGCGCGCACGCTCCGGACGCAGGCCGGCAGGCTGCGCAGGGCGCGCACCCGAAAACAGGTCTGCTACATCTACCATGCAGCGTTGCGAGCTGTGCGCGGGTCGAAGGCTTTGCCGGGGGAGCGCGCGCGGCCTGGCCAGCCGCCGCCACCGCGAAGCCAAGGAGAACCGAGTCCCATGTCCGTGATCCTGTTCCTTGCCGGCCTGGCCTCGATCCAGCTGGTTCTCATCGATGCCTTCCAGACGGTGATCCTGCCGCGCCGCTCGAGCGGGCACTTTCGCCTTACTCGGCTCTTTTATGTCGCGACCTGGCAACCGTGGTCCTGGGCGGCCAAGAAGGTGCGCAGCAGTCGCCGGCGCGAGGCGGTGCTGGGCGTCTATGGACCCCTGTCGCTGATTTACCTGATCATCCTGTGGGCGTTTTTTCTGATCTTCGGCTTCGCGCTGCTCTTTGCCGCGCTGCACTCGCCCTTCTCGGATCCGCTGGCCATGCGCGGCAACCTCCAGCCCGGCATCGTTCCTGACCTGGGCCGGGACTTTCTCTCCGATCTTTATGTCAGCGGTACCACCTTGTTCACACTGGGGCTGGGCGATGTGGTGCCCCACTCGCGCCTGGTAAGGGCGCTGATCGTGCTCGAGTCGGGAACCGGCCTGGCCTTTGTCGCGGTCGTGATCGGCTACTTTCCGGTGCTCTACAGCGCATTTTCTCGCCGGGAGGTCAATATCTCGCTGCTCGATGCGCGGGCCGGCTCGCCGCCCAGCGCGTCGGAGCTGGTGCGCCGGCACGCCTTCGAGGGCGGCCCGGAGGTGATGATCGTGCTGCTGGCGGAGTGGGAGCGCTGGGCGGCGGAGCTGCTGGAGTCGCATATCTCCTATCCCCTGCTGTGCTACTTTCGCTCGCAGCACACCAACCAGAGCTGGCTGGGCGCGCTGACCACCATTCTCGACACGTGCGCGCTGGTGGTCTCCTCGGTGGGGGACCGAAGCGGGCGGCAGGCCCAGCTCACCTTTGCCATGGCGCGCCATGCGCTGGTGGATCTTTCGCAGGTCTTCGACCAGGAGCCGGTGGCGCCGGCTGTCGACCGCCTGCCCGAGCCGGGCTTTCGCCGGCTGCACGACCTGCTCTGCCAGGTTGGGGTGAAGGTGGCGCGCGATGAGGATTCGCAGACGCACCTGCGCGAAATGCGGGCGCTCTACGAGCCTTACGCCGAGTGCATGAGCCGCTACCTGAGCATGGCCATGCCGCCCTTTGTCTCTGACCTGCCCCGCAAGGACAACTGGCGGACGGTGGCCAAGGTACGGTCCGAGGCGCGCGCGGCCGCGCAGGTTCTGCATCCTGGGTCGCAGGCCGTCGAAGAAGAGCACCACATCTTCTAGCCACTTTGCAGGCGCGGGG
>CAZZYH010000062.1:0-17393 GCA_964658225.1 Vulcanimicrobiota bacterium | reverse complement strand
CTCGCGATCAACCTGAGGGCGATGGGCGTGGAGGTGAAGGTGGCGCAGGAACTTATGCGTCATCCAAACAGCCGGACGACGCTCGATATTGACATGGGGCCGTCTCCCAGCAGAAGCGGGACGCGAACTTCAGGCTGGTCGAAATGCTACTGCCGATGGGGGCGAAAAAGCTTCAGCGCCCTTCAGCACCCCTGGGGAGAGGAACAGTTCGCCATACGTTGTTGATTTATTGGTGGACCTGATCGGGATCGAACCGATGACCTCTTCCATGCCATGGAAGCGCGCTCCCAGCTGCGCCACAGGCCCACTCACGGTGGGAACCACCTGACTTATTCTCCCTGAGCGCGACCAATTCGTCAAACCGCCGCCCGGCTTGCCGCTGCACCTACATCCAGGCGAAGAGGAAGAGAAAGCAGGCGCTAGAATACTGCCATGCCCCCATTCGCTTCCCCTCCCACGGTGATCGAGGCCTTAGGCGAGCCGGAGTTTCCGGCGGCATTGCGCTGGGCTCACCCCGTCGTGCGGGAGTGGTTCACCTGCAGGTTCGGCACGCCCACCGAGCCACAGGTAGAAGGCTGGCCGGAGATCCTGGCTGGCCGCGAGGTCCTCATCTCGGCGCCCACCGGCTCGGGGAAGACGCTCGCAGCATTTCTCATCTGCATCGATACATTGATCCGGAAAGCGATCGAGGGCCGCCTTTGCCCGACCACAGAAGTGGTCTACATCTCGCCGCTCAAAGCCCTGTCCAATGACGTGCAGAAAAATCTTCTCGGCCCGCTCGCCGAGATCCAGGCGCTTGCGCTGGAGCGCGGCTATCTTTGCCCAGAGGTGCGCACCGCCGTGCGCACCGGCGACACTCTCCCGAAAGAGCGGCAGGCCATGCTCAAGCGACCGCCGCACATCCTTGTCACCACGCCCGAGTCACTCTACATCCTGCTTACTGCGGAAAAGAGCCGCAACGCCCTGCGTCACGTGCGTACCGTGATCGTCGATGAGATCCACGCCATCGCCGACGACAAGCGCGGCTCGCACCTCACGCTTACCCTCGAGCGGCTCGACGCGCTCGTGCGTGGCGAAAATCGCCTCTCGCCCGGCGCCATGCTCGTCGGCGCTGCGTCCGCACCTCAGCGCATCGGCCTATCCGCTACGCAGAATCCGATCGAGCTCGTCGCAGACTTTCTCACCGGCGGCGGCAAAAAAGCTGCCATCGTGCAGCTCGGACAGCGGCGCAGCCTTGATCTGTCCTTGGAAATTCCCGACGAAGCGTTGGGTTCGGTCGCCACCCACGCGATCTGGGAGAGCATCTACACGCGGCTCTCTGTGCTGGCGCTTGAAAATCGCGCAACGCTGGTGTTCGTGAACACGCGCGCCATGGTCGAGCGCATGGCTTTTCAGCTGGGCGAGCGTATCGGCACCGAGAACGTTGCCGCCCATCACGGCAGCCTCTCGCGCAAGCTACGCCTTGAGTCGGAGCGGAAACTGAAAGATGGCGACATACGCATTCTCTTTGCCACCGCCTCGCTCGAGCTCGGCATCGACATCGGCAACATCGATCTGGTCTGCCAGATCAACTCGCCGCGCGCAATTGCCTCTGCCATGCAACGCGTAGGCCGTGCCGGCCACTGGCGCGGTGCTATCCCCAAAGGACACTTTTTTGTCACCACGCGCGATGACCTCATGGAAAACGCCGCGCTTCTCCAGGCCATGCGCGCCGGCGTCCTCGATCGGCTTGACATTCCTCGAGAGCCGCTCGACGTGCTTATGCAGCAGATCGTCGCCTGCTGCGCTGCAGAACCGTGGGAAGAAGATGCGCTGTACGCGCTGGTTTGCCGTGCATACCCCTATCGAACGCTGAGCCGCGCAGTCTTTGCAGAAGTACTTACCCTGCTCTCTGAGGGCATTGCCTCCAGCCGCGGCCGCTACGGCGCCTGGATCCTGCGCGACCGCGTCCATGGTCACCTGCAGGCCAGGCGGGGCGCGCGCATCGCCGCTATGTGCAATGGCGGCACCATTCCCGACACGGCCATCTTTCAGGTCATCATGCAGCCGGACGGCCTGCAAATTGCCACGCTCGACGAACACTTCGCCGTCGACTCCTCGCCCGGAGACGTCATCCTGCTCGGCAATACCAGCTGGAGGATTCAGAAGATCGAGAGCGCCGGGCGCGTACTGGTTGAGGATGCGCACGGGCAGCCACCGAGCATCCCGTTCTGGACAGGAGAGGCGCCGCAGCGAACGCTCGAGTTATCCGGTTTCGTATCCGCGCTGCGAGAAGAGATCAGTGCGCGTACGCCCGATCTGATCCCTGGCTATCTCTCGCAAGCGCACCCGCAGGTAAGTGAGACAGTAAGTTGGCTGCGCGAGCAGTGCTGCGTTTCCGACGGAGCGGCCGAGCAGATGATCGCCTACATCGTCGCCGGGCGCGCTGTGCTCGGCGCTGTCCCCACGCTCACTACCATCATCGCTGAGCGCTTCTTTGATGAGGGCGGCGGCATGCAGTTGATCCTCCATGCACCGTTCGGGGGACGCGTAAACAAGGCCTGGGGCCTGGCGCTGCGCAAACGCTTTTGCCGCGGTTTTAACTTCGAGCTGCAGGCCGCCGCCACCGACAACGGCCTCAATCTCTCGCTCGCCGAGCAGCATTCTTTTCCTCTCAGCGATGTCTTTCAGTTCCTCACCGAGCAGACCGTCGCGGAGCTGCTGCAACAGGCCTCGCTCACCTCTCCGATCTTCAAAGCCCGTTGGCGGTGGGATGCGTGCCGCAGCCTGCAGTTGCTGCGCTTCCAGAAAGGCAAAAAAGTTCCTCCGCAGATCATGCGCACTCGTGGCGACGACTTGCTGGCCAATGTTTTTCCTCAGGTAGCAGCCTGCCAGGAGAACATCGAGGGCGACATCGAAATTCCTGACCACCCCTTAGTTCGGGAAGTGATGAAGGACGTGCTTCAGGAAGCGATGGACCTCGAGGGACTGACCCGTATCCTGGGCGCAATGCACAGCGGCAAGATCCGCTGCCTTGCGGTCGACACGACAACGCCTTCGCAGTTCGCGCACGAGATGCTCAATGCCAATCCCTATGCCTTCCTCGATGACGCGCCCCAGGAAGAGCGGCGCGCGCGCGCCGTCGCCATGCGCGGCACGGTTCCCGACAGCATGCTCGGCGAAGCCGGACGCCTCTCTCCGCAGGCCATCGCCGAAGTGCGGGCGGCGCAGTGGCCGGACCTCCGCGATGAACACGAACTGCACGATCTGCTCAGCACGCTTATTCTTGTGCCCGTCACGATTACAGAAGATCAGGGCACGCGCGACTGGCCCCTCTTTTTTGAGCGGCTCGTCGCCAGTGGCCGCGCGAGTATCGCTACAAGGAGCACTCCATCCGGCCATGAGAGCTACTGGGTGGCGGCCGAGAGGGTCAGCTGGCTGCGCATGCTCTGGCCTTTGCTGACCTTCGCCCATCCCCTCGTCTCGATCGAGGTGGAAGTGCTTTCAGCCGAAGAGGTCCTTCGTCGCATACTCCAGGGCTGGATGAGCCTGCTCGGTCCGGCCACCGCGCGCACCCTGGCCGCGCGGCTCGGCGTGGCCCCGGCCGAGGCATGGAAGCAGCTGCTGCAACTGGAGGTAGCAGGCACGCTGATGCGCGGCGCCTTTGAAAATCCCCCTGCCGCATACGATCATGACGTGGAGTGGTGCGAGCGCCGACTGCTCCAGCGTATCCACAAACGCACGCTGGGCGCGTTGCGCAAGCAGGTAGAGCCGGTCGCGCCCGCAGTCTACATGCAGTGGCTGCTCGGCTGGCAACACCTCGCCCCGCAAAGCCAGCTTACCGGCGAGCAGGGCTTGCTTGACGCACTGCGCGGTTTGCAAGGCTTTGAGGCACCCGCAATCGAGTGGGAGCGGACGCTGCTGCCCGCCCGCGTCGCCGGCTACGACCCGCGCTGGCTCGACTCGCTATGCCTTGCCGGCGTAGTTGGCTGGGGCCGCGTTTCACCGCACCCGGCCTTCTATGCGGCCGAGAGCGGTGGCCCGCGCCGCGTGGTGCCAACCAGCATGGCGCCCGTCACCTTTTTTGTGCGCGAAGAAGCGCTCTGGATGGATCTGTGCCTGTCACAGCGACAGATCCCCGAGCAGAACCTCTCCTGCTGCCTGAGCGAGCTAGCTCTCAGACTGCGCGCCTGCCTGGCGCAGCATGGCGCGATCTTCGCCGCCGATTTCCAGCGCATCTGCGCTGCACCTGCTGCGGAAACAAGTCGCGCCCTGTGGGAGTTAGTCGCCGCGGGCCTGGTGACTGCGGATGGATTCGATAGCCTCCGCGCCCTGATCGATCCTCGCCGCAAGCCGACGACACCGGCCCGCGCTGCCGGCACACGCCATGCAGCCGGGCGCTGGAGCCTGCTTCAACCCGCCAACAGCTACGCTCGCACAGAAAACAACTGCCAGGCGGCCGAGCGCCACGAGTCCGAGCTCGCCTCAGCCTGCATGATGCTGCTGCGCCGCTACGGGGTGGTCTTTCGCGATCTGCTCGAGCGCGAATCCACCATTCCGAAATGGCGCGAGCTGCTGCCCATGCTGCACCGACTTGAAGCACGCGGTACCGCGCGCGGTGGACGCTTTCTCTCCGGCTTCAGCGGCGAACAGTTTGCCCTGCCGGAGGCGCTTGTCTCCCTGCGCGATGCAAGGCGCTCCCTGACGCCGCTCGCCATGCCCGTGACGGTCGCCGCCGCCGATCCCCTCAACCTGATCGGCATCGTGGTCCCCGGCGAACGTGTGGCTGCGGTCGCCGGTAAGTCCATCCTCTACGAGCGTGCCACCTTATCAGGGCCGGGCAGAGCGACCAGCGGCGAACCGGTCGCTCAGTCTGCAATGTTTTCCGGCGCGCCGAACCCCCCACCCGAGGCCAGGCCATGACAGAACCACTCGAAGAATCTTCCGCCACAGAGTATGTCGAAGGTCAAGACTATTACATGGACGGCCCTTACTTTGTATTCACCGCGGCGTATCACCGCAAGCGTGGCTTTTGTTGCGGCTCAGACTGCAGACATTGCCCCTATCGGGAAGACAAGGAGTAAGTGTCTCGTAGCGCCTCAAGGCCTGGAACAGGTCCCCCCTTTGCTCTAAGGCTTGCTGGGGCTTGCGCCACGCACCAGCAGCGCCGTGCGAGGAAAGCTGAAGGCGCCTCCCGTGTCATCGATCACGTTGATCTGGCATGTGTAAAGGCCATCCTTGAGAGACGAAAGCGGAACGGTAAACTGGAAAGCAACTGCATTCCGCCCGGGTACATTGACCGCGCGCGCCTCCACAAGCCCGGTCTCGAATACTTTTGCCGTTCCCTGCAACAACTCGATACTGGTAAGCAGGTGGACACCCGGCGCTACCTTCGTGCCTGCAGGTGAAGCGGTCGCAGGATCGTAGACTTCATACAGCAAGTAAAGCGGCTGGTCCGGGCGGAATACGTGGGGCAGATTTGGCACGAGCTGCTCGGTACCGGCACCGTCGCTAAAAATCAGTGGGTTGTCAATCTTCTTGCTCGGGGAGGGCGTTTGCTGACTCGCCAGAACTACCGAGCTCAGTTTTACCAAGCTGGCATTTGCAGCCGCCGCACGGTTTGCCAAATCAGGCACCGTCATGCCTGTCTCGAAAGAGCCCATCTTGCCTGTTTCGTTTTCGCGGACCACGAACTTGAGATGGAAGCGGCCGGCCGGCAGAGTGAAGCTGGTCGTGTACTGAATGTTTTTGCGACTTACCTGCTGTTGTGCATCCAGCGTCAACTTGACTGTATCGCGTGCCTCTCCTAAGGTCTGGCCTTTCGCATCTTTGACAATGCCAATGACGTCGAGTGTCGCCTTGTCACGATTGCCGCCGCGGGTGAAAGGTATCTGCGAACCGGGCACAAGCAGCGAGACGGGCACGGTGTAGCGGTTCTCCGTTGCCGCCCGGAAGTAGAAGGGCTGCAGGTAGAGCGCAACATCGGTGGCCGGCAAATCGCTGCTAAGTTGCGCCTCGAGGTCGCGTTCGCGATCTTGCCGGTTGCTATGTTGAAAGTCAGCAGGCGCATAGTAGCCGGCGCGATATTCGAGCTTCACGTCATCGCGCCGCAGACGAATCTGCAGTTTGCGATACCGTCCGTCGCGCAACAGATTCGTAGAGCGAAAGCCAAGCACGTAGTAACTCGCCGTATCCTGCTGGACCCGTTCAAAGGCAGGGGCAAAATCGTTGCTGTCAAAGAACGACTTCCCGCCGGTGTCGGAGGAAAGTGTCGCCATCACCTCCTGCGAGTTGAAGTTCGCATCGAGATTGTTCTGCAGTGCGGCGCCGTTGAAGCCCGATGTGCCGCGCAGGCTTCCCGTCGTCGCATCGCCGAGCGGGGTGACCGCTTCCAGGCCGCGCGCGTCCACGCTGTAAATCGCCAGGTTCGCGCGGACCGAGGCGTTGATTGCAGCCCGCAGCGAGGCCTGGTTCTCGATCCCATCCCGCGAGATACCTCCGGAGAAATACAGAAGCGACTTCTTTTCACGGATCGGTGCGAGCGAACGGGAGATGCTGGCAATGGCGAAGAGTTCGCGGTCTGTATTCAGGTCGTTGTAATCCGTTTCATCGGCGGTAAAGGCGGTCGTATCTTCAACCTGGTTTGTTGTCGCTGTCGCGCCAGGAGCGAACCCCTGCGAGCCGCCCGGGGAGTAACTTGCGATCGCGTGCAGCAACAGCGACTTATCCTGCGTAAAATCCTGATCGACCGAGAGCGTATTTCCGAGTGACACCACCGAAACCAGGTCAGCGGCCTGCATGCGGGCTTGCACAAAGTTCCGCGCAGCCTCCTGCACCCGCGCCAGATCCTCCGGCTGCAAAGAGGTTGTATCGAAAAACAGGACAATGAGCCGGTGGCCACTTAGCTGCTCAGGCGTCGCCGGGGTTTGCCCGGTGGTGAGGCTGCTGCCGATCGGAGCGCGGCCGGAGGCGCCTTGTGCAACTTCCGGCGGACGCAGTGCACCCGCCTGGCTCACATCTTCGAGGTCAAAGCTTGTGATCTCCTGCGGCTTTCCGTCTTCAAGCAGCGTAAAGTCGCCGCGTGTGAGCCCGCGGACCGGCTCGCCCGTCTTGCGATCCCGCACCACAACGTTGGTCAGCACGAGATCGCTCGTAACATGGAGCGTGGTCGATCCCCGCTCCGGACTCCCCTGTTGCGCGCGCGCAGAAAGAACGAGCGGGCAGAGCAACACGAGAGATCCCACTCGCAGCAGCGATTTCATCGAAGCTCCTCTCATCCAATCAATACCGGAACCGCGCCAGGAAAGTGAGCTGCCGCATCGCCGCCGCTGAAGTTACCTGCCCGTAGGTGCTGGAGCCAAGAGTTGTATCGACGCCCGAGTACTGCACAGTGTTCAAAACATTATTGGCCGTCGCGCGTACCTCGAGCGATCGCGTCTCCGTAAGAGAGATCGTCTTCGAGGCTGAGGCGTTGAACGAAATCGTGCCCGGGCCCGGGATCGAGTTGCGACTCGCTGTACCGTACACAGCAACCGGCTGGGCGAAGGCCGCCTTGTTAAACCAGTTATTCAGCGTGCCTGCGCCCGAGGAAAGCGAAGTAGCCTGGACGCGATCGGGGCGCAGCGATCCAGCGCTCCCACGCGCGACATCAGTCACCGAGGCCTCATAGTGTGGGGTAAGTGGCGCGCCCGTTGCGAAGGTGTAGCTACCCGACAGGGAAAGGCCTTCGAACGCGTGGGCGGCACGCCCGACCGTCAGAAACGTCTTATCCGGACCAAATGGAAGCTCGTAGACGAAGTCGCCCTTCAGTTGGTGGCGTAGATCAAAGCTCGAGTTCGACTCCTCGGCGAGCAGGTTCTGCCAGTTTTGCGCGACCGCAGTGCCTACTCCGCCAATCGAGGTTGCGTTGTCGATCGAGTGCGAGTAAGTATAAGTTGCGCCAACTGCAATCCCTTTCTGCATCCGCTTCCGCAAGCGCACAGCCAGCGCGTTGTAATTGGAGAAGGCAACCGAGTCCTCGTAGTCGTAAATCGACCCGCTCAAGGAAGCAGTCGCGCTGCGGCCGGGAGCGTCGACGATGTCCAGCCGCGTGCCCTTGCTGCCGTTGTAGCCCACATTCAACACGATGTTCATGGGCAGCGTGCGCTGGATATCGAGGTTCCACGCCTGCACATACGGCAAGCGGTATTTTTTATTTACAGCGTAGTTGCCGGTGGCCTGGGGAGACGGAAAGCCCTGCGCGAGGGTGATAGCGGCGCCTTCGGTCGCCTCATTGGTCTGTACGTCGGCAAAGGGCGGCTGAAAGGCAAACTGCTGCACAAACTTCGCATACTGACCATTCGCATAGTTAATGCCATAGCCGCCGCGCACAACAGTGTTCTTGAATGCGCGCCAGGCGAAGCCGATACGCGGCGATAGGTTATCTTTCTCAGGATAGATCAGTCCGCGCGGATAACGTCCGTTGTACGGTCCCGTACCATTTGCAACCACCGTTGCGACAGATGCGAAATCATTTCCCGTATCAAGCGTAGCCAGGCGGTCCTTCTTCTCTGCATAGGGAGAGAAGTACTCGTAGCGCAAGCCCGCGAGCACGGTCAGCGAAGACAGCGCGCGCCAGTCGTCCTGCAGGTAGCCGTCATACACGTTCTCGCGCAGATAGGCCTTCTGGTAGGGCGCCTGGATCGAAGTCTGCTGGGGCAGGCCGAGCAGCAGGTCGGCCAAAGACGAACCCGTTTGCGGTACGCCATTGTCCGTCGTGTTGCCGACACCATTGGCGGCACTCGATCCGGGCTGCTCGGTGAACAGCCCGGTGAAGTAGTACGTGCCAGTGGAGTTCGCCTCCCCGATCAGGTCAAGATGCACGCGCTTGAAGTCGCCGCCCCAACGCACGTTATGCTTGCCATGGCTCCAGGAGCTTGCCTCTGCCAGCGAGATCGTCTGGTTTGTCTGCTCGGTCGGCTGCTGCTCACTTAGCCCGGTAAACTGGTTGAGTGTAATATTCGGCAGCCCATAGTTCAGCGTACTTACAGGCACGCCATCAAAGATGTTCAGCCCTATCTGGCTGGCGACGTCACTTAGCCCGGTAAAGTAGTTCGTCGTGTTGGCGACAGACCGGTTCCAGTTTGCCGTCAGGTTGTTCGATAACCTTCCCCGGCTGAGCGTGTATCCCAATTCGAGCGAGTATTGATGGGTCTGCTGCTTGCCCCCAAGCGAGGGCAGGATATTCAGCAGGTCAGAGGCCGTGTGGCTGTAGTTATAGTTTGCGTGGACGTTCTGCTGGACCCCGGTGCTCATGCCCATGTACTGGCGCACCAGGCCCGCCAGCGGCGAGCCGCCGCTGTTGCCAAAGCTGTGGATCATGCGCAGCCCGGCTGTGGTCGTGTTGGTTTCAGCGGTCGTCAGGCGCTGGTAATTCTCCGACCTCCCCGACAAGGTAGGCAGCGGCACATAGTTGAGCAGCGCCTGGGCCTGCGGCGCAATGCGATCCGCAGCAATCTGATTGCCCGCAAACGGCTGGCCCGTGGACGGATCGTAGAGCGTGATCTGCTGGCCGTCGGCGGTGCTGAGCCCGCTGAAATCTCCAGCCCGCTCCGCCGCAGTAGGTACCGTGCCGTACTGGTCAAACGGGGTAGAAGAGCGCTGCCCGGCAAGCGTGAAAAAAAGGTAGTCCTTCTTGTCATGCTCGATCACGTGCGGGATGTACGGCGCCCCTGCGAAGACCAGGCCGAAGCGATTGGAAGCATACGCCGGCTGCGCAAACTGCTGGCCCCGGATTGCGAAATCCTTCGCATCGAGCGCAGAGTTGCCGCCATTCCAGAAGATCGCCCCATGGGGCTGGTTCGGATTGAATCGTCCAAAGCCGCCACGGCCACCGCCAAAGCCGCCAAAACCAACGCCGCCGCCCCCAAAACCTCCGCCGAAGCCGCCGCCTGGGCCACCGCCGCCCGGACCACCCGCGCCACCATTCAGCGCAGGGTCCGACTCCGCCCTCTGACGGACCTCATCAAGGTTGATCCCGGCAAAGCTGTTGGTCGCCCCCGAACCGCCCGAAACCGCTACCGAGTCCGAGGAGAAGTCGCCATTTCCGCCGAGCGAGGGCAACTGCGCCCCGCCGGCCCCACCCTGGCCCGCCTCGAGCGCCCCGCTCAGCGCATTGACCAGACTCAGCGTCTGCGCCGAGCCCCGGCCGCCCCCGCGCCCGCCCGCAGCCCTGCCGCCCGCCGGCGGTCTCGCTCCCAGCTCACCTCGATCCTCCGGGATCGCCGCCACGCGGGACTGCAGTGTCAGTCCAAGATCGGCCACCGCCTCGTGCACGGTCTGGTTGAGCAGCGCCTCGCCCGTTGAAGGCGCAAAGGCCGTCAGTTCTGTACGCAGCACGTACCTTCCCGGCTCGGGAATCACCATCCGGTAGGTGCCGGCCACGTCCGTGGTCGTCGAGTAGCGCTGACCGGTAAGCGTGTTGGTCGCCGTAATCCTGACACCGGGCAAGGGAGTAACGCCTGCCTTGACCGTGCCATGGATCACACCCCCTTCGGCGGGCGCGCCAGCGCCGGAGGATGTTGGGGGCGCAAGCGTCGCCGTTTGGGCCACGAGCGGCAGCCCGGCCAGGGCCAGGGCGCAGCAGGATGCAAGGATAGAAACGGCTCGCGGCAAAGTTCTCCTCCGGGCGCAGCCGCCCTGGCGCAGGTCAGCATGGCTCTCGACTGCAGACTTGGACATTAGCGGTCGCGCAGCCGGGCCCATTCCCTGATCTCCCCTGCGTCGACCACCGTCAGCAGCGTGCCGGCGAATGCGCCCTTGTCCATCGCGCCGCGCGCCGTCAGCCCGTCGCCAACCCGGATATCGCCCAGGGTGATACTTTCGTGGCGCCTGCGAAACGATGTATTTTCGTCCACCGTGACGGTCGTGGTCACATCATCCGGCCGTTTCACCACCAGCTGCGTGCCGCGGATAGAAACGATCGTGCCCGCGAGCCAGGTCTTGCCGAACTCCGCCCGTCGCCGGTCAAACTCTTCCAGCTGCCGGGCATCGACAGCGGCTAGAAAGATCGCGCCCAACGTATGCTGCTTCTCGTCCATCTCGCCGCCGGCCAGCACCAGGTCGCCCGCATGGATGGCTGCGGCGCTTGCAGCCTGCTCGCCGCGCACAAAATGTGTGTTCACGCTGGTAGCCACCTTGTAGACCGTACCTTGAGGCGTCTTGACGAAATAGGTGCCGGCTGCAACCTTCAGCACGTTGCCGCGGATGGCCTGCAATCCCGCAATGTCCTCCGGTGCATCCTGCAGCGCCGCCCACGACGCCGGGCAAAGGAAACAAACGATGGCCGGGGCCTGGAGCAGAGCCCGGCGAACTCCTGACAGCCACGCGGTCAGAACCCTCTTTCGGCGCGAGACAGTGCGGAAGGTCATGCCTTGAGGGTAGACGCACTTGCGCCAAGGAAGGACGCAGGCGCGCTTCAGCCCTAAGGAAGGTTTGATCCCGCTGAAGCTTCGCCCCACCCGCCCCGCCATGCGGGCAAAGCTGCGGAACGCGACATTTTTCTTTCTCTCATCAAAAGCGAGGGCCTCGGCAGCAGGCCGTACCCGGAAAAGGACGAAAGTGCTTCCGACGGCAGGGCAACGTAGATCGCAGGATCCACTCTAAGCATGGAGGACCACCCAGGAGTTCCCATCCCGATGACCCCGCCCTCCGCGCTCGAACCCCTCCCCAGCGAAGCCTCACCGGCCAGAGCAGAGCCCAGCGCCACGCTGCTGCAGCAGTACTGTACTGTGCGGCAGCAGAGCCTCGAGCTCTGCGCGCCGCTCACGCCGGAAGACATGATGGTTCAGTCCACGCCCGAGGCCAGCCCGGCCAAGTGGCACCTGGCGCATACCAGCTGGTTCTTCGAGACCTTTCTTCTGCGGGAGTTTGCCGCAACGTATCAGCCCTTTCATCCCGACTTCCTCTGGCTCTTCAACAGCTACTACAACTCGGTTTCCGACCAGCCCGCCAAGAAGCTGCGCGCCAGCTTCTCGCGGCCTGCCCTTGCGGCGATCCTCGACTACCGGCGTCACGTCGATCGGCACTTGTCCGCGCTCATTGAGGAGGGTCTGCCGGAGGAAGCCGAGCGCCGGCTGATCCTCGGCCTCCACCACGAGCAGCAGCACCAGGAGCTGCTGGTGACCGATATCAAGCACGCTTTCTGGTCCAATCCGCTCCGGCCGGCCTATCGCGCAGCGACTGCTTTCCCTGCGCAGTCCCAGCTCAACCCCCAGCGCTGGATCGGCCTCGAGGGAGGCCTGCGCGAGGTGGGCTCGAGCGGCGACAGCTTCTGCTTCGACAACGAGCAGCCCCGCCATCGCGTCTACCTGGAACCCTTCGAGCTCGCCTCGCGGCCTGTCTCCTGCGCCGAATACCTGCAATTCATCGAGGATGGCGGCTACACCCGCGCCGACCTCTGGCTGGCAGAGGGCTGGCAGACCGTGCAAGACCAGCACTGGGCAGCGCCGCTCTACTGGCACCGCGAATCCGGAAGCGATTGGTCGGTCTTCACCCTGCGCGGGGAGCAGCCACTCAACACGCTGCTGGCTACCCCGGTCTGCCACGTCAGCTACTTTGAGGCCGACGCCTTCGCGCGCTGGGCCGGCTTCAAGCTGCCGACCGAGGCCGAGTGGGAGGTTGCGGCCGCCTCGCTCCGCGCCGGCCAGAGCGCCCCGAGCCGCTTCGAGCCTGCCCCGGCGGGGATGCTCGAAGGCGGCTCCCTGCACCCGCTTGCGGCAGACGATCCGCACGCCTTTCAGCTGTTTGGCGGCGTCTGGGAGTGGACTGCCAGCGCCTACCTCGGCTATCCCGGCTACAGTGCCGTCCCCGGAGCGCTGGGCGAGTATAACGGCAAGTTCATGTCCAGCCAGATGGTGCTCCGCGGCGGCTCCGTGGCCACCCCCGCATCGCACATCCGCGAAACCTACCGCAATTTTTTTCCGCCCTCGACCCGGTGGCAGTTTTCCGGGATCCGTCTGGCCCGGCGTTAACGCGGTGCGTGCCGGCGGGCGCGCACGCTCACCCTTCTACCTGGCGGCTTGCTGACTTTATGGTTTCTGTTGCGTCTTCTCCTTCGGCCTCCGCCGCGCGCCTGACCGCTCTTGGCCAAGAGGTCTTCCGCGGGCTCACCGCATCTCCAAAGACCCTCAGCCCGTGGCTTTTCTATGACAGCCAGGGCTCGCTTCTCTTTGAACAGATCACCGATCTGCCTGAGTACTATGTCACCCGCACCGAGCGCGCCATCTTCGCCGAGCACGCCGACCAGATCGTTGCCCTGGCCGCCGGCGAACACCGCCTGGCAATGATCGAACTCGGCGCGGGGACGGCCTCGAAGACCGGCCTGCTCCTGGCTGCGGGCCTCCGTCGGCAGGGTGCTGTCGACTACTACGCGATCGATGTCTCGGCAAGCGCGCTCGAGCAAGCCAAGCAACACCTGGAGCGGGAGCTCCCCGGCGTGCGCGTGCATCCCCGCGTTGCCGATTACACCGACGGGCTCGGCCGGATCGATGCCGACGGTGCGCGGCGCATGGTGCTCTACATCGGCTCGAGTATCGGCAACTTCGAGGCCGAGCAGGCAGCCTCGCTGCTGCGCTCGGTACGCGCCGAGCTTGCGCCGGGCGACTGCCTGCTGCTCGGCGCCGACCAGGTCAAGGCGCCCGCCCTGCTCGAGGCCGCCTATGACGATGCTGCCGGGGTCACGGCGGCGTTCAACAAGAACGTGCTGGTGCGCATCAACCGCGAGCTGGGTGCGGACTTTCGACTCGGCACCTTTGTGCATCGGGCGCGCTGGAATGCTGCCCGCTCCCGCGTGGAGATGCATCTGGAAAGCACCATCGCGCAAAGTGTGCAGATCCCCACGCTGGCGCTGGAGCTGACTTTTGCCGCCGGGGAAACCATTCATACCGAGAACAGTTACAAATTTTCCCACGATGGTGTGGCCCGGCTGCTGGAGGCTGCCGGCTGCGGATTGCTGCGCGAGTGGACCGATGCGCAGGGATGGTTCGGCGTGTACCTGGCGCAGGTGCTCTAGAGCTCAGCCAGCGCGGCGGCACTATCGCGCGGCGTATCTTACGGCGCGGGGAAATTGCGCACGGGACGGTCTCGCACGGGACATAATTGCGCGGCGCGGCGCGGCAGTGGCTGCGCTCCATCCTCATGCCCACAGCACTCCAGGCAGTTGCCCCCCGTCGCCCGTTCTCGAAGCAGACGGCCGCCGGCGCCAAAAGCCCGTGCCGGCCAAACCATCAGGCGCGTTCGAGCTCCCCTGCAATGCCGGCTACCGGGACTCGACCGCTCCCCTCGTTTCCGCCCCCAACCTGCGGCATCGTCGACACCGCACTGAACCGCGTTCTCGGGAATGCCTCCGGATACTGCTTCTGAAGAAACTCGATCATTCCTTCCCGAACGATGCAGCGCAGGTCGAACAGATCCGGCGCATTGCGCGCGCTCATCAGGCAGCGCACCTCCATCGTCTGCTCCGATAGGTTGGTCACCTGGCAGGCCACTACCTTGCGGTCCCACTGCGCCTGCCCTTCGAGCAGCCGCGTCAGCTCGGCGCGCAGCGCCGGCACCGGGACCGAGTAATCGACGTAGAGAAACGAGGTGCCCATCAGGTTGGCGGTCTCACGCGTCCAGTTCTGGAACGGCTTCTCGATAAAGTAGGTGAGCGGCACCACCAGCCGCCGATAATCCCAGATCGCGACCACCACGTATGTCGTCGTAATCTCCTCGATCTTGCCCCACTCGCCTTCGACGATCACCACATCGTCCAGCCGGATCGGCTCGGTAAGCGCAATCTGCAGACCGGCCAGCATGTTCTCGGCCGTCGACTTGGCCGCGGTCGCGAGCACGAGCGATGCCAGGCCCGCCGAAGCCAGCAGCCCCGCGCCGTAGTGCCAGATCTGCGAGTCGCGAAAGAGCGAGAGAATCAACCCCGCATCGATGACCATGAGCAGGATGATGGCCATGCGCCGCAGCAACTGCAGCTGCGTGCGCACCCGGCGCGCCTTCAGGTTGTCTGCGCTCGAAATGTCGTAGCGCAGCATCATCAGGTCCTCTACCGTGTACACGGCCGCAACCATCAGCCAGCCCAGGGCGAGGAACCAGAGGATGCCCGCGGCCTTCCCGGCGCTCGCCATGTACCCCTCGGGCAGGCCTACAAAGGGCAGCACCGGCCCCAGCGCGGTAATCAACACGATGGCCAAGGCTGGCTTCCTGACCCGCTGCATGATGATGCGCAGCATGGGCACATCCTTGACGCTGCGGTGGCGAAGCTTGGCCAGCAGCCAGAAGAAGAGCGTGTGCGCAAAGAGGCCGGTCAGCAGTGCCGCGCATCCCAGCACAATCCCCAGTGTCAGGCTGCGGTGCTGCGGAACACTGGCGAGAGCGAGTTCGAAAGGCATCGTCGGAGGTCTCCAGCAGGGGTTTAGGAAGGCGTCTCCCGGCCTCGATAGTCGCCGCTCTTGCCCCCGGTTTTGCTCACCAGCAGGACCTCGCGGATCACGATGCCCTTGTCGAGCGCCTTGCACATGTCATACACCGTAAGCGCGGCGATAGCGGCCGCTGTCAGTGCTTCCATCTCCACCCCGGTGGCGGCAGTGGTGGCGGCCGTCGCCCGGATCGCCACCCCGCTCTCGACGATCTCCGCCGAGACGTCCACAAAGCTCAGCGGCAGCGGGTGGCACATGGGGATCAGCTCGCTGGTCCGCTTGGCGGCCTGGATGCCGGCAAAGCGCGCCACCTCGAGCGGATTTCCCTTGGGATTGCCGGGCAGTGCGGCAAGTACGGCCGGCGAGAGCGAGACAAACGCCGCCGCGACCGCCTCGCGACGCGTGGGCTGCTTTTCGCTCACGTCGACCATCTGCGCACGACCCTCGGCATCGTAGTGCGACAGCGCCGGCATGCGGCTCTCAGGGTTGGCCATACTCAGAGCCTATCGCAGCGCCTGACAGGCGAAAAGCGGCACCCGGATGGCAGCGTCCTGGCGTTGCCCCCGCGCGGGGCCTGCCCGCCAGCGCAGCGAGCGCCTCTTAGGCAGGCGGACTTACAGGAAGAGCACGCGCACGGTCGCGCCGGGGGGCAGCGTTCGATCGGCTCCGGGCTCGGGTGCCGGCACGACTACCAGGCAGTTGGCCTGGGCCGTCCCGGCTATGTCGCCGGACCCTTGCCATGCTACCGGATGCACCGTGGCAGCCCCGGCGTCGGCCATCAGGCGGGCGGGGAGGAACCGCTCCAGTCCCGGAGTGGCCACGACCGGCTCCGCCAGCCGCGCTTCGGCAAAGCGCGGAGCATAGCCTCGCTCGCCCCCGAGCGAGGCCAGCACCGGCGCGGCAAAGAGGGCGAAGGTCACCATCGTCGAGACGGGATTCCCCGGGAGGCCGAACCAGGGCGTCCCGTCCGCCATCTCGCCAAAAACTACCGGCTTGCCCGGCTGCATGCGCACCCCGGTGAAAAAGAACCGTGCACCGAGCGCTGCAAGCACGCCTTCGACCAGGTCGTACTTGCCCATGGAAACCCCGCCCGAGAGCAGCAGCAGATCGCAGCCCTCTGCTGCGGCCCGGCGCACGGCCTGCTCAAGAGCCTGGTCAGTGTCGGCAGCGATCGGCTGGATGCGCGGCTCGCCACCGAGCGAGAGCACCTGCGCGGCCAGCGAGTAACTGTTCGAATTTCGTATCTGGTAGGTCAGAGGCTGCTGGCCGAGCGGGACAAGCTCGTCCCCGGTCGAGACAATGGCGACCCGGGGTCTTCGATAGAGGTCCAGCTGCGGGTAGCCCATCGAGGCCGCCGCCGCGAGGTGCGGTGCGCCGAGCCGGGTCCCGGCTGGAACCAAGGGCGCGCCCGCCTGCGCCTCGTCGCCGGTCGGGATAAAATTTTCGCCCGGGTGCCAGCTTCGGCCCGGGTCTACCGTAATCTGATCCCCCTGCCGCTCGACGTGTTCGATCATCACGACGCAATCGGCGCCCGGCGGCAGCGGCGCGCCCGTCATGATCTCGACCGCTTCGCCGCTCGCGAGTGCGCTCCCTTCCCAGCCCCGGCCCGCCTTGAGCAGACCCAGTACCCGGAGTGGCGCGCCGGCGCCCAGATCAGCCGCCCTGCACGCGAAGCCATCCCGCGTGGAGCGGGGAAACGGGGGCTGTGCGCGGTCTGCCACGATCGGCGTAGCCAGCACCCGGCCAGTTGCATGGAGCAGGGGGACGCTTTCCAAAGGATGCGCGTTGCGAAGCTGTTCTGCGTAGCGGCTTACGATCGCCGCCGCTTCAGCGTAGGAAATGGTCGCATGCGAGTGTGGGGGCATAGGGGAAGGATGCCAGAGAGTAGCGCGGAGAGCCTGACTGGAGCGAGGACCCGGCTCCTACGGCCGCAACGACGCCGGGGACGCCGTGATCGACGCCGCT
>CAZZYH010000061.1:0-17415 GCA_964658225.1 Vulcanimicrobiota bacterium | reverse complement strand
TCCCGAGTACCAAGTCCCGTGGCCTGAGCCAGATGTCTCAGCACAAGACACTCTTGCAGACAAGGCTTGCAGCCATCGGCGGGCTGCGGATCGCTGTTGCGCGCCGTGGTTGGCTCGCGTACTTTTAAAGAGACTGGGTTGCTACTTTGTTCCGGCAACATTGCTTCAGGAGAGACACGATGAGCGCACCTGTGATGCTACACAATCAGCCCCTGCAGGATCTGGATGAGTGGGACGATTTTCTGGAAGGCCGCTACAAAGAGGGCAAGAGCGAAGAAGAGTTTCGCCAGTATGACGCGACCGCTACACCCGGAGTCGCGGAGTTCTACCGGCAGAACCACGAAAATATGACGGTAGACTACGTGCTCGCCAAGGAGCAGGAGTACTTCAGCCTGCGCAAGGGGCAGAAGACGATCTGGGAGGCGGCCGAGTTCCTCAATACGCTGGTCGACGATAGCGATCCGGACACCGACCTGACCCAGATCGAGCACCTGCTCCAGACCTCGGAAGCGATGCGCCGCGACGGGCAGCCGCGCTGGATGATCCTGACCGGGTTCATCCACGACCTGGGCAAGTGCCTGTGCCTCTACGGTGAGCCGCAGTGGGGCGTAGTCGGCGATACGTTTCCGGTAGGCTGTGCCTGGTCGAAAGATATTGTCTTTCCCGAATACTTTGCCAAGAACCCTGATCGTCTTGTCCCGGAGTACCAGACCAAGTACGGCATCTACGAGCCAAACTGCGGCATCGAGAACGTGCACATGTCCTTCGGCCACGACGGCTACATCGCCGAGGTGATGAAGCCTTACCTGCGCGATGAGTCGCTCTACATGCTGCGCTTCCACTCGTTTTACCCCTGGCATAAGCACGGCGCCTACGATCACCTGTGCACCGAGAAGGACCGGTCCATGCTGGAGTGGGTGCTGAAGTTCAACCAGTACGATCTTTACTCCAAGGGCCACACCAAGCCGAACCTCAAGGAGTTGAAGCCGTACTACGACGAGCTTTTCGCCGAATTTCTTCCGCCCACGCTGGCCTGGTAAGCGAGCGCGAGTTGCTTTCGCGGCTGCTCCGTGCCTTGCTGATCCATGATTCGGGGAATTGCACAAAACGAGCGCTGCTTTCGGGCAGCGCTCGTTTTGCGGGGCCCGGTAACGTCCGGCCCGAGCATTTTCTGCCCGGCGCTCTGCTGCCCGGCGCATTCCCGCCCGGCGCAGCCAAACCTGCCCCTTCCGCGCACCCCTGGCGCCGTCCTCCTACAGCCGCTGGCATGGCCAGGCTCGTGCACGGGGCTGCCCCCCCGGGGGCCGTAGGCAGCGGAGAAAACGGAGCAGGCGCGTGAGCCACCCAGCCACGCAGCAGAAGGTGGCGCTGCTGCTTGCCTCGGCCACAGCCCTGCTCAAGGCGCAGAGTCCGGCCGAGGCGATCGAGCCCTTGCGAGAAGCCGCGCTCCTCGAGCCGGCGAATGCCTACGTCCAGCACGACCTCGGGCTTGCCAGCCTCGAGGCCGGGCGCCTGCCGGATGCGATCGCTGCCTTGGAAAAAGCCGTGGCCCTCGACCCCCTTTACGCGGACGCGCACTTTCGCCTTGGCATCGCGCGCGAGAAGCAGGGGGACTCGGTCGGCGCGATTGTGGCCTATGACCGCGCCACCGAACTGCTCCCGTCGCTCACCGAGGCGTGGTTCCGGGCCGGCGCACTGGTCTATATGCTCGGCCATCGCGAAGAGGCAATCGGCTGTTTCCGGCGCGCCGCCGCGACAGGAGGCAAGTCGAGCTTTGGGCGGCTGGGCAAGGCGCGGGCGCTGTTGACCGAGGATCGCAATCGGGAGGCCGAACTGGTGCTGCGCAGGACGCTGGCCCAGGATCCCGGCAATGCCATGGCGCATGAGCTGCTCGGCAACCTGCTCACCGAGTATGGCTGCTTTGAGCAAGCACGGCGATGCTTCGAACAGGCCGTCGCGCTCGCGCCGCTGCTCGCCGGGAGCTACTATGAGCTGGTCCGCTGCCGCCCGGTTCGCAGAGACGACGGGCTGCTCGAATCGATGGAGGCCGCCCTTGCCACCCCCGGTCTCGAAGCTTCGCAGCGGCTGCGCCTTCACCTGGCGCTCGGCAAAGCTGCCGACGATCTGGGCGAGTACGCCCTGGCCATGCAGCACTTCGATGCCGGGGCCGCCCTGCGGCGGGAACTGGTAGTGTTTGACGCGAACGCCTTTGCGGTTGAGATCGACCGCATGATCGCCCACTGCACGCCGGAGCTGATGGCGAAAGCCTCCGAGCTCGGCAACCCCGATGCCACGCCGATCCTTATCCTCGGCATGCCGCGGTCGGGCACCACGCTGGTCGAACAGATCGTCTCCAACCATCCGAAGGTCAGCGCCGGTGGGGAACTGCACTTCTGGAACCAGCGAGGGGCCGTTTGGCATGGCTCGGGCAGAGCCGAGTCCAGGTTCCTGGGCAAGGCGGCGGCGGAGTATCTTGCCCTCCTGCGCGCGATCGCGCCCAAGGCTGCGCGGGTGACCGACAAGATGCCCTTCAACTTTCTGTGGGCCGGGCTGATCCACCTGGCGTTTCCGCACGCCATCCTGCTCCACTGCCGGCGCGCCCCCATCGACACGGCGCTGTCTATCCATCAGACCCACTTCCACCCGAGCCTCGTCTTCCCGACCGGAGGCGCGGAGCTGGTCGCCTACCTGCGCAGCTACCAGCGGCTTACCGGTCACTGGCGGACCGTGCTGCCGCCGGATCGATTCCTCGAGGTCGACTACGAGGAACTGACATGCACGCCCGAACCTGTGATCCGGCGGATGATCGCCGCATGCGGGCTGGCCTGGCACGACGCCTGCCTGAGGCCCGAAACCAATCCTCGCGCAGTGCGTACCCCGAGCAAGTGGCAGGCCCGGCAGCCCATCCATCGCCGATCTGTCGCCCGCTGGCGGCGCTACGAACCCTGGCTTGGAGCCCTGCGGCCGCTGGTCGATGACCTGTCGAACCGGGAGGAGCCGCATGGGCCACCGTGACCGGCCGGAGGTCGGCGTCGCTGCGGCAGGGAACCTGCACCGCGTCCGGACCGCGTTCCCCTCGGGCCGCCGGGCGTGTTGATGGCCTCGAAGGTTTCCTGCTAGATGACAGAAATGTAATGGGACCGTCACCGGCACGTCAGGAACCGTTGGTGATACTTGCTGCGAGGTCAGCAGGGGCGTGCATCGCGTTCCGGGCCTCGAGGCTTCGCGGTCGCTCCGGGTTTTGCCCCGGGACGTGTCCGCGATCTTCGAGCATCCATAGCTCCTCTCTACTGCAGCCAGCGGCCGAACAGCGTCTGTCTGCCTTGTCCTTCATCGTGAGCCGTTTGGCGCAGTCAGACCCTGGACCGTCGACCGGCATTCTCAAAGCGCGTGATAACCCTCCGGGGGAGAGAAATCAGATGTCCAGAAAGACGATCCGCAGAGCGACCCAACATCCTTCCACGATGCGCCGTATGCGCCCGCTAGCCGGTCTGCTGGCGACCGGGCTGGCCATCCCCAGCCTGGCCCAGTCCGTGCCGTACCCCACGTATACGACCGGCGCTCAGCCGAACGGCTCTTTTGTCGTCAGCAGCGGCCAGGTCATCACCCCGACGGGCAAACAGGTCGATCTCGGCATTCGCGTGCGCGCCAAGGCGGTGGCCGTCAATCCGATCGCCGCTACGCACACCGCGGCCGTGCTCACCCTGGGCGCGACCCAGGCGGTCGAGGTCTTCGACACCCGCACCGGAGAAGTGCTGCAGAACTACATTACCTTTGGGGCCGATGCGCAAGGCAGCTACAACGGCATCGCGTACTCGGCGGACGGCAAGCACCTGGTCTTCAGCCAGGACAGCAGCAACGTGACGATCGCCAACGTGACTGCCGAGGGTCTGCTGACCGACGGATCGCAGGTCAAGGTGGCGCCGAACAATGCCTTCATCCAGTGCTTCCCGAACAGCCCCCCGGCCTCCTACGGCAATCCCTGCGGCTCGTTCTATACGGCTGCGACTGCCTATCCGGGCGGCGTCGCGATCGCGAAGGATGGCAAGAGCGCCTATGCCTTGCTGAGCCAGAACAATACGCTGGCCAAGATCGACCTGACCGCCAAGACCCCGGTCGAGGGCACCGAGATCCGCGTCGGGAACGCTCCCCACAGCGTGGTGATCTCGCCCAACGGCACCACTGCCTATGTCAGCAACGAGGGTGGCCGGGCCGCCACCGGCGCGGACTTCCAGATCAACTCGGCGGGCACCGAGATCGTTGCCAACCCGGTCACCGGCGGGGCCATCACCGGCACCGTCTCCGTTGTCGATCTGCCGTCGATGAAGGTCACCGCGACCATCGCAACCGGTCTGCACCCGACCGGCATGGCGTTCTACAACGGGTATCTGCTGGTCACCAATACGTACAGCGACACGATCTCGGTGATCGACACGCACACCAACGAGGTCAAGTTCACGGTCCCGATTGCGCTGCCGATCGGCATCCCGGGCCATAAGGAACCCGCCTACGGAGCAGCACCGGTCTCGATCGCGGTCGATGCCAAGGCAGGCGTCGGCTATGTCGCCTGCTACAACGCCAACGCGGTGGCGGTGCTCAACCTCAACAACCCGTCCAACCCGGTACTGGGTGCGATCCCGGTCGCGTATGCCCCGATGTCGGTGGCCCTGGACTCGGCCAATAACCAGTTGATCGTCGCCAACGACAAGGGCGTCGGCACGCTGTACTCGTTTGAGACCGACCACGGGGTGACCGACTACAACACCCACCAGGACAACGGCACTGTCAGCATCGTTCCCCTGTCCGATCCCTCGGCCCTGGCAGCCGCAACCAAGCAGGTTTACTACAACAACCACTGGGACCTGACGGAGAACATCCAGGCAGCCGGCGCCGGCAGCCAGGACACCCCGCCGGTCCCGATCCCGGCGCACATCGGGGATCCCTCGCTGATCAAGCATGTGTTTGTGATCATCCGCGAAAACCGCACCTACGACCAGATTCTTGGCGACGTGGCGGCCGGCAATGGCGACAGGTCCCTGGCCGTGTTCGGAGGCAAGGACACGCCGAACGTGCATAATCTCGTGACACGTTTCCCGCTGCTGGACAACTTCTACGATCCGAGCCGCCAGTCCGCGGACGGGCACCAGTGGATCACCGAAGGCCTGGCCCCCTACGCGGACGACGGCCTGCAGTCGCCGGACTGGGTTCGCAGCTACCCGGGCGGCAATGCCGGCGACGCACTGGCCTACCAGAAGAAGGGCTTCCTGTTTTCTGAAGCCTCTGCGCACGGCTTGCCGGTAAAGATGTACGGCGAGTACGTGGAGAACGACACGTTCAAGCAGCCGAACGGCTCGACCAGCGAGCCTACCTGGAGCCAGTTCTACGCAGATACGCAGAAGTTCGAGGCTGGCCTCGAGCCGACGCTTTACTACCAGAACACGGTGCAGGCCCAGTCCTCGATCCCAGCCGTGTCCGACCACCTGGTCACCAACTTCCCCCAGTTCGACCTGGGCATTCCCGACCAGTTCCGCGTCGATGTCTGGAACCAGGACTTCCAGAAGGACGTCGCCGCGGGAACCGTGCCGGCCTTGAGCATGCTCTGGGTGATGTGCGATCACACCGGCGGCCCGCCGACCCCGGACGCCGAACAGGCCGATAACGACCTGGCTGTGGGGCGCATCATCGACTACATCAGCCACAGCAACATCTGGTCCTCGTCCGCCATCTTCATCGAGGAGGATGATTCGCAGAATGGCGTCGATCACGTGGACGGTCATCGCAGCCCGGGCTACATCGTGAGCCCGTACGCGGTGCAGAATGGTCCGACCGACCATACCTACTACACCCAGGTCAACATGACCCGGACGATCGAGCAGATCCTCGGTCTGCCGCCCATGAACCAGTTCGACCTGGTGGCCTCGCCGATGAGGACAGACTTTGTGACCGGCACGGCGCCCGCGGAAAACTTCAAGCCCTGGACGCACGTAGCCAACCAGGTTCCGCTGGACCAGGGTGTGACGACCACCACGGCGAGCAACGTAAAGATGAGCCCGGCGGCCAAGGCCATGAAGGTCGCCTGGATGCAGAGAAAGAAGCAGGTCTTTGCCGGCAAGCTGACCAAGCCTGACGCCGAGGACCCGGAGACCGTCAACCACTACAACTGGTATATGTCGACCGGCTTTACGCGGCCGTATCCGGGAGAGAGCAAGATCCTTCCTCCGACCGCCTTCAAGAAAGCGGCGCCGGCCGGTGATCTGGACGACTAAGCTCAAGTAAGTCCGGCAAGAGCCCGCTCTCCGACCATCGGCGAGCGGGCTTGTTGTTCCTGTATGAAAAGGACTGCGCGCCCCATCCTTGATAGCGACAGAGACCATCGACAAAGACAGCCGGGCCCGGCAAAAGCTGCAGAAGCCGTTCTGCCTCTGGCTCACAGGTCTGTCCGGCGCCGGTAAGTCCACGATCGCAAGCCTGGTCGAGCGGCAACTGGTCGCCGCCGGCAGACACACCTACATTCTCGATGGCGACACGGTACGCCAGGGGCTTTGCCGGGACCTCGGATTCTCAGAGGCCGACCGGGTAGAGAACATGCGCCGGGCCATGGAGGTTGCCCGCCTGTTCGTAGACGCGGGTCTGATCGTCATCGTGGCGTTCATCAGTCCCTATCGAGAAGAAAGAAAGCTTGCCCGGTCGCGCTTTGCACCGGGGGAGTTTTTCGAGATCTACATCGACGCTCCGCTCGAAGCATGCGAGCGCCGCGACCCCAAGGGGCTCTACGCCAAGGCGCGCCGGGGCGAGCTGGTCAACTTTACCGGGATCGACAGCGAGTACGAGCCTCCGGACTCGCCTGAGATCCGGCTCGACACCGTCACGAGATCTCCAGAGGAGTGCGTCGAGGCGGTCCTGCTGTACCTCGCGTCCTGCGCGTCCGCTCAGCCCTGATTCATCTCCCATCAACACGACCCCATTAAGTATGGAGAACCGGGGCCGGACAGGCTGGGAATGGATTGCATATGAGACTTCTGGTGGTAGACGACGAGGCCAAGACTGCCAAGTTTCTGCAAAGGGGTTTGGGAGAAGCGGGATTTGTAGTCGACGTGGCAGGCAACGGACTGGACGGTCTGCAGCTGGCGCAGGATGTGGATTTCGATCTGGTCATCCTGGACGTTATGCTTCCCGGGCTCGACGGCTGGCAGGTGCTGACCCGGCTGCGTCAGGCCGATCGAGATACCCAGGTCCTTCTGCTGACCGCCCGCGATGCAGTCCATGAGCGCGTGAAAGGATTCGAACTGGGGGCCGATGACTACCTGGTCAAGCCCTTCGCCTTCTCGGAGCTGCTGGCGCGGGTCCGATCCCTGTTGCGTCGAACCCCCTCTCGCCCGCAGGATACGATCCGCATGGCCGATCTCGAAATCGACCTGTTGCGCCATCGCGCCACCCGGGCCGGCCAGCGGCTGGATCTGACGGCCAAGGAGTTTCTGCTGCTGTCCCTGCTCGCGCGGCGCGCCGGCGAAGTGCTCTCCAGAACCCTGATCGCCGAAGCGGTCTGGGATATGAATTTCGACAGCGACACCAACGTGGTGGACGTCAACGTGAGGAGGCTGCGCAGCAAGGTGGACGATCCTTTCCCGCACAAGCTGATCCAGACGATTCGCGGGGCCGGCTATGTCCTGGAAGCTGAGTCCTAGCCCGGCGCCGGTCTCGCGGCTGTGGCGGACTCTGGCCTTCCGGCTGACCGCCGGGTACGCGCTCGCGGGACTGATCCTTGTGATCCTTGCTACCGCCAGCCTCTACTTCGTGCTGGTTTCCGAGCTCGAAAAGAGCACGGAGCTCTTCCTGGGCGACAAGCTGAATGTGGTGCGCACCATGCTGCGCGAACGCCCCGATGACTGGGACGCGCTGCGGGAAGAAGTGGAGCTGGAGACCGCCGCCCGGCGCTATGAGCAGTTCTACATTCGACTGCTGGACGAGCGGAACCGCCCCTTGCTGACCACCCCGGGCATGGCCGAGGAGTTGGATTTTTCGGAACTCGCGCGCCAGACCCGAGCCCACCCCGATGTGACGATCCCCATGAAGGGCAGCCACGGTAAGGCTTTTCGTGTCGCGACCTCGATTGCGGCGCTCGGCTCGCCCTCCACCCATACCATCACGATCCAGATCGCCATCGATGTCTCGCAGAAAGAGCAGTTTCTCGCGCGCTTTCGGTTGGTCTTCTGGATGATCCTGCTGGGGACCCTCGCAATCTTTCCCGTCGTCGGGTACCAGATTGCCCGGCAGGGGATTCGCCCGGTGGAAGAGATGGCCGCGACCGCTCGGCGAATCAGCTCCACCCACCTCGGCGAGCGGATCCTCACCGAAGGCTACCCCTTCGAACTGGCCGCGCTGGCCGGCACCTTCAACCAGATGCTCGATCGCCTGGAAGATTCCTTCGATCGCATCTCCACCTTCTCGGCCGATATCGCGCATGACCTGCGCACTCCTGTGAACAACATCCGCGGCGAGGCCGAAGTCGCCCTGGCGCGTGCCCGCAGCGTCGACGAGTACCGCGACGCGCTCGAGTCGTCGCTTGAAGAAGCGGTGCGCCTGTCGGACTTGATCGGCAACCTGCTGTTCCTGGCCCGGACCGAAAGTCCCTTGACGGACCTGCGTCGCGAGCGGGTCGACGTGGCCGAGCTGCTCCAGAGTGTGCAGGAGTATTACGAAGCCTCGGCCGCAGACGCGGGCATTGCTCTGCGCACCAGCTTCGGCGATCAGCCGGTCATCGCAGAACTGGACAGAACGCTGATGCAGCGGGCGCTGGGCAACCTGGTCTCGAATGCGGTAGCCCATACGTTGCCGGGAGGAGAAGTGGTGATGGCCGCCAGTTCTCTCGGGGCCACGATTCGCATCGAGATCACCGACACCGGCATTGGTATTCCGCCCGAGGCGCTGCCCCGAGTCTTCGACCGATTTTTCCGTGTCGATCAGTCCCGCTCGCAAGCCTCGGGCGGCACGGGATTGGGCCTGGCGATCGTGCAAGGCATCATGCTGCTCCACGGCGGCAAGGTCGAGATCGTGAGCGAGCCGGGCAAAGGAACGAGCGTGCTGCTCAGGATGCCCGCCGCATCGCCTGTCTCTCGACCCGCTCCTTTGGAACGCATGCTCGTTTAGCTTTCCGAGGGCGCGGGCGGCGGCCTCTACCTGGCCAGTTGTTCATGAAACCATCCAAGGATGCCGTCGCCGCCAAGAGCCTGTGCCTCGGCGGAGAGGGATGGAAAGCGATCCACGTGCGCCGGTCCGGTCTGCGGCAGGGCGGCGGCAAGGGCCTCGCGGGCTGCAGCAGGGGTGGCCGGGTCGTCCATCCTTTGCTCGATCCGGAGCGGTCTTCCTGCAAGTCGCGGTAGGTACTGCACCGGGTCCAGGCTGCTTACCGAATCGAGAAACTTAGGCTCAAGATAAGCCGCGCGCTCCTGGTCAGGAATCTGCCCGGATGCGTGCAGCCAGGCGGGCCAGTCGCCCCACGGATCCATCACGTTCAGTGCCTTGATCCGGGGATCGGCTGCGGCGGCGAGTATCGCGATGGCGCCCCCTGAGCCCTGGCCGAAGAGGCCAACTCGGTTCATGTCAACGTCGCCGCGGGTGGCCAGATAGTTCAGCGCCATCTGCACGTCGTGGGTCGAGCTGGCGAGCGATTCCTGCAGCTGGCTCACGAACCACTGCTTGAGTGGGCGCGGCGCCCGGATCCGCGACGGGGAGAGCGCGGAAGGAAACCCTGCTACGGCAAACCCGTTTTCCACGGCGCGGTCGCACCAGCGCTCGGCGCGAAACACGTCCGTGTCATAGGTGTAGTTATAGAGAAGGAGCACGACCGGCAAGGGCTTTGCGCTCGCCGGTCGAATGACGTAAAGGTCGATCGGATCATTGACGCGCCACTGCAGCCGCACGAGCTCACGGGTGCAGCCTTTCATCTCTACCTTGCTCAGGAGCACGCCTCCGGTCGCGTTGAGCCGGAGCCGGCTTGAGGCCAGATCAATGCTGGACCAGTCTTCCGTGTGCAAGTCGCTTACGGGGACATTCGGCGAGGAAGCGGTGTGCGCGGCCTGCTCTTGCGCGTGTGCGTGCATCCGCATCCCGCTCGCGAGCATGGCCAGGATGAGCAGCGCGGTCGGAAGCGGTCGCAATCGGAACTCCTGATCGAATTACTTTCTCTTGTGGCGGTGCAGCGAGCTACTCGCGAGCAAAGGCAGGCGCCGTTCCCGCGCGCCCGCTACAAAGGAGGCAGACCTGCCTTGGAGGCCAGGTCTGCCGGCAAGTGCAACCATGGAGATCCCGGTGCTTTAGCGGCGCTTTCCGGTCTGGCCGGTGGTGACCTTGTTGGTGCTGCAGTAGCTGGAGTCGGCCGTCAGCGTATAGACCACGCCGCCTACGTCGCCGCCCGCCTCAGGCGCTGTACAGGCGCTGTTGCTCAGGCCCACGTGACCGTTCGCAGCCTTGGTCGGCTCCCCCGAACCGGCAGGCGGCACAAAGTGCGAGCGCACCACCTTCAGGTTGGCAGGCGTGATGAAGTCGGGCCGCGAGGTCGAGGAGCCGAAGGAGACGAAGTTGCCGGCTGCGGTGGCCAGCTGGCTAACGGCGGCAGGTGCGGTCGAGCCTACGTTGACCAGCCGCAGCAGCGACCAGATCGGATAGGTGCCTTGGGCGGTGGTGTGCAGGTCCACGTTGGCCAGCTCCGTGCTGCCCGTCAAGGGGATGGCGCCGGTGTAGCTCACGCCGCTCTTCAGCAGCGGGTCGATGCCGTCGATGGTGAGGTACTTGGCATAGGGCGCGGCGGCTGCGGTAAAGCCCTTGAAGTTGGCTACACTCCAGAAGCCGTAGCCCAGGCTGTTGGGTACCGCGATGAGCTCGGAGAGTTCCTGGCCGGTGCCGATCGCCCGCCGGCGGGCGCCCCCGCTCGGGGTGGCAATGTTCAGCGGATTGGTCTTGGGTGCGGTTCCGTTGCAGTTCTTCTGCGCCGCAGGCTGATCCAGGCCCACGTCCTGCGAGGTCTTCGACTCCAGATCATTGGGGACGTTGTACTCGGTGGTATTGTAGGTGCCGGAGAGGGGCTCACGGATCAGGACCTCCACCTTGTCACCCGACGCGCTGGGATTGGTGGGCAGGGCCTGGTCGGCGTAGGAGTCGGTGCCGTCGAGGAAGTAGGCCAGCGTCTGGCTGCTGAGATTCTTGATGGTGGACTGGCTGAAGCCGCTCGCATCCCCATTGCCATTGACCACCACAAGCACCGGGGTCGCGCCGACCGGGGTCACCGTGAAGCTCGACGGCAGGCTGAACTTGATGACGTTGAAGGTGCTCGAGCTGAAGTAGCTGTCGATGGCGCTGCCGTTCGCGTAGCCCAAGCCCAGGTACTGCGAACCGGACGCAACCGCCGTGCCGCAGGGCGTGGTGGCGCGGGTGACGGCAAACTCGGCGTCTTCCGGGCGAATGTCGGTGCCGGCCGCGTTTACCGCTGCCTTGTTGAGCGCCGTCGCAATGCTCACCGGCAGCGCAACCTCGCCCGAGGTGCCGAGGATCAGGCCCGCCGGCGCAGGGCTGTTGGTGGGATACGCGATGGTGCACTTGGTCCCGTCGAACAGGCAGCGGTTGCCGACGACAGAATCCGTCTGCTCGTATGCGTAGATCGCCGGCGATGTGGGTGAGCTGCAGCTGCCACCGCTGCCGGGCGTCCAGGCAACCCACGCGTTGCCCTTGTCGGTCAGCGCCGAGCCCGCGCTGGTGTCGGTGGCGATAACGGTGTTGGTGTTCTCGCTCCACACACACGTCGCCTTGATCGGCCCGGCACTCGACGAGGCGCCAAGACCAAGCTCGAGGAAGAGCCCGGAAGAGCCCAGGGCATTCACCTCGACTGTCTGCGCTTTCGCGTACGTCGACATCGCAGCTGCCGATACCCCGACAGCCAACGAAACCTTTACGAAGTTTTTCATCTGACCTACTCCTTCATTGTTGCCTGTGAAATGTTTTCAAGGCGGACTGCCTCGTCCGGATGGTGGGTCGCCGTGCAGGCGGTTTGCTCAGTTGGTCCGCTTAGGCGGATCGGTTACATCCTGTGGTTGGGCTTGAGACACGCGTGTTGGGGAACCGGCTTGTCGTGCAGTGGAAGCAGACTCGAATATGTCTCCCGTAGAGTCCTCTCTTCCTACTCATGAGTGACAGTGCGCGAGGCCAGATCGCAACCCCCGGCGTGGGAATTCACGGCAAATCCATACAAGATTCACCAGACAGAAAGTTTTCGAGACGCGCGCCGATACGCACCCGAATTTATCTCTACTTAACGCGCGGTCTTCGCGGGCCATGCGAGTATGGGTTGCCCGAGGGGGAGTTAGAAAAAAGAACCCGCTCGAGGCTACGCATCTCTGGTCGCGCTTAGCGATGGAACTTAGAAACGCCACCTGGTTTCATCGAGGGAAAGAGAATTCCTTCGCCGCTGTTGAGAACCTATGCGCTCGCCCGTCATTGCATGTTGCCTGCGGGTGCGTCGCATCTGTATCTGCCGCGCGCAAGCTTTTCGGCACGGGCACACGGTTTGTTCAGAGATGAGGTTGGCACGGGTGATTGCAACGAGGGCGGCTGCAGCAGATAAGTTATCGATAGGTTTTGCGCTCGCAGCAGCCCTGCTCCTGGCTGGCTGCGGCAGTACCAGTTCTTCCACGAATGCAGCCACCGCCGCGCCGAATTTCTCGCCGGGAGGCGGAAGTTACAACACATCGCAAACTGTAACTGTCAGTGATACAAGTCCAGGGGCCGTGCTGTATTGCACCACCGACGGAACCACGCCCACCACTTCGTCGCCGACCTGCGCGCAGCCCACCACGATTTACAAGACCGAGTTTCTGCAGGCCATCGCCGTGGCTCCAGGAAAGAGCGCGAGCCCCGCCGCTTCCGCTGCCTACACGATCGATCTGAACGCCGCCGCGACGCCTACCTTCTCCCCGGCGGGCGGCAGCTATACCTCGACCGAAACTGTGACCCTCGCGGACGCCACCGCAGGGGCAAACATTTTCTATACCCTCGATGGTTCCGTGCCCACGACCGGTTCAACGCTTTACACCGGGCCGATTGCGGTTGCGAGCACAGAGACAATCAGCGCCGTTGCCACGGCCTCCGGCTATAACAACAGCGGCGTGGCGAGCGCGACCTACGTTGTCAACCCTGCAGTCGCCGCGCCCGTCTTCTCTGTCCCTGCGGGCAGCTACAGCACCGCGCAGACGGTTGGCATCAGCGACGCGAGCCCGGGCGCGACCATCTACTACACGCTCGACGGCACCACACCGACCAGCTCGTCGGCTGTCTACGCCGGGCCCATCTCGATCTCGCAGACGGCCACGCTCAATGCGATTGCCGCGGCCCCGGGCCTGGCGGCGAGTCCGGTTGTTTCCGCCTCTTATGTCATCAGCCTGGCAGCCGCGCCCGCGCCTGGCTTCACTCCCGCCGCAGGCACCTACACCAGTGTGCAGTCGGTGGCCATCACCGATGCCCTAGCCGGCGCCACCATTCACTACACCACGGACGGCTCGACGCCCACGGCCTCGTCGCCGGTCTCGAGCGGGTTGATCTCGGTCGGCACCTCGGAGACGCTCGAGGCCATCGCCGTCGCACCGGGGTACACCGCGAGCCCGGTTGCCACCGCCGCCTACGTGATCAACCTCAGCGCCGCCGCGCCGGTCATCTCGCCGGGAGCGGGCACCTACACGACCGTGCAGACGGTCACCCTCACCGATGCCACCCCGGGCGCGACCATCTACTACACGGCTGACGGCTCGACGCCCACGACCTCGTCGCCGGTCTACGCCGGCCCGCTCACCGTCTCCTCCACCGAGACGCTCAAGGCCATCGCGGCCGCGCCCGGCTACAACGCCAGCCCTGTGGCAAGCGCGCTCTTTACCATCAATCTCGGCGGAACAGCGACGCCGGTCTTTTCGCTTGCGGCAGGCACCTTCACCAGTCCCCAAACCGTCTCCATTGCGGACGCGACCGCGAACGCGACGATCTACTACACGGTCGACGGCAGCACGCCGACCACCGCCTCGAGCGTCTACAGCACGCCGCTCACCGTTTCCTCGACCGAGACCCTGCAGGCCATCGCCACCGCGCCCGGCCTTTCGCCGAGCACCGTGGCAAGCGCGGTCTACACCATCTCGCTTGGCAACGCCTCGCTCATCGGCACCGTGCTCAGCGGAGCGACGCCGGTCAGCGGAGCCACGGTCCAGCTTTACGCGGCGAGCACCGCGGGCTACGGCTCGCCCGGTACCGCGCTGCTCGGCGCGGCGGTCACCACCAGCAGCAGCGGTGCGTTCCGCTTCTCCTACAACTGCGCCGCGGCTCCCGGAGACCTGGTCTACCTGGTCGCGACCGGCGGCGATGCGGGCAGCGGCGTCAACACCGCGCTCGAGTTGATGGCGGCGCTCGGATCCTGCGGCAGCCTGACCGGCACGCCCACGGTCGTCGTCAACGAGGCGCCCACGGTCGCTTCCGCCTACGCGCTCTCGGCCTTCATGACTGCCGCACCGGGGGTCGGCGCTTCCTCGGGCAACTACCAGGGCCTGGCCAACGCGTTTGCGACGGTGGCCAACCTGGTCGATCCGTCCACCGGCGCGGTACGCTCGATCACCCCGGCCTACGCAACGAACACGGTCGCTTACCTCAACAGCAGCACCGTACCCCAGGCGCGCATCGACACCCTGGCCGATATCCTGAACGCCTGCGTGGACTCGAACGGCGCCGGCGGCGGCTGCTCGAACCTGTTCAGCGCGGCCACACCCGCCGGCGGCGCCGCGCCCGGCAACACCCTGCAGGCGATCCTGAACGTCGCGCAAAACCCCGGCGCCAGCGCCTCGACGCTCTTCGGCCTGGCCTCGCCTACCGGGCCCTTCCAGCCTGAACTGCCTGCGGCGCCGACCGACTGGACGCTCGCCCTGACCTTTACCGGAGGCGGCCTCGGCATCTCGCCCACCGCCGGGGCCATGGTGACCAACGGCGGTTCGACCTTCACCATCGGCATCATCAATACCGGGCTGGCGATCGACGCGGCCGGCAAGGTCTGGGTCACAGCCTACGAAGACAATTCGCCAAGCTTCCCCGCCTTCAGCAACAGCGAGGGCACCTTCGTGGCCGAGTTCAACCCCGTGGGCGCTCCCCTTACCCCGTCTACCACGCTTGACAGTTCGGCCAACGCGACCATCGGCGGCTACGCTCCCGAGGGCACAGCCACGGTCGCGCTCACCGCCCTCGCCTTTGATCAGTCCGGAAACGGCTGGCTCGGCGACACGCAGACCGGCAACGTGCTCAAGATCAGCCCCAGCCTTTCCGTGCTCCTGCAGCCCACTCCCGCTCTGAACCAGGGCGTGGGCACGATCACCATCGACAGCAGCGGCGACGCCTGGACCGGCGGCATCGCGCTCTCTGCGTTTCACCCCGACGGTACCCCGTTCTCGAACCTCACCTCGGTGAGTGGCATTGGGCCGGCGAATGCTTACGGCTACGGCAAACTGGGCGGACTCACCTTTGACTCGCACGGCGGCTTGTGGGGCGCCGACAGCCTCTCTCCGGAGTCGTCCAGCGCTGATCTCTACCAGATCGACCCCGCCACCGGCATCATCACCTACGACGCCTATCCCATGGGTGGTTCCTACGCCACCCTGGTGGCCGACGAGGCAGGCAACCTCTACGGCTGCGGGGATGCGGGCGGCCAGACACTGGACGTCTTCTCCGCCGGCGCCCTGGCCAACTCCTACAGCATCGCTACCGGCAGGGGCTGCGGCAGCCAACTGCTTCTCGACGGGAGCGGTCACCTCTTCGCCATTCTGAACTCTGCCGGCTTCCCTTCAGGAATGGTCATCGATGAGTTCACCACCGCCGGCGTCGCGATCTCCACACCGGGCGGCTACACGGGCACCAGCGCCTCTGAGCCCCCCACCCTCAATCCCGACCCCAACGTCTACGCTCCGGTCCCCGGGCTCGGCGCAGCCATCGACGGCTCAGGAAACCTCTGGGTGCTCAACAACGACACCAATGGCGCCAGTGCAGCCGGCAACGTGCTGGTGGAGTTCGTCGGAATCGCGGCTCCGGTAGTCACGCCCACCTCGCTCGCGCTCACCAACGGCTCACTGGGCGCGCGCCCGTAACAGAGATCCGGGCCGCGCTCCGCGCCCGGCCCCGCACACACAGCTTTGAAGCCTATGCCCATGATCGCTTGCGACCACTTCTTCCCATCCCGCCGGCTTGCTGCACCCTCGGTACTCCTGCGCGGTACGCGGGGCCCCGGCTGCGGCCCCGGGCTCCTCGTGCGACCGGGCCCGGACGAGGAGCGGCAAGTATGAGCAGCATCGTTCTGGCAGAGACGCCGGCAAGGTACACCCTGGTGGCAGCCGTGACCGAGCAGCCCACGACAGCGCAGGATCGCTCGCCCTCGGCCGCCTCGAGTGAGCCCTGCCAGGAGCAGGGAGGTGAGCGCCAGCTCACAGAAGCGTGGCCGAGCCGCACCGGCGATCCCCGCGAACAGATCCTTGCCCTCTACGACGAGTACCGGCCCCGCCTCTTCCGCTACCTGTGCAGCATGCAGCTTGGCCGCGAGACCGCCGAAGAAGTGATCCAGGAGACGTTCATGCGGCTGACCGCCGCCCTGCTGAAGAACACCGAGATCGACAACGTGCAGGGCTGGATCGTCCGGGTTGCGCACAACCTCGCCATCGACACGCTCAAGAAGACCTCGGCCGGAGCCATCAGCGGGGAAGAGGTCTCCTACCTGATCGCCAACCGCGCCGACCCCGCCCTCAATCCTGAAGAGGCGTACGTGAAGAAAGAAAAGGCCGCCCAGATCAGGATCGCGCTCGCGACCCTCAAGCCGCAGCATCGGGAGTGTTTCCAGATGCGGGCGCACGGGTTTCGTTACAAGACGATCGGCCAGGCGCTCGGCATCAGCGAACAGCGCGCTGCTTTCGTCGTCAAGCAGGTGGCGGTACGACTGGCGGCGCTCTGTGGATAATCCCACCCTCGGCCGCTGGTTTCGCTCCCCGGGCAGCCATCCAACGCATCAGGCCCTGGCGCAGCATCTCTGCGCGGAGCTCTCGCGGTTCCAATCCTGGCGGGTGCGCCGGCACCTGGCCCACTGCGAGGCGTGCCGCGTACGTCGGCAGGAGCTTGAAGGTCCGCTCGCCGACGCCATGCTGGCTGCGTATCGCGACATGACTGCGATCCTCCCGACAGAACTGCCGCAGGCTCCGCGGGAGGCCTTCGCCCGGTGGCTGCAGACCCAGGCGTCTGCGGCCGACCTGCCGCAGCCGCGCCATGCGTTCGAGGCCGGAGGCGAACAGCGGTCGCGCCCACGGCGGTCTGTCACGCGATCGAAGCTGCGGCAAGGCATCCTTTCACTCGCGCCCGCCGGAG
>CAZZYH010000060.1:0-17655 GCA_964658225.1 Vulcanimicrobiota bacterium | reverse complement strand
TGGGAGGCTGGGGCGCTCTGCTCGGCAGCACGGGCCTCTTCAACCAGCGCCTGCTGATTGCCCGGGCAGCTAGGTACGATAGGGCATGCCCTTGTATCTCGCATTCGATGTTGGCGGCACCAAAACTGCCTGCGTACTCGCCGATGAAGAGCGCGTGCTCGCCCGCGCCGAGGGTGGCAGCATCAAGACGTTGCGCATTCCTGCGGGCGAGGCGCGCGCGCATCTGGAAGCGGTGTTGCTGCAGCTGGTCTCGGCGACCGGGCTCGATCTGCGACAGGTGAGGCGGACCTGCATCGGGACCTCCGGCGTGTCTGCCCCGGCCGTCCGCGCCTGGATGCACCGGGCGATCGCAGAGACGGTGGGGAGCGAGCTGGTGCTGCTGGGCGACGAGGTGATCGCGCTCGATGGCGCTTTCCCGGGCCGGCGCGGGGTGCTCGTGATCGCAGGCACCGGCTCCAATATCGTGGGCCGCGCGGCGACCGGGCAGATGGCGCATGCGGGCGGCTGGGGACCGATGCTGGCCGACGAAGGCTCCGGCCACTGGATCGGGCATCAGGCACTCCGCGCCTGCTTCCGGGCCATCGATGCCGCGGCTGCGTCCTCGGCAGACTTCGTTGCCGGCGGCGAGGGTGCGGTGTCGGGCCCGGCATGGTTCGGAGGGCCCAACCCCGCCGACCTGCCTCCGCTGCTGCGCCGCTTCCTTGACTATCTCCGGCTGCCCGACCTGGACTCGATCATCGGCGCCGCCAACGCGCTTGAGTTTCGCTGCGCCCAGCTGGTGCCGGTGGTTGTGGAGGCGGCGCGCGCAGGCGATGCACTGGCTCGCGCAACGCTGCAGAGCGCAGGGGAAGCGCTGGCGGTGCTGGTGGGGCAAGCCATCGCCAAGGTCGAGGGGTTGGAGACCGGGCTGGCGACGCGGCAGGGAACGCCGGAGGTCGCCATGATCGGCGGAATCCTGACCCATATCGTCGAGGCGCGGGCAGCCATGCACCGCGCGCTCGATCGAAGGTACCCGGGCATAGTGCTCAAGCCCGAGCCTGCGGATGCGCTCGCCGGGGCGCTGTGGCACGCGCGGGGGCGCTGCTGAGGCTTGCCGCTCCCGAGCGCCTCGATAGCGGCTCGGAAGAGCAGGGCGGCTGGGGCAACGATGTACAGGGCTGCGCCTTGCATGCGGGCGCCCGATGGGTTGGAATAGGGCTGGTATGAGTCAGAAGGCGCTGGCATTTCTTTTTCCCGGGCAGGGTTCGCAGGCGGTGGGCATGGGCCGCGACCTGGTCGAAAACTTTCCGGTTGCGCGCGAGGTTTTTGCCGAGGCCGACGAGGCGCTTGGTTTTTCTCTCTCCCGGCTCTGCTTTGCAGGACCGGAAGAGAAGCTGCGGCTCACCGAGTTTACCCAGCCCGCGATTGTGACCGTCTCGGTGGCGGCCGAGCGGGTCTTGCGTGCGCACGGAGTTGCGCCTGCCGTGGTTGCGGGGCATTCGCTCGGCGAGTATGCGGCGCTGGTATCGGCGGGGGTGCTTTCCTTCGGCGATGCGGTGCAGGCTGTGCACGCCCGAGGCCGGTACATGCAGCAGGCGGTTCCGGCAGGGGAAGGCGCGATGGCCGCGGTGCTCGGGCTGAGCGCGGCGGCGGTCGCAGAGGTTTGCACGGCCGCTGCTGCGGACACAGGCGCGGTCGTGGCGCCGGCCAACCTAAATGCGCCGGAGCAAACGGTGATCTCAGGCGCGGGCAGGGCGGTAGATCGTGCGGGTGACCTGGCGAAAGCAGCCGGGGCCAGGCGCGTGGTGATGCTGCCGGTGAGCGCGCCCTTTCACTGTGCGCTGATGCAGCCGGCGCAGGATCGCCTGGCGGCGTTGCTCGAGGGAGTGCCCTTTGCCCAGGCGCAGGTGCCGGTGATCGTCAATGTGGATGCGGCTGCCGAGACCGAGGGTGCGCGGCTGCGCGCGGCGCTGGTGCGGCAGGTGACCGGGGCGGTACGCTGGGTCGAGTCGCTAGGGGTGGTGCTTGGCTGGGCGCCTTTGCAGCTGATCGAGGTAGGCCCGGGCAAGGTGTTGAGCGGATTGATGCGGCAGATCGATCGTTCGCAGCCGATGTTGAACGTCGAGGATGGAGAGAGTCTGACGAAGACGCTGGCCGCGCTTGCCGGAGTGTGAGCCGCGGGGTAGGGGATCCCGGAACCGCCTGGGCGCAGCAACGGTGCTGATCGAGAGCACATGGATGGGATGGGTCAACGCCGGTTTGCCCGCAAACACGAAAGAAGAGAAATGAACCACGCACTGTTACCGATAGAACAGGTCGCCGCGAAGCTCGGACTGCCCGAGCACTATTACGAACGGCTCGGAAGGCATGGCGCAAAGGTGAAGCTGGGCCTGCTGAAGGACCCGGCGTTTCCTCGCAAGGGCAAATTGATTCTGGTGACCGCGACCACGCCGACTGTCTCCGGCGAAGGCAAGACGGTGACCTCGATCGGGCTCACGCAGGGCCTGGAGCGTGTGCTTGCCGGCAGCGGCAAACGTGTCGTGCTCACCTCGCGCGAGCCTTCGCTCGGGCCGGTCTTCGGTATGAAGGGTGGTGCGGCGGGTGGCGGCCGCTCGCAGGTGGAGCCGAGCGAGAAGATCAACCTGCACTTTCATGGCGACTTTCACGCGATCACGTCGGCACATAATCTCTTGTCCGCGCTGCTCGACGCGCATATCTTTCATGGCAATGAACTGGAGATCGACGCGGAGACGGTGACCTGGCCGCGGGCGATGGATATGAACGATCGAGGCCTGCGGCGAGTGGTGACGAACGTAGCCGGGGCGGCGGGCAAGGATGGAGCGCCGGCCCGCGAGGGGTCCAACCAGAGGGCGGGGTTTGTGATTACGGCTGCGTCGGAGGTAATGGCGATCATGGCGCTGGCCAGCGACCGCGAAGATCTCCGCCGGCGCCTGGACGCAATTATCGTAGGACGCACCCGGGCCGGCGAGCCGGTACGCGCAAAAGACCTGGGCGCAACGGGGCCGATGATGGCGCTGCTTGCCGACGCGCTCTTGCCGAACCTGGTGCAGACGACCGAGGGTACCCCGGCCCTTGTGCACACCGGGCCGTTTGGGAACATCGCGCACGGTACCTCGAGTGTGATCTCGCAGGAGCTGGGTGTGCGGCTGGCCGACTACGCGGTGAACGAGTGCGGTTTTGCGTCCGACCTGGGGCTGGAGAAATATATCGACATCGTTGCGCAGGTTTCGCAACTGAAGCCGGCAGCAGCAGTGCTGGTGACGACGGCGCAAAGCCTCAAAAATCAGGGCCAGGCCATGGCTCCGGATGGGGAAAAGGACGAGCTCGAGAGGGGCTTTGTCAATCTAGCCAAGCATGTTTCGATCCTAGCTACTTTCGGCCTGCCGGTCGTGGTGGCAATCAACCATTTTCCGAAGGACACGGATCAGGAGCTGGCGCGGTTGAAGAGCTGGTGCGACGCCCGGTTGCTGCCGAGCGCGTTTGTCGAGGCGTTCACGCGCGGCTCGGAGGGCGCGGCGGATCTGGCCCGGGCCGTGATCCAGCTGATCGATGAGAATCCGGCGCCCCGGATCCGGCCGACCTACGCGCTCACGGATGCGCTCGAAGACAAGATAGAAAAGGTTGCGACCGGCGTGTACGGCGCCGATGGCGTCACCTATACCGAACAGGCGCGTGAGCAGTTAGCGCGGTTTACTGAGTGGGGCTATGGCGAGGTGCCGGTCTGCATAGCCAAGACGCAGTACTCGCTGTCAGACAATGCGAAGCTTGCAGGCGCGCCAAAGGGCTGGCAGTTGCAGGTGACCCAGGCCTCGCTCTCCGCGGGTGCCGGATTCGTGGTGGTCACCGCCGGGAACATGATGCTGATGCCCGGGCTGCCGAAAGTATCCCGCGCGAGCGAGATCGATGTCGATGCCGAGGGTGAGGTCCTGGGACTGCGCTAAGTCGGCCAAGGAGAAAACGCATGCCCTATCTATTGAAGAGCGAGCCCGATAAGTACTCCTACGACGACTTGGTGCGCGATGGCGAGACAATCTGGGACGGGATCAAAAATGCGCAGGCGCATATCTACCTGCGCGGCATGAAGAAGGGTGAGAAGCTGGTCATCTACCACTCCAACGTCGGCCGGGAGGCTGTGGGCACGGCCTCTGTTGTTGCGGTGGACGCGCGCGACCCCAAGAATCCTCTGGTACGCATCAAGCCCGGCAAACGCTTCAAGCAGGCTAAGCCGCTCGCCGCCATGCGCGAGGCCGGCGTTTTCGCCGACTCGATCTTGTTCCGGCAATTTCGTCTCTCGGTTGTGCCACTGACCGATGAGCAGTATGACTGGTTGGTGCACGGGTAGGCAGGCGCCTGGTTCAGGCGCCTACCAGGCGCAGGAGCCATCCCGCAAGAGCGCCGCCCAACAGAGGCCCGAGCACCGGTACCCAGGCATAGCTCCAATCGGAAGACCCCTTACCGGCGATCGGGAGCAGCCAGTGCGCCAGGCGCGGGCCAAGATCGCGTGCCGGATTGATCGCGTAGCCGGTCGTGGGGCCGAGGCCGAGACCGACACCCCAGACAACGCAGCTCACCAGCAGCGGGCTCAGCCCGGCTACGGCGCCGGTGGTCAGCACAAGCTTCGAACTGATGGCGCCGAGCGCCACGAGCAGCGCGAAAGTGGCGAGGGCTTCACTGAGCAAGTTCGCGGGAAGGCTCCGGATGGCGGGTCCGGTGGAAAATACGCCGAGCTTCAGGCTCGCATCCTCGGTCGCCGACCAGTGCGGCCAGTAGTGGAGCCAGACCAGCATGGCACCGAAGAAGCCGCCCGCGACCTGCGCCAGGGCGTAGGGCAGCAACTTGTGAAAGTCGCCCGACTGCGCGGCGAGGGCAAGCGTGATGGCCGGATTGAGGTGCGCGTCCTTGGAGCCGAACAGGTTGGCTGTAAAGATGCCGCAGAGCACGGCGAAGGCCCAGGCAGTGGTGATCGCAAGCCAACCCGCATTCTCAGCCTTGGTACGTTTGAGCAGTACGCCGGCGACGATGCCGTCACCGAGAAAGAGCATCATCGCCGTGCCTGCAAACTCCCCCAGCTCGGGGCTGCGAACGATCATGCGTGCACCCCGGCGGGCGCTACGCCGTCCGGTAAGTACTGCGCGGCGAGCGTTTGGAATGCGGCGACCTGTTGCTCGACCCAGCGCTGGTCACGGCCTAGCTCGGCGGCCAGCAGGGCCGCAACCTGCGGGGCGATCGCGGCGGCGGCGGCGGCGTTGAGCAGCAGGGCGCGGGTGCGGCGGGAGAGGGCGTCGTCGACGGTGCGGGAGAGCTCGTTGCGGGCGCCCCAGACGATCTCGGCGGCGATGTAGGGGAGCGCGGGGTGGAGGCGCTCGGCCCAGGCGGGGTTCTCTTGGGCCAGGGCGACGATGTGCCCGGCGTCGCTGCCGTAGACGGCGAGGTCCCCCAGGGCTTCGAGGGCCTCGGGGTAGTAGCCGTGTATTTTGAGGTTGCGGGTGACAGAGGGTCGGTCGTCGAGCTGGCCCAGGGTGATGGCGTGGTCGACGGTATCTTCGGCCATGTGGCGGTAGGTGGTCCATTTGCCGCCGACGATGGTCAACAGGCCGGAGTTGTCGATGTGGATCGTGTGGTCGCGGGAGAGGGTGGAGGTTTTTGCGGAGGGGCTGGTGCCGTCTTCGTTCGCGGCTGCTTTGACCAGGGGGCGAATGCCGACGTAGATGCTGAGGATGTCTTCGCGCCGGGGCGGGCGGCTGAGGTATTGGCCGGCGGTCTCCAGGACGAAGGCGATCTCTTCTTCGAGCGGGAGCGGCTCGTAGGAGGGGGTTTCGATGGGGGTGTCGGTGGTGCCGACGACCAGGTGGTTGTGCCAGGGGATGGCGAACAGGACGCGGCCGTCGGAGGTGTGGGGGACCATGATGGCCGTATCGCCGTGCAGGAAAGAGCGGTCAAAGACCAGGTGGATGCCCTGCGAGGGGGCGACCATGGTGCGGGCATCGGCTCCCTCGGCCATGCGACGGACCTGGTCGGTAAACATGCCGGTGGCGTTGACGATGACCTTGGCCCGGGCGGTATAGGTGCGATTGGTTTCGCGGTCGGTGAGCTGGACGGCGGTGAGGAAGCCTTCGGTGTCTTTGACCAGGCCCGTGACCTGGGTGTAGTTGAGCACGGTGGCGCCGTTTGCGGCGGCGGTGGCGATGAGGTGGATGAGGAGCCGGGAGTCGTCGAACTGGCCGTCGTAATAGACCACGCCGCCGCGAAGGCCTTGTTGCTGGATGGTCGGGAGGCGCTCGAGGGTCTCTTCGCGGGAGAGGATGCGGGAGCGGCCGAAGCCGTATTTGCCGGCGAGCAGATCGTAGACTTTCATGCCGATGCCGTAGAAGGGGGCCTCCCACCAGGAGTAGTTCGGGACGACGAAGGCTAGGTCATGCACCAGGTGGGGCGCGTTCTGGCGCAGGAGGCCGCGTTCCTTGAGCGCTTCCATGACGAGGGAGATGTTGCCCTGCTCCAGGTAGCGGACGCCCCCGTGCACCAGCTTGGTGGAGCGACTGGAGGTGCCCTTGCCGAAGTCTTCGCGTTCGAGCAGCAGGGTAGAGAGGCCGCGGGTGGCCGCATCGACGGCGACCCCGGCGCCGGTGGCGCCGCCGCCGATGACGATGATGTCCCAGGGTGCGGAGCCGGGCCGGGAGCGGGCTTCGAGGCGGGCGGTCATTTCCTTGCGGTTCATCATGCTCCTTGGTTCTCAGGTGCTTGGATTGGGCAACATACCGGATTGTTATCCGATAAGCTGAGCCCGGCGCCGCTTCATCAAGGGGCGTGTGGTGTTGCGGTCGGCTCTTCGGGCGCGTTCCAGCCCCGGCTCCGCTCGACGGCCATGGCCCAGCGTCTGCGCTGCCGGGCGGCTTGTTTTGAGGTTTCTCTGGGCTCGAAGCGGGTGTCGGGGGCGCGGCTGGCGCGGATCTGGTCGATGCTCTGCCAGACGCCGGTGGCGAGGCCGGCGAGGTAGGCGGCGCCGAGGGCAGTGGTCTCAGAGACGGCGGGGCGGACGACGCGGAGGCCGAGCAGGTCGGCCTGGAGCTGCATGAGGGTGTCGTTGCGGGAGGCGCCGCCGTCGACGCGCAGCTCCCTGGACGGCTTGCTGGTTTCTTGGTCCATGGCTGCGAGCACGTCGGCAACCTGGAAGGCGATGCTTTCCAGCGCCGCGCGGGCGATGTGGCCGTTCTGAGTGCCGCGTTCGAGGCCGATGAGCAGGCCCCGGGCATTGGGATCCCAGTGCGGTGCTCCCAGGCCCACGAAGGCCGGCACGAAGAAGACCCCGCCGTTGTCGGGGACAGTCAGCGCCAGGGCTTCGACGTCATAGGAGTGCTGGATGATCTTGAGGGTATCGCGCAGCCACTGCACGACGGCGCCGCCGATGAAAATGGATCCTTCGAGCGCGTACTGGAGCCTGTTGTCGAGTGAGCAGGCGAGGGTGGTGATGAGGCGCTGGGCAGAGAGCGTGAACCGGTCGCCGATGTGCTGGAGCAGGAAGCAGCCGGTGCCGTAGGTGTTCTTCGCGTCGCCGGGCTGGGTGCAGAGCTGGCCGAAGAGCGCGGCTTGCTGGTCGCCCGCGATCCCCGCGATCTCGACGGAGCCGAGGCCGAGCGAGGTTGTGACCCGGCCTACTTTTCCCGACGAGGGGACGACCTCGGGGAGGAGGGAGGCGGGGATGTTGAAGAGCTTGAGCAGGTCGGGGTCCCAGGCGCCCTTGACGATGTTGTAGAGCAGGGTGCGGCTGGCGTTGGTCTGGTCGGTGACGTGGCGGCCGGTCAGGTTCCAGATGAGCCAGGAGTCGACGGTGCCGAAGGCGAGCTTGCCTTGCTCGGCGCGGGCGCGGGCGCCTTCGACGTTGTCGAGGATCCAGGCAATCTTGGTGGCGGAGAAGTAGGCGTCGAGCACCAGGCCGGTGCGTTCGCGAACCATCGGTTCGACGCCCTGGTCGATGAGCCGGCGGCAGAGGGGTGCGGTGCGGCGGTCTTGCCAGACGATGGCGTTGTAGATGGGTTTGCCGGTGGCGCGGTCCCAGACCAGGGAGGTTTCGCGCTGGTTGGTGATGCCGATGGCGGCGAGGTCGCGGGGGCGGATGCGGGCGCGGACGAGCACGTCGGTTGCGGTCGAGAGCTGGGTAGTGAGGATGTCGTCGGGGTCGTGCTCGACGTGGCCGGACTGGGGGTAGTGCTGGGGGAACTCGGCCTGGGCGGAGGCGACGGGCGCGCCGGATTGGTCGAAGAGGATGGCGCGGGAGCTGGTGGTTCCCTGGTCGAGGGCGAGGACGTAGGGCATAGGGGGTTGATGGTAGTGGGTGGAGGGTGGAGGGGGCAAGGTGATGCATTGGGCTTGGAACGATGGAGTCCTGCGGCGAAATCGTGGTGGCTGCCGACGCACGGGTTCAGCGCTTACTTGGAAGCGTCGGGATGTGGCGGTTGAAGCCGATGGGCCAGAAGCCACTCATAGAGATCGTTGCGGGTATAGACGATGCTCGCGATATCGTGGCCGGCGCCCACGATAGGGGTAAATTTCGGATCGGCGCCAAGCTTTTGCAGTGTGTCCACCATGGCCTCGGTGTCGGTGATCGGGGCCACGCTGTCGTTGGTTCCGTGGAAGGTCCAGACGGGCGTATGCATGAGCGCGGGCGCCCATTTTGTATCCGGGTACCCGCAGAGCGGCGCTATGGCTGCGAAACGACCTGGGTATTGCTTGGCAAGAAACCAGGTTCCCCAGCCGCCCATGCTGATGCCTGTCAGGTAGACGCGCGTGGGATCGCCCCGGTATTGCGCAAGGATCTGATCCAGCAGGCGCATGACTACCGTACGCGTCGGCACGTTCACCCATGCCTGATCGGTGTCTGTTTGCTGCGGAGCAAGCAGGATGAAGGGATCATCCGGCCTCGTGAGCGCTTGCTGCACCGCAGGTACACGCCGGACCAGAGCAAGATCCGTTCCACGATCGCCGGCTCCATGCAGATAGAGCAGGATCGGCCAGGGGCCGGGTTTCCGGTCGTATCCCCTAGGCAGAATCAGCAGGTACGGCATCTGGATGTCTACCGTCACAGACTGCGTGGTGCTTGCGGCGACCTCGCGGGATCCGTAGTGGGGCGCAGGCACGGGGGCGATTACTCGGGGCCGACGTAGAGCTCGACCGGAGAGAACCCGATCTGCTTGGTCTGGTGGTCGACGCGGAGAAAGATGGGTGTCTTGCCTCCGTTGATGCTTACGCCCATCACCACGCCGTTGCCGACCGTCTTCGTGATCTCGATCTTGTGCGATCTGATCTGGCCGTAGTCCGAGCCCGGGCCCCAGTCCTTGCTGAAGTCGGCGATGGTGTAGCCCTTGTAGCGGTCGGGGTGTCGGCGCCAGTCAGGGTCGTGGTTCCACTCGGCGTAGGCGGTGTTGAGGTCGCCCGATTCCACGGTTGCGAGAAAGTGGTTGACGCGGTGCTGCTCGGGCAGGTCCCAGAAGATCCAAGTCAGCATGGCGAGGACGACGAGGGCGACGGCGGTGGCGATGAGGCTGTTACGGATGAGGCGGGCGCGCCGGGCGTTGTAGATGGGGGCGTCGAGCAGGGTCATCGGTGCTTCCTTTGGGCTGTGCGCGGCTGTCCGCTTAGTGCTTAGACACTTGGTTGCGGTTTTCGGTTCCCAGGCAACGCGGGCGCCCTGGCTCGGCCCAGGATGGCAGCGGGGTGGGCCGACGAGGAAGGACAAACTAGCGGCTGTAGGTGGTGGCGTTGCGTTCTGCGTGGCGCTCGAGGGCCAGGGTGATGAGGCGGTCGATCAGGTCCGGGTAAGGGAGGCCGGAGGCGGCCCAGAGTTTGGGGTACATGCTGATGGCGGTAAAGCCGGGCAGCGTATTGATCTCGTTGAGGTAGATGCGGCTTCGGGGACCGGGCTCCATGAGGAAGTCGACACGGGCCAGGCCGGCGCAGTCGCAGGCTTGGAAGGCCTGGACGGCCATGGTGCGGATGGCTTTCTTTTGGGCGGCGGTGATCTTGGCCGGGAGGATGAGGGCCGAGCCTTCGGAGAGGTACTTGGCCTCGTAGTCGTAGAACTCCTTGATGGGGACAACCTCGCCGACGACCGAGGCTTCGGGCTTGTCGTTGCCGAGGACGGCGACTTCGAGCTCGCGGGCTTTGCCCGTACTCCGTGCCGCTCGCTTCCCGTGGCCGCCTACCGCCTGTTCGACGACGATCTTGCGGTCGTACCGCGCGGCGAGGTCGATGGCGGGGGCGAGCTCTTTGCGATCGTGCGCCTTGCTGATGCCGACCGAGGAGCCGCCGTTGGCGGGTTTGACGAAGAGCGGGTAGTTCAGGGCTGCTTCGAGCCGGGTGATGGCCTTGCGGGGAGAGGCTTGCCAGTCGGTGCGGAGCAGGCTGAGGTGCTTGGGGATGGGCAGCCCGGCGGAGGCGAAAAGCCGCTTCATGACGTCTTTGTCCATGCCTGCGGCGGAGCCGAGGACGCCGGAGCCGGCGTAGGCGATGCCGGCGAGCTCGAAGAGTCCCTGAATGGTGCCGTCTTCGCCGAAGGTGCCGTGGAGGATGGGCAGGATGACGTCGAGCTCGAGGCCGTGGGTGGGGTCGAGGCGTTCGGTTTCAAAGGGGATGAGCGAGGAGGCCGCGGGGACGGGAGGGACGATGACGGCTTGTCCGCGGGCGAGGACGGCGGCGGCGGTGGTGGCTTGTGGGTCGCCGGCGCCCTGGGTGTTTTGGGATTCGGGGCCTTTGAGGAGACGCTCGGCGTCGGAGGAGGTGACCCAGCGGCCCTCCTTGGTGATGCCGATGGGGGTGACGTCGTACTTTTTGCGGTCGATGGCCTGGAGGACGGAGGCGGCGGAGAGGAGCGAGACTTCGTGCTCGCCGGAGCGGCCGCCGAAGAGGATGCCTACGCGGAGTTTCTTCATGCTGGGTTGATGGTAGACGGTTCGGCGTCTGCGCGCGGAGTGGCGCTAGGGATACATGCGATTGAGGGTGCGGGCGAAGGGGATGGTTTCGCGGACATGGTCGAGGCCGCAGATCCAGGCGACGGCGCGCTCGATGCCCATGCCGAAGCCGGCGTGGGGGACCGAGCCGTACCGGCGCAGGTCCAGGTACCACTGGAAGGCATCGAGGGGGAGCTGGTGCTCTTCGATGCGGGCCTTGAGCAGGTCGTAGGAGGCGATGCGCTGGGAGCCGCCGATGATCTCGCCGTAGCCTTCGGGGGCGAGGACGTCGACGCAGAGGGCGAGCGAGGGGTTGGCGGGGTCGGGCTCCATATAAAAGGCTTTGACGGCGGCGGGGTAGCGGTGGACCATGACCGGGCGATCGAACTGCGAGGAGAGGTAGGTCTCGTCGGGAGAGCCGAAGTCGTTGCCGTAGGGGAAGGGCTGCTCGATGAGGCCTTGCGCGTGGGCGTCGTTGAGCATCCCGACCGCCGCGTCGTAGGTGATCTTTGGGAACGGAGCCTGGATGGTCGCGAGCTTGGTCGTGTCGCGCCCGATCGTTTTCAGGTCCATCGCCCGGCGGGTGAGGACGCGCTCGACGATGTGGGCGATGAAGTTTTCAGCCAGCGTCATCAGCTCGTCGAGGCCGGCAAAGGCCATCTCCGGCTCGACCATCCAGAACTCGGTCAGGTGGCGGCGGGTTTTGGACTTCTCCGCGCGGAAGGTGGGACCGAAGCTGTAGACCTTGCCTAGGGCGAGCGCGGTGGACTCGATGTAGAGCTGGCCGGACTGGGTGAGGAAGGCTTCTTCGCCGAAGTACTCGACGGGGAACAGGGTCGAGGTGCCTTCGCAGGCGGCGGGCGTGAGGATGGGCGGGTCGGTAAGGGTGAAGCCCGAGTCGTCGAGGAAGTCGCGGGCGGCCTTGACGATCTCGGCCCGGATGCGCAGGATGGCGGACTGGCGGGGAGTGCGGATCCAGAGGTGGCGATGCTCCATCAGGAAGTCGACGCCGTGTTCCTTGAGGGTGATGGGAAACGGGGTCTGGTCGGGGACGCGCTGGGCCACGGTGATGGACTCGACGTCCAATTCGTAACCGCTCGGTGCACGTTTGTCGGCGCGGACTTTGCCGGTGACGGTGAGGCTCGATTCGAGGGTGAGGTCGCGAAGGGTCTCGAAGACTTCGTCCGGGACCGCGGCCTTGGGGACGATGCCCTGGATGGTGCCTGAGCCGTCGCGGAAGATGGGGAAGAGAAGTTTGCCGGAGGCGCGGAGGTTGTAGAGCCAGCCTTCGATGCGGACGGTGTGGCCCTCGTGGCTGCCGATGGCGGCGATGGTGGCGAGGGGCGGATGTGTGCTTGTGGCGGTTACGTTTTCTTTGGGTGTCATTTTTCTTTTTTGCTGTGTGCGGTGTGCTTCGTGCGGCGGCAGATCCTTGTGCGTGGCTCAGGATGACGGTTCCGAGTGTCAGCAGCCGGTGGTGAGCGAGCGGGGAGCCTACTGCTCGGCGTGGGTCTCCGCAGGGGCGTAGTGTCTTTCGTAGCCGGCGAAGGTGCGCTTGGCTTTCTCGACTATCTGCTCGGGTTCGGTGGCGAGCGAGTAGTGGATTTCAAGGACGCCGGCGGGGGTGAGCGGTGCGGCCTGGAGTTCGCCGTAAGCCATATCCCAGGCGATGGTGCCATCGCCGGGCCAGAGGTGTTCGTCGCGTTCGCCGTGATTGTCGTGCAGGTGGGCGGAGCGGATGTGGGGGCGCAGGGCGGCAAGGGTGTGGGGTAGGCCGGCGAGCATGTGGGCGTGGCCGGTGTCAAGGCAGACGCCGATGGTGGAAAAGTGGCCGACGGCGAGGATCTCGAGGATGTTCTCGGGTGCGGTGACGCCGTTGGGGATATTTTCGACCAGCAGCTTGACCCCGAGCGGGCTCGCATAACACTTGAGGTGCTCGAGGGCGGTGAGAGCGTGTTCGAGGGTGTGGCCGTTCCAGGCGTCCTCGCGTTCGCCGAGGTGAAGCACCAGGTATTGGAAGGGGATCAACTCGGCTGCTTCGAGCGCGCGCTTGATCTCGTCCATGGCCTCGATCCTGCGCGATTTTTCGCGGTGCACGACGTTGACCGCGGGGCCGCCGCCGCGGCCCATTTCGTAATCGGCATAGAGCGGGGCGTGCATCGAAAAGGGCTGGACCGAGTTGGACCGGAACCAGTCAGCGATCTCGCGGACCGAGCCACGCTCGGCGTAGTCGAAGTGCTGCCGCGCGGCGAAGAGCTCGATGCCCTCGGCGCCTGTCTTCTTGAGGGTATCGAGCAGGCCGGGGTGCAGGCGGCTGCGCAGAAAAACATGGCTCGAGATCGCTTTGAGCATCGTCCGGAGAGATCCTTTGCTGCTATTTTCTCACCTTCGCGCGCGCGTCCGCGGGCCGTCAGCCGTCCCGGCTTTGAGGGCGCACGATCGAGTCCTCGCACGGTGTGGGCGTCCCCTGATGGAAGAGCAAGAGCCAGCGCTGCGCGCGGAAGACCCAGAGTGAGCTGCGCAGGGTGGCCCGGGCGCCGCGAACGCTGCGGTAGCTCAGCAACGCTACGTCCCGGCCAACCGGGGTGAGCGCAAAGCCGGTCGCCTCGAGGGGCTCAGAGGGGTCGGGCTCGGAGGCGAGCAGGTCGAGAATCGCGGCCTTGTCGTAGACCCGGCCCGAGCGGCCAAACTCCTGGAACTCATCTGCCAGCAGGGCCGACACCAGGGCAGGATTGCGGCGGACGGCAGGGTCGTGGAGTTGCCGCTCTAGACCCGCCAGCAGCCGGCACAGCTCGCTCCCCGGGTGCATGGACGCGGAACCCACTCAGTAGCCTGCGGCCTTGCCGAAGTGGTGCCGGTGGTCCTGGCCGCCTTCGAGCAGGCCCGTTTTCGGGTTGATGGCGATGCATTCGCCGTCGCTCCAGTGGGTAGAGCCGGCGCCGAGGGTGTAGCCGAGCGCGCGCAGGCCTTCGAGCGTGGTCGCGGGAAAGCCCGGCTCGACATAGAGGGTGTCGGGCAGAAACTGGTGGTGGAAACGCGGCGCGTCGACCGCATCCTGGATATTGAGGCCGCCGTCCACCGAGCTGAGCAGGATGTTGGCGAGGGTGGTGATGATGCGGGAGCCGCCGGGCGAGCCGAGGACGTAGCGGACCTTGCGGTTGCCGTCGAGGACGATGGTCGGGGTCATCGACGAGAGGGGGCGCTTGCCGGGGGCGATGGCGTTGGCGGGGCCCTGGATGAGGCCGAACATGTTGGGCTGGCCGGGCTTGGAGGTGAAGTCGTCCATCTCATCGTTGAGCAGGAAGCCCAGGCCTTCGGCGGTCACGTAGGACCCGAAGCCGCCGTTGAGCGTGGTGGTGACGGCGACGGCGTTGCCTTCGGCGTCGACGACCGAGTAGTGGGTGGTGTCGCCGGGCTCGGTCCTCGAGACCGGAGCGGCGGCGGGCGGGGGGAGAAAGCCGGCCGGGCGCTTGAGCGCGGCCGAGGGTGTGGCCTCGTCGTTGAGGATGCCGGCGCGCCAGGCGGCGGCGTACTTCGGGTCGATCATCTGGGCGATGGGCATGGAGACGAAATCCGGGTCGCCCAGGTACTCGTTGCGGTCCATATAGGCGCGGCGGTAGGCCTCGGTGATCAGGTGCATGGACGCCGGCGTGCGATCGCCCAGCCGTTGCAGGTTGTAGCCGGACAGGATATTGAGCGCTTCGATGAGGGTGACGCCGCCGGAGGATGGTGGCGGCGCGCTGACCACGGTCAGCCCCTTGTAGGACGCTTCAAGCGGAGTCCGCTCCTTGGCCTCGTAGCGGGCCAGGTCGTCGAGCGAGAGCAGGCCGCCTTCCTTGGACAGGTCGGCGACCAGGGTATGGGCGATCTGGCCGGTATAAAAGTCGCCGGGGTCCTGGGCGATGCGGGTGAGGGTCTGGGCGAGCTCGGGCTGGCGGAGGGTATCGGCTGCCTTGTAGCGGTCGCCGCCTTTGGCGAAGATGCGTTTGGTCTCGGGAAAGTCAGACAGATGCGGGTCGGCAAGAAACCGGGCTTCTTCGTCGGTGAGCGGAAACCCGTCGGTGGCCAGCCGGATGGCCGGGGCCATGACCCGGGCGAGGGTGAGCCTGCCGTACTTCTTCTCGGCGTAGGCGAGGCCGGCGACCGAGCCCGGAACGGCGATGGCCCGGTAGCCGATGGTGGAAGCATTGGGGACGATGTTGCCTTTTGCGTCGAGATACATGTTGGCGCCGGCCGCCGCCGGCGCCTCTTCGCGAAAGTCGATGAAGGTGTTCTTGCCGGTTTTCAGATGAACGAGCATGAAGCCGCCCCCGCCCAGGTTGCCGGCGAAGGGGAAGACGACGGAGAGGGCGAAGCCGGTCGCGACCGCCGCGTCGACAGCGTTCCCGCCGGCCTTGAGGATCTCGATCCCGGCATCGGCGGCCAGGTGGTGCACGCTGACGACCATGGCGTGGGGAGCGCTGGCAGGAGTCTCGCTGGTGGGGGAGACGGGCTGGTTGGCGGTCTCAGGGATGCTCTGGGCGAGCAGCGTTGGGGGGAGGGTGAGCAGCAGGGCGAGAGAGAGCGCGAGGGGCGAGCGCGGCATGGTGTCTGCAAGGATAGCGCGGCCACCGCGGCGGGACCAGCCGGTACTTGGTGGAATGGGAGGAGGAGAACGGCGGCCGCATCTCGCCCTCGAGTCTGCTAGAGGCCAGTCCTGTCCAGCAGGCTCAGCGGAACGGTCTCCGACGCGGGCCGGGCAAGGTACTCCGGGTAGCTCCCCTTGAGGCCCTTGAGCCTGGCAAAAGGGGTGAGCAGGAGGAACAGGAGCTGCTGGATGACTCTCGGCCCCATGTCATACCGGACGACGTCGTCAAACTCCCGCGCCATCAGCGCGATCTGAAGCAGGCCCGGCTTGCCGGTGTGGTCGGTTTTGCCATCTTGAGCGAGCGAGAAGCCGTTCTTGATCAGCGCTGCGAACCGCTCAGCAGGCTCGACGTCCAGCCGGACCAGCGCATCGCCTGCGCCGGAGTTCCAGAAACTATGCAGAGTACCGGGAGGGACATCCACGGTCTGCCCGGGTCGGGCGGAGTTCTCCACGCGATTGAGAGTAAAAGAGACCTGCCCTTCGATCACTTTGAACCGCTCGTGAACCTGAGGATGATAGTGACGGCCTACCATGCCCCCGCCGGGGCGCAGGGATGCATCGACGACAAGGCGCCGGCCGCCTGTTTCCTCGGTGCCTAAAACAACCACGGCCCGTTCTCCACTGGCCGGATTAACGTACACCTCACCTGCTCGCATGCGCCGGTACCATCCAGATTCGTCGTTGGCACGACAGTATACGGGAGCACGCTGAGACTGCAGAGTTGTTTCCGAGTGCAGGACTCTTGCGGGGGCCCTCATAAAATAGGACGATCATGCCGACGCACGTTCGTTCCTACTCGAAGATCAACCTTGGACTGGCGATCGGGCCGGCGCGCCCGGATGGGTTTCATGGGTTAACGACGCTTTACCAGACGCTCGAGGCTCATGACCTGGTGACGGTATCGGCAAAGCAGCTGGAGCCGGGCGCGGCCGATCGGATCACGATGACCAGCAATGATCGCCGCATCCCGCTCGACCCGAGGAACACGGTGTGGAAGATGCTGGAGCGGGCGCTCGAGAGCAAGGGCCGGCAAGCGCCGTTTGGGCAGAGCGGAGACCGGCGTGCGGGTTGGACGATCTCGGTCCATATTGAGAAGCGGCTGCCGATGCGCGGGGGGCTGGGGGCGGGTTCGGCAAATGCGGCGGCGGCCTTGCTGGGCTTTGAGCGGGAGGCGGGTTTTCGTCTGAGCGGGGAGCAGCGGCTTCGCCTGGCGGCCGAGGTGGGGTCTGACGTGCCCCTGTTCCTGCTCGGGGGCGCGGTGCTGGGCCTGGGCCGCGGTGAGCAGGTGGTGCCGGTGGCCGACCTGCTGCCGCAAGGCAGTGGAGTGGAGGTGGTGCTGGCGCTGCCGGATGTCGGGGTTTCGACGCCGCAGGCCTTTCAAGGGTGGGACGAGGCGCTGACCGCGCCCGGCCACGGCCGCGCTCCCTTGACCCCGCAGCAGGCCTCGGATAGACTCGAAGAGTTGAGTCGAGCTCTCGCAGCAGCCCTGTGCGAGCCGCAAAGCTCCTCCGGTGTCTCCCCGGCCATGGCGCGGGCAGACCTTGCCGGGCATCCACTGTCCGCGCTTGTCCGAACCGGGATTCGAAACGACTTTGAAGAGGTCGTCTTTCGGCAACATCCCTTCCTCGGTACAATCAAGCGCGCATTGCTGGGTCCAGACGGTGAGTCGACGGGCGAAACTGCTTCGCGGCTTTCCCCGGCATCCGGAGCGTTCTATGCGGCTCTCTCGGGCTCCGGTTCCGCGGTGTTCGGCCTCTACGAAGACGCCGCCTCGGCAGGGCAGGCGGAGGTTCGACTGGAGGCGATCGGGGTCCGGACGATGCGCACCCATCTGCTCGGCCGATCCGCATACTGGGCGCAGATGGTGGTGGCGGATACCTGAGGCGCGCCCTGGGGAGACGCTGCCCCGAGTGCTGGTTTCGGCGCTCCTTAGGAGGGCGGAGGGCGCTGCTTTACACTGTGAGTGGCCTTTGTTTTCGAGGGCCGGCCTGGTGGGCGATCGACTAATGGTAGGTCAAGTGCCTTTGACGCACTTTGTCTAGGTTCGAATCCTAGTCGCCCAGCCAGCTTGCTTGTAGTCCCTTGCTA
>CAZZYH010000059.1:8746-17718 GCA_964658225.1 Vulcanimicrobiota bacterium | reverse complement strand
AATCTGCCGTGCCCTGCCTCGTGTGCGCGAGCATTGTCGGATCACGCAGCGGCCGGCTTCTGTCTTGTGACGTGATCTGCGTGCTTGCGTCCGGAGGCTAAGCGCCTCCGTCGCTCGAGGCGCGCTCGAGGACGGATGCTTGCCGGCAACGAGTTTCCATTTCGGCCACTTGGAAGGACCGAAGCTTGTAAGGACCAAACCAAGAGCCCCGGTCTCGGAGAGCAGCTTCGGAGAGCATCACCTTCGACCGTGAACAACGACGAGCTCATCTCCGCTGCTGAGAGCATTCTGCGCCCCAGAGTGGTCAAGGGACGTCGCTTCGGCGACGTGGGTGCCGCAATCCTCAGTGCATCGGGCAGGCTGTTCTTGGGCATCTCGGTGGACACCCCGAGCTAGGGTTTATGTGCGGAAAGGTGCGCCCTGGCCAGCATGATCGCTACCGGCGAGTACGCCTTCAGCAAAGGCGTGGCGGTCTGGAGAGACCCGGCCACGCATCTTCTCCACGTTCTTCCGCCCTGTGGGATTTGCCGAGAGTTCATGCGGAGCATTGCCGACGACAACCTCGACTCTAAAATTGTCTTGAGAAGGGGCCATTCGGTGCGGCTGCGAGCACTGCTACCTGCCCATGAGTGGCCGGAGCCGCTGCATGGACAGCATTGCTGACGAGACTCCCGGTTTCTCACGAATCTTGCTCTGCAGCTCCCTTGCCCCCCTCGTGTGTGCGCGCCCTCTCGCGCCGGGTGTGCTGCACTGCTTAGGGTACATCCGCCAGGTTCGTTCAGGTTCGTCCAGGCGTGGGCGGGATTGCCGACACAGCAGAGGGCGGAAAGGCTTCGGCCTGGCGCTGCTCGTCCCTGCCGCAGATGCTGTCGCCCGCGAACGCCGTGCGGGTTTTGCTTGCAGAATCGCTCCCCCAGCGTAGGTGCGATCGCTTCAAGCGCCGGGCGTGAAACTCTCAACAGTGGGGACCTTGACCCGGCCGAGTTCACTCTCCATCCTTGGGGCAAACCAGGGTTTAGTGGCTCAGGCTCCCGATCCCTCGCGAGATGGTGAGCGCGGCCGGCCCCAGTAGGACGATGAAGAGACTGGGAAAGATAAAGAGCACGAGCGGAAAGATGATCTTGACCGTGGTTTTGGCAGCCAGCTCCTCCGCCGTTTGCCGGCGCTTGAGACGGATGCCGTCGGCGAACTGGCTAAGCGCCTTGGCGATCGGCGTACCGAAGCGCTCGGTCTGGATGAGCATGTTGACAAAGGCGTTCAGGTCAGGCAGATCGACGCGCTTCTGCATATCTGTCCAGGCATCCACGCGGGGCTTGCCAGCACGCTGCTCGCGGTTGATCTGCAGCAGCTCGGCGGTGATCTCGGGATGGGCCACATCCAGTTCCTGGCCCACGCGCAGCAAGGCCTGATCGAGGCCAAGCCCGGCCTCGACGCAGATTACCAGCAGGTCGACCGCATCCGGAAGGCTCCTGCGTATCTTCTCGCGACGGCGGCGGACCAGGAATTGCAGCAGCATATCCGGGAGCAGGTACAGGAGAGCCGGAAACGAGATCATCCAGAAGCCACGGTTGGAGTGGATGGCCGAGCCTGCGACTAAGCCGAGGATGGGCCCCACCACTCGCGACGCGATGTAGATGTCGACAGCCAGCGAACCGCGGTACCCGGCCTGGGTGATCCGCTCGCGCAGGCTCGCCGTTTCAGACATGCCCAGACCGACGCGGGCGCGATGGATCAGGTCTGCCACGTAGGAGCCGGCTCGGTCCCGGCGGGAGTCCTGCGTTTGAGGATCGCTGAACTGGGTGACTTCGCGAACCCGCCGAACTGCCCTGCGCGTATCGGCGGAGGCTGCAAAGGCGATCAGCCCGCCGCCCACCGCGAACAAGATGCTGGCCACGGCCAAATAGAAAAAGAGACTCATGCTCTGGGTACCTGCCTTTGCCCGGCCGATGCCTTGCCGGTCGAACTGCACTTGCGGCGTCTCCCGCCCCGGTGATCTGCGCGCGCGGCTTGCGCCGGTTTGGGCTTGCCTTAGACCTTGATGTCGACAATCCTGCTGATAATGAATGCACCCAGCATGATCAGAGTCCCGCCGGCGTAAAGCATCTTCTGGCCCGTCGGATCGGTGAACAGCATGCTCGAGTAGCCGGGGCTGATCATGTTGATCAACAGCAGCAGCACGACGGGCAGCAGGCTGAGGATCCAGCCGGTCAAACGGCCCTGCGCGGTATAGGTCTTCACTTCGCCCTCGATACGGACACGCTCGCGGATCACGTGCGTGGTCCGGTCAAGGATCTCTGTCAGGTCCCCGCCGGTCTCTCGTTGGACCAGGATCGCGGTGACCAGGAAGTGCAGGTCGGCCGAGGGCACCCGGTCGGCCATCTCGAGCAGCGCGTCCCGAAAGCGCAGCCCGAAGCGCTGCTGCTGAAAGACTCTGGCGAACTCGGAGGAAAGCGGTTCCGGGGACTGCTCCGCCACCATCTCAATGGCGGCGCCGATCGAGTGGCCGGCCCGCAGCGAGCGGGCCATCAGATCGATGGCGTCGGGCATCGCGGTAGCAAACTTCTTGAGCCGCCGGCTCCGCTTGAAGCGCAGCAGCAGGACCGGCAAAAACGCGCCTGCGACCATCAGGAGCAGGTCGGCGAGCCTGAGGGGGACGAACAAAAAGCTGAGCATCCCGACGCCCAGCGAACTGGCAAGGCAGGTGAGCAGAACCCCGCCCACGGTCGCGGTGCTGTCGGCGTGGAGGATCAGCAGCGTCAGCTTCTTTGAGAAGCCGTAGCCGGCCACGATCTTTCCCAGCCGGTCGATCACCCCCGGCGGTTCGATCTGGGTCAGATCGAGCAAAGGCGCGCCGGTGGTCTCGCTCTTGGCCGAGTCCCGGATCTCTTCCAGGCGCAGCTTGAGGGACTTGGTCAGCGTCTTGGGCCGGGTAGCCGCAAGGAGAATCGTCAAGCAGAGCACTAGCACCGAAACGAACAGTCCGACAATCACGTTGGCTTCTCCCGCGTCACACTTCGATCGGTTCCTCGTCGGCGTTGGCCGCCAGGTGGATACCGGCAGCCTTGAGACGCTCGGAGAATTTGGGCACAATGCCGGTCGAGACAAAGCGGCCCTTGACCCGGCCCGTCGGTCCCAGCCCTTTCTTCTCGAACAGATAGAGGTCCTGCATGCTGATCAGGTCGCCGGCCGTGCCGGTGATCTCGCTGATGTGGGTGATGCGGCGCGAGCCGTCGCTCATGCGCGATGCCTGGATGATCACGTCGACCGCGGATGCGATCTGGGTGCGGACGGCCTTCTCGGAGAGCGCGAGGCTGCCCATCATGGCCATGGTCTCGATACGCGCGATCGCGTCCCGCGGATTGTTTGCGTGCACGGTGGTGATCGAGCCATCGTGCCCGGTGTTCATCGCCTGGAGCATGTCGAGGGCTTCTTCGCCGCGCACCTCGCCCAGGATGATGCGATCGGGCCGCATACGAAGCGCATTGATGACGAGCTCGCGCTGGCGGATGGCGCCCTTACCCTCGAGGTTGGGAGGCCGGGTTTCCAGCCGGACCACATGCTCCTGCTTGACCTGCAGTTCGGCCGAGTCTTCGATGGTGACGATTCGTTCGTGGGGCGAAATAAAACTGGAGATCACGTTGAGCAGAGTGGTCTTGCCGGCGCCCGTGCCTCCCGACACGATCACGTTCAGGCGCGCCTTGACCGCGCCTTCTAGCAGCTTGAGCATCGACGGAGTTAGTGCCTGGTAGCGCAGCAGATCCTCGGCCGCCAGGGGCTTGCTGCCGAACTTTCGGATCGAGACCAGCGGCCCATCGACGGCCAGCGGAGGAATCACGATGTTGACGCGCGAGCCGTCGAGCAGGCGCGCGTCTACCATGGGTGAGGATTCGTCGATCCGCCGGCCCACAGCCGAGACGATCTTGTCGATGATGTGCATCAGGTGCGCGTTGTCCTTGAAGACCACGTTGGTCTTTTCGATCACGCCCTTACGCTCGACATAGACACTGCTGTAGGTGTTGACCAGGATGTCGTTGACCGTGGAGTCCTGGAGCAGCGGTTCCAGCGGCCCGAGGCCGAAGACCTCGTCGAGCACCTCCTTGGCGAGCACGTCTCGATCCGACGCGCTCATGGGTGCGCTCTGCTCGCCTACCAGCTGCAGAATGATCGCCAGCAGCCGCGGCCGACCGCTGACGCCATCGGCCTGGATGAGCGCGAGCTTGGCCAGATCCATGCGTTTGATCAGCTCATTGTGGACCGCGGTCTTCAGGATGTGGCGAGACTCATCGGTCAGTACCGCCGTGACGCGCGTCTCGGGCAGGGCGACCGGGCGCGGAGGTGGCGTCATATACATCGAGACTTCGGACATCGGTGCCTCTCCTACGGAACTTCAGGGACTACTTTCGTGCCTGGGCTCGGTGGCCGGGCATCGGCCGGCCAGCGCGTCCGCGCCGGTTATCGCCAGAAGGCCAGGCCTTTTTTCTTTGCCGCCTGCTTCTGAGGCTCGGCATTGCCGGTCACGATCTGGTTCGACCAGGCGAGGAGCTGCTGGTTGAAGGTCGTCTTGGCCGTGGGCAGGATCGGCTTTCCCTCGTTGATGGCGTGCATCAGCTCCAGGTAGTTGTTGGCGATGCCGATCGAAACAGGAAAGTGGATCGCTTTCTGGATCTGCGAGGCGTTGAGCGAGTCCTCAGCGGTCGAGCGATTGAGCACCAGGCGCAGCTTGCTCATGGCCAGGTCGCTCAGGCTCATGCTTTCGACCAGCCGGGCCAGGTCGCGCAGCGAAGCCACGTCCGGGGTCGAGACAAGGTAGATCTCGTCTGCCTGATTGATGATCGAGAGCTTGGAGTCCTGGTAGCCGACGAAGGAGTCGATCAGGATGTAGTCGTACTCGCGGCGCAGAAAGTCCATCACCCGGTCGAGTTCGTCACGCTTGCTCTCATGGTGCGCGGTCGCGGTCTCGGGCGATGCGATCACATCCAGGCCGCTCTCGTGGCGGATCACAAAGCCGTTTAGCAGCTCGACATCCAGGCGATCTACATTGCGCAGCAGTTCGTCGAAGTGGTAGCGGGTGTCCTTTAGGCCGAGGTAGAGCGCCACGTGGCCCAGCTGATGTTTGTGGTCGATCAGCAGGGTTTTCTTCTGATGGTGGCGCACCAGGTAAGTGGCCAGGTGCACGGCCAGCACCGTCGTTCCAACGCCGCCCTTGGCGCCGAAGAAGGCGATCACGCGGCCCACGCTATGCTGCGCATGCGGGTTGACCAGCATGCTCTCGCGAAAGCGGTTCAGCGCGGCCTGCAGCTCGTCTACCTTTACCGGCTTGCTCAGGTACTCGGTGCAGCCGGCCCGCATGGCCCGCAGCAGCAATCCTGCTTCGAGGCTCGAGCCGACGGCGATGATGCTGATCTTCTTGATAAAGAGCTGCTGCAGGCGCTCTGCGGTCTCGAGCGCGAGCTCGGGATCTTTGTCGAAATCAACCAGCGCCACGCAGGCTGCGGCATTCTTGAGGGTGGGGGAAAATTGCGGACGCTTGTCGATGGTGATGTAGTCCCGAAATTCACCGAAGAATGCCGCTCCCTCGACCTTCTCGGCGCTGGCATTTGCGGCAGCAACCACCGCTTCGTCTGCGCACACGCAGAAGACTGCCTGGCTGGTCCGTTCGCCTCCTCTCGCAGTGTCGCTCACTCGTGATCCGCCTTCACCCCAGAGGAGTCCCCGGTCTTCCATTCCTTGTTCATCTGCGAATCGAACTTGCCCGCCTCCATGTTGGGGACCGACATCTTCGGCTCGATCGGACTGGCTGGGTTGGTGACCGGATCGACAATGGTTGCGGTCACCAGGACGACAAGTTCGATCACCGAATGCTGCATGCTCTTGGAGCGAAAGACCTGGCCGAGCAGGGGCAGATCGCCAAAGCCGGGAACCTTGTTCACGTTGTCGGTGGTGCGGTGGTCGAGCAGGCCCGAGACGACGAAGCTCTGCCCGTCCTTGATCTCGACCTCGGTCTCGGCGCGCCGGGTAGAGAGGGCCGGGATGGCGAAGCCGGAGATGGTCACAGAGTTGCTATAGTCCAGCGTGCTGACCTCGGGCGCTACCTTGAGATGGATCGATCCATCCGCATTGACGGTCGGGGTGAAATCTACCTTGACGCCGTAAGGCTTGAAGGTTACGGTGACCGAGGCCGCGGTCCCGGCGGCGCCGCCCTGCACGACGGGAAAGGGAAACTCGCCGCCTGAAAGAAACCGCGCCTGCTGGCCGCTCAGCGCCGTCAGGGTCGGCTCGGCGAGCACCTGAAGGATCTGCTTCTGCTCCAGGTCTTGTATGTTCACGCCGACGTTGAGCGACGAGTTGTAGAACAGAAGCTGGAGAGGGCTGAGGGTAAAGGTGCCTCCGCCGTTGGTCGCCGGCGTGATCTGGGTGGTGCCAAACTGCTGGGTTGTGGTGCTCGAGGTATTCTTGCCGCCGGAAAAGAAGTTGATGCCGAGCTGCTCGAGCCGGGTCCGATCCACCTCGACGATGCGCAGCTTGAGTTGCACCTGCTTGGTGCGCGGCACCTGCACCTGCAAGGAGTTCACCGCATCCTTGGTATACAGGCCGACCAGTTTCATGGCCGCATCCGAGGCGGCGTCCGAGGCGACGATGCCGCTCAGCACCACCTTGCCCCCGCTGTACTCAACGTGGAGATTGGCGCCCGGGAAGGCTTCTTCGAGGGTCGCGCGCAGCGCGTCGGTATCAAAGTCGGCCGAGACCGTGTAGAGGCGATGGCCACCCATGGTGTCCCACAGGATCATGCTGCTCACGCCGGGCGCTTTGGCTGTCAGGACCACTTCTTTCGCGCCGGAGGTGTAGGACTGGAGCACGGTCGGATTGCCCACGTAGAGACGCCGCAGAGGCGCCACGGCGGTGAGCACGACCGAATGGCCGACCGGTACGTGGATCATGTCGGCCGTAGTCGCCAGCTGGATGCTCGGCTCCGAGAGCTCGCTTGCGGGCACAATGGCCGCAGCGGCAATCGCCGGGGATTGTTGCGCCGCGGCGAGCATGGCCCGCAGTCCCGCGGAGCGGGCATGGCTGCCAAGCCGAAGCGTGGTGGCGTGCGCAGCGCTCTGACCAGCCAGCACCAGGACTAGGGTCGCCAGTCCATGCCGGGCCGTCGAGCCGCTGCGAGGCGAGCGACGAGCAATCACTGCGGGGTCCCCCCTCCGGCTTTGGTGCCCGCGTCGCCGCCGAGCACGGTCTCGATCTCGGGTCCACGTGGCTGCGCCGGCGCGTGCACTTGAGCCGGGCTTGGCGCGGCCGCCTTGGCCGGTGCCGGTGGCGCCGAGCCTGAAAGCATGGACATGATTACGGGCTTGTTATTCGGCCGGTCCCGGTCCGCGCCATTTCTCAGTACAAAGTGGAGGCTGCCCTGGCTGGCGGCGAGGACCGCGCGCTCCGCCTCTTCTGGATTGAGCAGCAGGGTCACGACGGTCACCGCAGGGATGGGCTTGCCTTCCGGGTCCGGCTGCTCCCGCTGGCCCACAGCAAGGACCTGCGCGTTTTCCAGAACAACGGCGGTGATCGGATCCGGAGAGCTGGCGTCGCGGAAGGTTCCGAGCACATCCACACGGGAGCCCGGGGTGAGAAAGCCGGCCACGCCCACCACTTCATCCGAGCGCAGCGCAATCGCCCGCATGCCCTCCGGGATCTTCGCCGCAAGGCCCGCACCCACACCCACCGCCGAAACACTCCGCTCGAGAAAAGGCTGATCTTTCTCCAAAGGGTAGAGAACCGCCCGCCCTATCAGCGAATCCGCCTTGGCGAAGGTGCCATGGAGCGGCTTGGTACCCGGCCAGGGGATCATCTCCACGCTGTCCGGCTTGAGGATCTCGCCTGCCTGGAGGTCCTTCGAAGGGGCGGCGTACATCAAATCGGGAACGCTCGGCGCCGCGGAACGATGATTGATCGTGCGGGCGAGCAGGTAGGTGCACGCGCCCGAAATTGCGAGCGAGCCGACTAGCGCCATCACGATGCGTTGCTGCTTCACGGTCGACCCCCCCAGGCGAGCATGCACAGGGTTACCAGGCAGCCGGCGGCGATAGGAAGAGCGAAGGGAAGCCGCAGCGTTTGTTCATTGGCAAGATTCATCTCCGGGTGCGGGGTAAGGCCGTGCCGCCCATGATGCGAGAGGATCGCCGCAACATTGCCGAAGGTCTGGCGCAGCTTTCCGTGGTAGCCGGCCAGCGCCAGCGCAAAGAGCGCCCCGGCGACCACCGTCGCCAGGATCAGCAACTGCAGGGGTGCGAGGCCGGCGATGGCCCCGATGGCCGCCATCAGCTTCACATCGCCCGCGCCCATGCCACCGGCCACAAAGAAGATCAGAAAGAGGCCTCCGGCGGCCAGTGCCGCCACCGTCGCGGATCCGAGGTCATGCCAACCCCCAAAGATCAGGTGCAGCAGCAGACCCGCGCACAGGCAGGCTCCCGTCAGCCAATTCGGAATCCTGCGTTCGCGCACGTCATAGATCGACGCCACCGCGGCGCAGAGCAGCGCGAGTCCGGCAAAAAGTAGGTGTTCCGCGGGAGCAGCCATCATCAGCACCGGTGTGTGCACACTCTCTCGTTGATCAGTGGAAAAGCATGGGAATCATCCGGCGAAGCGACGTGCACCCATTTCGCCCGGCCTGCTTGCTGAGGCTCACTCCGCGGTGTCCGCTTCCCAGCCCCGTGCCACCAGGATGGGAAGAGCCGGAGACTGAACGGCATGCATCCTGAGCAGCGCCCCTGCTCGCAGGAACTCCCGCGCTATCGGTTCCGGCCGGAGAAGCGATCCAGAAGCGATCCATCTGGCGGGCGTGCCCGGGGGTGCTGCAGAACAGGCTCAAGCGCACCCCGGGGCTCGGCCTCACGCGGGGGCGAGCTTCTCTACCCGGCGCGTCCGCCCATCCACCGAGCGTTCCCGCTCGAGCCTGCGTCCCCGCTCAAGGCCGCCCCCCC
>CAZZYH010000059.1:0-8736 GCA_964658225.1 Vulcanimicrobiota bacterium | reverse complement strand
GTTAAACTCCCCCGCCCCCCCCCCCCCGCCGCGCCGGTCGACCCGGACTGCTGGAAGCGGCTTCTCTAAACCGCGCTGTTCAGCCTGCTGCCCACATTGGAAAAGGCCGTGCTGATCGAAGTGCTCAGGCTGTTCATGGCGGCGACGGCGCCGAGGCCGATCAGCCCGGCAACCAGCGCGTACTCGATCAGATCCTGGCCTGATTCATCCTGGGCGAAGGTCTGGATGAACTGTGTAATGTTCTTCATAAGCTTGGTTCTCCTGTTCAGTTACAGAGCGTTCCCTCCGGGGACCACCCTGCCGGCCATGGATGAATGGTTTCCGTGAGCTGATTATCGGGCTCGTGCGCCAAATCGTTTAGTAACGATCGTAATTAGAGGGCAAACCGTGGCCGACTGCGCGGCGCCCGCGCCTGCGCTCTGAGCGCGCAAACAGTTGACGTAACTCTCTTTTTCCGCTCTGCCCGCGATTGCAAGGTCTGCGCCGCCCTGATCGCAGCGGGCGGTACCAAAGTGCCGCGCGCCGCCCCTTTGTGACACGTCCGCTGCCGTGAACAGGGTAGCCTCGAGAGCATCCAGACCCGGTTCGGCGGTCTAAGCACGCTGCCGCACGCGCCTGAGAAGCGCGCCGGATCGGAGAGAATGAGCCGCTGCTGATGACGGTCGCAATCGAGGCACATACGCGGAGCTACCGCGCGGTACTCGCAAGAGTGCTCAGCTTCCCGGCGCTGCTTGCGGCCATCGCCGCGACCAGCGTCTACCTGCTGGTCCCGCATTCCATGGCGGACCCGGACATAGGCTGGCACCTGCGCAACGCACAGTACCAGCTCGCCACGCACTCCTGGATCCACAAAGACATGTACTCCTTCACCACCCCGGGCGCGCCGTGGATGGATCATGAATGGCTGGCCGAGATCCCGTTCTACCTGGGCTGGCGCGCGCTCGGGGTGCGGGGGCTCTTCCTGGTGACCGCCGCTGCGCTCGAGTCGATCTTCCTGGGCGTCTTCTGGCTGGCCTTGCGACACGCCCGCAATCCCAAGGCCGCTCTCCTGGTCACGCTCGTCGCCGCCCTGCTGGCTACCGTCTCGGCGGGCCCGCGCACGCTGCTCTTCGGCTGGATCGGCCTGGTGACGGAACTGCTGATCCTCGATCGCTTCCTGGGCGATCGCAAGCCAGGCGAGGGTCTTCGCGCGCGCCCGCCGCAAGCTTATCGCAAGGCGCGCTGGATGCTCCCGCTGCTGTTCATACTGTGGGTCAACACGCATGGCTCTTGGCTGATCGGGATGGTCGTTCTTCTCGCCTTCCTGCTGGCGGGCTGTGTGCGCCTGAGGCTCGGCGCCATCGAGAATCCGGCCTGGACCGGCGAGCAGCTGCGGGTCCTGCTCACGGCGACCGGCCTCAGCGCCGCCGGCCTCTTTCTCAATCCTTACGGCTGGCGGCTGGTGGCCTACCCGTTCAACCTTGCCTTCCACCAGAAACTGAATATTTCCAATGTCGACGAGTGGACCTCGCTCGACTTCCATTCCTTGCGCGGGCACGTCTTTCTCGTCTCGCTCACTCTGGTTTTTTTCGCGCAACTGCTGCGGCCGCGCAGGTGGGCGCTCTATGAACTGGCTTTTGTCTTCCTCGGCGTTTACTCCGCGTTTACCTACTGCCGCTTTTTGTTTCTTGCCTCGATCCTGATCTTTCCCCTGATTGCGAAGGATCTTCCGGGCCTGCCCGCCTATCGTCCGGAGCAGAACAAGCCCTGGCTCAACGCGTGCATTCTCTGCATCCTGGCCGTCATGGCCGTGCGGCATTTCCCGGCTCCGGGAGAGCGGGATCAAACCAGCCTCAAGTCTTATCCGGAGACCGCCCTGCCCTATCTCAGCACGTTCCGCCCCCAGGGCAATGTCTTCAATGATCTGCTCTGGGGCGGCTATCTGGAATGGCACACTCCCCAGGTTCCGGTGCTGATGGATTCCCGGTTCGACATCTTCGAGTATGCGGGGGTCTTCAAGGATTACCTGGACGCCTTTCGCCTGAAGAATACCCTGCCGATCCTCGACAAATACAAGATTCGCTATGTGCTCTTTGAGCGGGACGCGCCGCTGGTCTACATGCTCCAGCAGACGCACGCCTGGAAGGTGGACTACCAGGACCAGGCCACCATTCTGCTCGAACGCGCCCCCGGGCCGGTGTGCGCGCCGGCCTCCGCCAGGCATGAGTAGAGCTGCTCGAACTCGGGGCGCGGGCAGTCCCTCTGCGGCAACCGTCCTGTTTCTCAACTTGCTGGCCACCGTACACGTGGTCTGGTTCTATCTCAGCCGGGTCGAGTGTCATATCCGGCTGCTGGCCTATGAGCAGGGCCGGGAACGCACCCCGTTCCAGTATCGGCTCCTGCTGATGGGGCCTCTCGGGTGGGCGCATCGCTCGCCTGCGATCGTCGCGGCGGCGGCATGGTTGACCCGGCAGCGGGGCTTTTTCCCGAACGGGGTCCGACCCGAAGGCTTGGTCCAGGCGGCCATCGACATGCTGTGCGTAGCGGTCGCCGGGCTGATGGCGACCCGGATCTATGAGCGGGCCTCGCGCACCGGCCTGCTCGCCGCCTATGTCTACCCGCTCACGTTGCTCATGGTGCTTTGCACGTATGCGCTGCTGACCATGCACTCCTATCGCTTTGTCTACGATCTGCCCAGCCTCGCCTTCTTTTCGCTCGGACTGTACCTGATCTACGCGCGCAAGCATGCGGGCTGGCTTGCGGCCGTCTTTGTCCTGGGCACGATCAACCGGGAGACCACCCTGCTGCTGGTGGTCTTCTTCGTGCTCGCCCGGTGCAGTGAGGGAGAGCGACCGGACTGGCGGCAATGCTATGCCGCCCGGACGCTGAGCACGGTCCTGCCGCTCGCCACGTTCTGGGTGGGCTGGCATCTCTGGGTGAGCCATCTGTTTCGCGCCAACCCTTCGGTGATCGAGTCGCGGGTGGGGCTCAATCTCGGTATCCTCGCCATTCCTTTGACCTGGCCGCAATTACTGGACGGCTTCGCGTACCTGCTGCCGCTGGTCCTGCTCTGCCGCGCGCAGATCGAAGACCGGGTTCTGCGCGCATGGCTTTGGGCGCTGCCGATCTGGCTGGTGTGCATGCTGTACTACGGGGTGCTGATCGAGACCAGGCTTTTCGGAGAGTTGATCCCGTATCTAGCCTGTGTGGCTGCGCTGATCGCAGAACAAGGACTGCTGCCGGGACTGCGGCGCCATGCACCGGAGAGCCTGGCCGTGCGGGCGGATGGTGCGATCCGCCCACGGTGAGCGGGGAGCGCTGAGTCGACGAAAAGGGCGCAAAAAAAAGGGGAGATCGCCGAAGCGAATCTCCCCTTTTGCAGGCTGCCCGGAAGCAGGGTTAGAAGTTGATTTTGCCGGCGAACTGCAGGAAGCGCCGTTCGTCGTTCGCGCCGCCGTTATTGTTGACGCCTCCCTTGGAGGCAATGATCTGCGGATTGCTCCCGGCGTAGTTCGCAGCATCCAACTGCGTTTCCTGGATGTAGAGGTTGTGGTGGTTGGTGACGTCGAAGCCTTCCGCACGCAGCTCGAAGTTAAGCCGCTCGTGGATGGGGAAGGTTTTCGACAAAGATACGTTCAGGTTGTAAGCGCCCGGCCCGCGGAAGCTGTTGCGGCCGACCATCGTCGAGGGATAGGGACCGAGATCGGAGATGCCCAGCAAGGCCGCGTTCCCGAAAGGATTGTCCACAGGCAGGGTGTTCGGGCCGGTCAGCAGGTACTTGTTCGCGCCGCCGCCCGACACGCCGCTCGGAATGGACTTGAAGGTGTGCTGGGTGACAGGGCTGACCGGGTTATAGCGCGGGACGCCGTAGCCGGAGCTGTCGTTGGTCGAGTCATAGTAGTTGAACGGGGTCCCGGTGCGCAGCGAGTAGATGCCGGTCACCTCGTAGCCGCCCAGAAGCTGCTTCAGGTAGCCGCCCTTGTCCTTGAGGAAGTAGGGCGTCCGGTAGATCGGCGCCAGCACGAAGCGGTGACGGATATCAAAGTCCGAGTTGCCGTGATCGAGCGACGGGTTGAATGGGTTGGTGTAGCCGAGGGTGAAGGCGCTGGCGCCGGCCGTCTCAGAGAAGGTGGTCGAGAGATCGTCGAGCGCGTGACCCAGCGTGTAGTTGGCCACCACGGACAGGCCGCTGTGGCGAATGTCCTGGGTGGTGAACTGCACGTTCAGCGAGTTGTAGTAGGAGTCGCCGTTCGATCCGCGGTTGTTGTCGTTCGAGTAGTGGTCGTTGAGCGGGGTGAGGGCCTGGTAGGCCGTGCCGGTTGTCGGATTGATGCCGCCTGCGGGATCGACGATCGGGTCGCCGAGATACAGGTTGCCGCTGCCGGGGATGTTGTAGTTCTTGATGTCGTAGAGGTGGATGCCGCGAGCACCGTTGTAGGTGAGCTCAAGCACGGTGGCGCGACCCAGCTGCTGGTCGACCGAGAGTGAGTGGAACTGGGTCTGGGCGGTGCGGATGTTCTGATCTACGTGCCGCAGGCTGGTCGGCGGCAGGCCTACCGAGTTCAGCGCCCCGCCGCCCGCAAGGGGACCGACGTTCGAGTTGGTCACCGGCACAGGGATGCCGCCCTGGGTCGTGGGCTTGATGACGATCACCGCATAGTTCGGCGGGTTCTGGATCAGGTTGAAGGTGACATTGCCGAAGTTACGCTCGTAGCTGATGCCGTAGCCGCCGCGGATCGACGTCTTGCCGTCGCCGAAGACGTCGGTAGCAAAGCCGATACGGGGGGAGACGGTCCCGTACTGAGGATTCCACAGCCGATGGTTGGGGCTGTTGGGCACGGTCAACACCGCGCCGTCGCGGATCTGCTGCTGCAGGCTGTCCCCGGCGCCGTAGTAGAAGTTGGAGTCCAGGGCCGGTTTGTTGTTGTGCTGCACGCCGAAGTACTCGTAGCGCACGCCGTAGTTGAAGGTCAGCTGCGGGGTCACTTTCCACTGGTCCTGGCCGTAGCCTGCCCAATCGTGGAAACGATCCGAACGGGCAAACGCAGGCTGGCTCACCGGCAGGGTGATGGTGCAGGCGGCGTTCTGTTCCAGGTTGCCGGTGTAGGGGTCGCGCGCGCAGGGCGTGGCGCCGTTCGGGTTCACCGCGGCCTGGAATTGGAACAGGTTGCCGGTCAGCAGGGCCTGCAGGCCGGTGGCCTGGCTGTTGCCGAGCTGCTCATTGGCCTGGGCATAGGCGCCGTAGGCGCTGTTTTCCTGGATGTAAAGGACCTGGCCACCGAGCTGGACGTTGTGGCGACCCTTGGTGAAGTTCAAGTCCTGGTTGTACTGGATCGTGTTCTGGGGACCGCCATAGGGCAGGCCGCCGTTGCCGGGGTTGGTGTCATAGAAGCCAGGCAGCTGGAAGGGCTTGGAGGTAAAGGGATCTTCGGCACCTGAGGCGACGAAGAGCGTGGGAACGTTCTGCAGCGCGGTGTTGTAGGTGTTGGAGACATTGTTGCGGCTGAAGCTGAGCTTGGTGAGCGTGGTCAGCGACTGGTTGAACTCATGAGCGACCGAGAGCAGGTAAGCCTGCCCGATGTTCGATTCGCCTACGTCATACTGCGCGTACGGGGAAGCGAAAGCGGCGCCGCTCTGATCGATCTCGTGATAATCGACATAGCGGAAGAATGCCTGGGTCTTCTGTCCGAAGTTGTAGTCCACGCGGCCGAGGATGTTGTAGGTGTTCTGAGGCAGGCCACCGCCGGCATCCTGCGGGGCGGAGTAGGCGACATTGTCGAAGATCGGGGTGGAAGAAGGCAGCGACGCGTAAAGCGGGACCAGGTGCTTCCCGGTTGCTGAGTCGATCGGGCCGGCCTGGAGATTGGTGGTCGTACTAATTGTGTTGGCTTTCAGACCCGTCCCGTAGGTGCTGAAGAATGACTGCAGGTTGGCAGGTGCGGCTGCCAGCAAGTCAGCACTCGGAATGGCTGCGATGGAGGTAGCGGCGCTGCGCACGCGCGTAAACTCGGCCGATCCGAAAAAGAAAGCCTTGTCCTTCCAGATGGGGCCGCCGACGGCTGCTCCAAACTGGTTCCGGGTATAGCCGCCCTTGGGGGTGCCGGCCTGCGCGTTGGTGACGGTGTTGGCCGTGGTGGCCGCAATCCGGTTGAACTCCCAAAGGTTGCCATGCAGGGTGTTGGTGCCGCTCTTGGTGGCAACGGCCACCACGCCACCGGAGGCGCGGCCGTATTCGGGCGAGAAGTTATTGGTGATGACGCGATACTCCTGCACTGCGTCGAGCGGTACGGTGGTCCCGATCGCGTCGCCGAAGACGGTGATGTTCTCGACCCCGTCGAGCAGGATCTCGGTGCCGGAGTTCCGCTGGCCGTTGAGCGAAAAACTTACGCCGCGGTTGGCGCCGTTCTGGGTCTGCCCATTGGCGCTGTTGTCGCCGGACGAGATGTTGCCCGAGAGCGCGACGAAGTCATAGGGGTTGCGGGTCAGCGACGGCAGCTGCGAGACCTGCTCCTGGGTGATGACCTGGGAGACCTCGGCGGTGGCCGTGTTGACCTGGGCCGACTGGTCGTCTGAAACCTGGACCGTGGTCGAGCTGGAGACAGACAGCTTGGAGTTGATGGTAAACTCGCCGCCGACGGTGACGACCACACTGGCGGTGAAGGGACTGAAGCCGCCGCTGGTTACAGTGACCGAGTAGGACCCCGGCTGCAGGCCGGAGAAGGTGTAGACCCCGTCCGAGTTGGCAGTGATCGACCGTTCTGCGTTGGTGTCCGTATTTTTAAGGACCACAGAGGCCCCGGGAACGATCGCCCCGGCGGGATCGGTCACGGTACCACTTACCTGGGCGGTAGCCTGGGCGCCTGCCTGGGGTAGGCGGCCGAACAGAACCATCATGGCGATGGCGAACAGAAAGACCAGCTGCCTGACGAGGTCAGCCTGAAAACGGGACTGCGTACGCTTCACGTAATAGCTCCTGAATCGATCAGCCTTGACAGTCGTCGCACTGACGAAGTACTCAGGCCGATGCGGTTTCAGGCTTGAATGCAATCAAGCGGCCAAACTGGCGTCCCCGGCCCCAAGCGGTCAAAGAAACGACTTAGCGTTCCATACCGGGAATGAAGCACGTTCTCTCCTACGTTTTGTATGAAAAATCATAGAAAAGAGCGGCTGGCGGTCTTTCTCCCTGCCCGGGGGTAGCGGCTAGTGGCCCGCGCCGGCCTCCTTCTTCTCGTCTGTGTGCGCCTGCCTGGTCCTCCAAAACGACTGTACGGCGCGCACCTGGTCTTCTGCCTGCCAGGCGAGCAGCCGTTGCTGGGCATCCTGGCGGGTGATCTCCTCGACCGAAGTTGCCTCGAGCAGGCGCACCTGGTGCCACGGATACAGACGCGAGCCGCGCAGCAGGAAGCCCGAACTGGCCCAGCCCTCCACCAGCTCCGAGACCTTCGCTTTGACGTCTTCCGGGTCGACAAACGGGTAGAGCTCGAAACTCTCCCCGGTCAGCAGGTGCACGACGATGTGCGCGATCAGCAGCGTTTCCGGACCTTGCTGCCGGTCTTCCTGGTTGCCATGTGTGCTCTCATGCGACTCTGCCAAAATCACTCCTCCATGCGCGTGCGGGGTGCGACACCCACGCCCCCGTCCGGCGCGCTGGTCTTTGAGATGCGCGATCGATGCGCTCCAGGCCAGCCCGGTCTTGGCAACAGCGGGCGCCGTCTAGGCCGGCTCCCGGGAATCCCGCTTGTCTTCGCTCAGCCGATGTTGAATGACCACCAGGCGCACGGCTAGGGCGAGCGACCCGCCGATGACCGTGCAGATGGCGCGGCGGCGCGCGATCTCGGCCCCGGGAATGTTGGCGAGCGAGAGCAGAAAGACGATGTAGGAGGTCAGGGAGACGCTGAAGAGCGCGTAGTTGACGTTCAGCGTGCTGTAGGAGCACCAGGTAAAGAGCACCACCAGGCCGGCGAGAGCGACCGGGGCCGGGTGCACGTAGACCAGAAAGATGCTGGCCAGCACCGCGCCGGCGAGCGTGCCCACGGTGCGCGAGACGGCGCGGTTGGCGGTGTCGGCGATGCCGGGCCGCATGACCAGCAGGGCGGTCATCGGGATCCAGTAGCCGCTCGAGAAGTGGAGCCGCCGGTAGACCTCGGTGCTGATCGCGAGCACCACGGCCAGGCGCAGCGAGTAGGGCAGGGCAGAGTCGCGCAGGCGCCGGTGACGCACCGAGCGGATCGCGGCCAGGTAGGTCTGGCGCAGGGCGATATCCTCATCGCGCAGGTAGCGGGCCAGCTCGCTCAGGTGGGTGCGCAGTTGGGCAAAAGCATTGAGGATCATCGCCGAGCAGAGCAGCTGCACCAGGCCGCCGGCAAAGAGCAGTGCGGCCCGCACGCCGGCAGACCGGGCGGAGAAAGGAAACGCTGAGGCGACCAGCAGCATGACCACGCACTGCTGCCCGACCCAGGAGAAGCCCGCCTGGCGCGAGGACAGCATGCCGTAGCCGAATCCGAAGACCGAGGCGATGAGAACCAGCGTAACGTCCTCATGGCCGGCGACCATGCCGACAAAGGTGGCAAAGGACATGCCCACCGAGACGAAGATCATCGACAGAAGCGGGCTGCCGTCGATGCTGTTCTTGGCGGCGTGGACGCAACAGCGGGCGGAATCGATGCGCGCGCGGGCTGCGGAAGCTTCGGCTGTTCTGAACCGCCCCCGTTTGCCGGACGAAATGCGAGCATGCGCAGCAAGGTCATTTCGAAACCG
>CAZZYH010000058.1:0-18240 GCA_964658225.1 Vulcanimicrobiota bacterium | reverse complement strand
CCCATCCCAGGCTTCGTTACCAGCGGCGCCGGCTACGTTGCCCTCTACACCGCGCCCGGGGCCCCGCCCAAGCAGGGGGTCGTGACCCTTTACGCTGCCGCGACTGCCAACCCGAGCAAGTACACGAGCGTTACCTTGACCATCCTGGGCCAGGCGATCTCGGTCAGCTTTGCGCCGGCACCACCGGCGACGCTCGCGGCGGGGGCCAGCACCGAGCTGCGCGCGGCGATCAACAACGACGCGACCACGGCGGGCGTGGCCTGGTCGGTGATCTGCGCGGCGGCCGACTGTGGCTCCTTTCAGCCCGCCTCGACCCGGAGCGGGGTCGCGACAACCTACACGGCGCCCGCCGAGACGCCCCAGGGCGGCTCCGTACAAGTCGTGGCCACTTCGGTCACCGACCCCACCAAGGCCACAAGCGCGACGGTGGCCATCACGGTTGCGGCTGATTAGCGATGTTCGAGAAACAGGGAGAGACGATGCGTGCTTTGAGGACGATAGTGGCCGGGACGCTCCTGACGATGTGCGGGAGTGTACTGGCGCAGACCGCGACCCAGGCCAGGGCGGCCGCGCGTCCCGCTGCGCACGCGCGGGCCGCCCGGACCAAGACCCAGGAGCAGCAGCTGCTCGAGCAGCTCAACGAGAAATTTCAGAAGCTCGACGAGCTGAGCCGCAAGTACGACGCGCTGCAGCAGAGGTTCGACGCCCTGCAGAAGAGCGAGACCACCCGCGACGGGGACCTAGTGCAGGCCCGCGCCGACGCCGCGGAGGCCAAGCAAAGGCTCGCCGCCACCCAGCAGGCGATCGGGCCCGATGGCTCCGGCGTCACCGAGTTGCAGAAGCAGGTCGCCGCCCTCGGCACAACGACCTCGACGCTGACCGCCAAGGTCGACTCCGCCGAGCAGACCACCCACCAGCTCGAGCATCCCGAGACCATCCGCTTCAAGGGTGTGGAGCTCAAGCCGGGCGGCTTCTTCGCGGCGGAGACCGTCGACCGCCAGCGCGGCACCGGTGGCGACATCAGCACCCAGTTCTCCACGATCCCCTTTACCGGCCAGAGCGCGTCCCTGCTCTCCGAGTTCAACGCCAGCGGCCGTCAATCGCGTATCTCGCTGCTTACCGAGGGCAAGCTCCCCTCCGCCGTGCTGCGCGGCTACTGGGAGGCCGACTTTCTCAGCGCCGGCTCGAGCTCGAACGACAACCAGAGCAACAGCTACCCGCTCCGCCAGCGCCAGGCCTGGGCGCAGGCCGAGCTGCACAATGGCTGGACGCTGACCGGCGGCCAGATGTGGTCGCTCGCGACCGAGTACACGCACGGGCTCGAGAATCGCTCCGAGGCCATCCCCATGACCATCGACCCGCAGTACAACGTCGGCTTTACCTGGGAGCGCCAGTACGGCTTTCGCGTGGTCAAGCGCGTCGGCGACCGGCTCTCGATCGGCGGCGCGGTCGAGGAGGCCCAGACCCTGAACATCGGCGGCCACAACCTGCCGACGCTGCTCTACCAGCAGGCCGGCAACGGGGGCGGCCTCTACAATCCGGTCGCCAACTACAGCTTCAACTACGCTCCGGATCTCGTCGCCAAGATCGCCTACGACGCGGGCTGGGGCCATGCTGAGGTCTTCAGCGTAGGGCGCTTCTTCCGCGATCGCGTCTTCCCGAACGGCCCCGCGCCGAGCGGTGCGCCCCAGCCCACGACCACCTCCGCGCTGGGCGCCTTTACCGCGAAGACTGCGGGCGGCGGGCTGGGCGCAAATGCCCGGGTCGCCCTGCTGGGCAAGCGCCTCGTGCTGGGCGCGCACGGGCTGGTCGGCGATGGCCTCGGCCGCTACGGCAGCGCCGCTCTGCCGGACGCGACCGCCCATCCGGATGGCTCGCTCGAGCTGCTCGCGGGCGGCTCGGCGCTCGGCGCGGCCGAGTGGCGCCCGACGCCGCGGCTTGATGTGTATGGCTACTACGGCGGCGAGTTCGCCAAGCGCGCCTACTACGCCACGGGCGAGTCGATCGTGACGCCCGGGCCCACGCTCGGCCTGCCCGTGCTAACCGGCTACGGCGCGCCTACGAACCTGGTCTACGGCTGCTACACCGAGGTGTTGCCCGTCAGCTCACCCAACGGCGGCGGCAACGTTCCGGGCACCCCGGCCAACTGCAGCGCCGACAATCGCAACATCCAGGAAGGGACGCTCGGCTACTGGTTCCGCTTCTATCGCGGCACCCGCGGCACCCTGCAGCAGGGCATTCAGTACTCCTATGTCGAGCGACACACCTGGCAGGGGATCGGCAACCCGGCGGCGGGCCTGACCAATTCGCCCAAGGCCATCGACAACATGTGGTTCACCTCCTTCCGCTACTACCTGCCCCAGTAGCCGCGCAGTCCCTGTGCTCAACGTTCCAGGAGTATGTCTCGTGATCTTGCGACGATCCGCATGGCTACCGCTTTCGACCGCGCTGCTTGTTCTGGCCTGTGCGCAGGCGCTCCCTGCGCAAACGGGGGCCGCCCAGCTCTCCGGCCAGGTCAGCGATCCCGATGGCGGCGTGATCCCGGGCGCCACCATCGAGGTCATCAACCAGGACACGCTGGTCCAGCGCACCACCCAGACCGACGATTCCGGCATGTACTCGGTGCCCGGGCTGCCCGCCGGGCGCTACCAGGTCATCGTCGAGGCGATCGGCTTCACCCGCCGTTCGAGCGAGATCCTCACCCTGGCCGCCGGGCAGGCGGTCGTGTTCAACGCCAGGATCACCGTCAACGTCGTCGCCGAGCAGGTCCAGGTCAACGAGGCCGGCGCCACCACCGTTGAGACCAACAGCGCCTCCATTGCCACCACCCTGAACAGCAAAGAGGTCGCAGGCTACGGGCTGAACGGGCGCAACTTCTCCTCGCTTGTCTCGCTCGCTCCAGGTGTCAGCAACCAGACCGGCCAGGATGAAGCCAAGGTCGGCGTCGCAGGCAGCGCGAAGTTCAGCGTCAACGGCGGCCGCGTCGAGTACAACACCTTCGAGGTCGATGGCAGCGATGTGCTCAACACCAGCATCAACGCCAGCCGCGGACAGGGGGAGCCGCTCGTCGTCTACCCCAGCATCGACGCCATTCAGGACATGAAGGTCCTCACCGCGGACTACAGCGCCGTCTACGGCAAGAGCGCCTCCGGCAGCGTCCTCGTCACCACCAAATCGGGCACCGACCAGTTCCATGGCGGCGCCTACGGCTTTCTCCGCAACGAGGCTTTCAACGCCCGCAACTTCTTCGATCAGCCGGACCCGGTGCCGCTCGGCTACCAAGGCAAGCGACACTATCGCACCCCGCTCTACCGTCGGCTCGACTTCGGCGGGACCCTGGGCGGCCCCGTCTCCATCCCGGGCGTTTTCAACACCACGCGCGACAAGACCTTCTTCTTTTTCTCGGAAGAGATCCGCCGCGAGAAGACCCCGGTTGACTACAACCAGGCTGTGCCGACCATGGCCGAGCGCGCGGGCAACTTCTCTGACGTCTGCCCGCTGCTGGTTCCGGGCGGCGCGAGCACCTTCACCGCCTCGCAGTATCCGGACTGCCCGCAGGGCCCTGGAACGCCGCCGACCATCGGCCGCACGGTCGCGGTCGACTACACCAGCGCCGCCATCCTCAACGCGGGCCTGATCCCCGAGCCCAACTCCTCGACCGGCTGCAACTCGACCAATCCCTCGCCGCTCGCCCACTGCTATGTCGCCTCGGTCTCGCCGCCCACGCACTGGCGCGAAGAGCTCTTCCGCATCGACCATAACCTCACCCCGACCGAGCGGCTCTCCTTCCGCTACGTGCATGACAGCTGGGATACGGTGACTCTCGCCCCGCAGTGGGGCATCGTGCAGAACAGCTTTCCCACGGTTGAGAACGTGCTGACCGGCCCCGGGCTGAACATGGCCGTGCTGCTCGCGCAGACGCTTCCGCACAACTTCCTCAATCTGATCTCGGCCAGCTACGAGGTGGAACACATCACCCTCGCTCCCCAGCCCGGCGTGGGGGTGGACTCCATCGACCGGCCCACTGTGCTCGATGATCCGGCGGCCGCCGGGGGCAGCCCGTCTGCCGGTTCCGCGCTCTGCTCGGTGGTGGCCGCGCCCGGCGCCAACCAGGCTCCGCCCCAGATCACCGAGTGCCCGATGGGCTACATCTTCAACAACGGCTTTAGCGGCAACAAGCTGCCCGGGCTCGTCTTCCAGGGGACCAACGGCGCCTATGGCGGCCACGGCTTCAATGCCGACACCGGCTACGCTCCCTGGAACCAGGCCAACCCCACCTTCAACCTGCGCGACGACGCGAGCAAGGTCCTCGGCAAGCACAACCTGCAGTGGGGCTTCTCGGGAGTCTTCGTCCAGCAGAACGAGGTCAGCGCGGTCAGCGGGGCCAACTCGGGCGATCAGCAGGGCCTGCTTACCTTCAGCAACCAGCAGTCCATCCACACGACCGGCAACGCGTTTGCGGACTTCCTCGCCGGCTCCGGCTTTACCAATGCCACAAACCCGGGGGTTGCCATCGGGGGCATCAAGAGCTTTACCCAGGACAGCGGGCAGTTCAAGTACTACACCCGCTACAAGACCGCCGACCTCTACCTGCAGGATGACTGGCAGGTGCGCTCCGGGCTCACCATCAACGCCGGCCTGCGCGCCAGCCTCTTCGGCGCCTGGTACAACCCCAAGAAGACCGCCTACAACTGGCGCCCGGAGGACTTCAATCCCTCGATCGGCGCCTCTGTTTTCATCGATCCCACCAACGGCTACCTGGTTCGCAAGGGCAGCGGCACACCGGTGCCTCTCAATCGCACCGGACCTTACACGCTGAGTTCGCTCGACCCGGCCATTGTGAACGGGCTGAGCCAGTGCGGGGTCAACGGCACGCCCGACTCCTGCATGGCGAACAGCCTGTTGCACCCCTCGCCGCGGGTCGGGCTCTCGTGGGATCCGTTCCATGACGGCAGGAGTTCCCTTCGCGCCGGCTATGGCCTGTTCTGGGAGCACGGCACCGGCTACGAGGCCAACGCCGGTTCGCTGATCGGCAGCGCTCCCATGGTGCTCAGCGAGACCCAGTCCAACATTCAGGGAGACACCGGCGGCACCCTGACCAATCCGCCTGCCTACAACGCCTACAACCTGATCGGGCTCTCCTGCCAGGGTGGCGCCACCCAGTGCGGCGGCGCTACGGCGCCCGCGGGCGGCGCGACCTTCCCGCTCAACGTCACCTCGATCCCCAAAAAGGCGATCTACTCCTACACCCAGCAGTGGAGCCTCAGCCTGCAGCGCGAGGTCCGCAAAGGCCTGGTAGGCCAGCTGGCCTACGTTGGCACCAAGGGCACCCACCTCACCGCCGTTCGCGACCTGAACCAGCTGCAGCCTTTGAGCAACGGGCTCAATCCCTTCGCCGCCGGGCAGCCTGTCACCTCCGACGTCTGCCAGAGCGGCGCCTTGCACCAGTTCTTCTCCACCGGCGGCCTCAACAGCACGTCGCCGGGCTCGGGCACCACCGTTCCCACCTCGCCCGGCATCGGCCCCAACGATCCCGGCTACATCAACATGTTCATCGCCTGCACCGGCAATCCCGGCTTCATCTCGACCGTCGCCAACCCGCCGGCCAAGCTGGGCGTCAGCGCGGACGTGGTTCGACCGTACCCGGGGTTCAGCAACATCATCTCGGTTGAGAACGTCGCCGACTCCGAGTACAGCGCGCTGCAGGCCACCCTCCGGCAGACCAGCGGTCCGCTCACCCTCGGCATCGCCTACACCTACAGCCACTCGCTCGACGACGCATCCGACCGCGCCACCGCCAACTTCGCCAACTCGCTCGACATCCACTCCAACCACGCCAGCTCGGACTTCGACCAGACCCACCTGCTCAACGTGAACTACATCTACGATCTGCCCCTGCTGCGCCTGCTCGACGGCTTTGCCCACCTGGTCGGCAGTGGCGCCGACCCCATCACCGAGGTGCCGGGGGCGGCCGCCATCGCCACCCCCTGGAAGGTGCCCATCCTGTGGAAGGCGCTGCTCGACCGGTGGCAGCTCAGCGGCATCACCGCCTTCCAGACCGGCACCCCCTTTAGCGTGATCAATGGCGGCGGCTCCGACGGCACCGGCGCCGCGGACAATGCCGGGGTGGGCGATGGGCTCGGCGTCGGCTCCTATGCGGACGTGGTCGGCAAGGTGCGCGCCGGCAAGCCCTTCGTGCCCCAGGGCGGCGAGAACGTCGGTCCGCTGCTGCTCAACCCGGGCGCCTTTGCCGCGCCCCGCGGGCTCACCTTCGGCGACTCGGGCCGCAACTCCCTGCGCAACCCGACCCGGACCAACTTCAACGTTTCGCTCTTCAAACACTTCAAGCCCCAGGAGCGGGTCGACGTCGAGTTCCGCGCCGAGGCCTTCAACGTCTTCAACCACACCCAGTTCCGCATTACCGATCCGGCGAACCCGGGCAACACCGGCAACAACGTCATCAACTGCTACGGGTCCCAGGTGGAAGGCTACTCGGCGGGCGCTTCCGGCTGCCTGACGGGTAACTCGTTCCTGCATCCGGTCGACGCGCACGATCCGCGTATCCTGCAGTTCGGTCTGAAGGGCAGCTTCTAGCATGGCGAGAGACAAGCGTATGGACACGTCGAACAGGCTTCGGGGTGGTCGGAGGATGCGTGCCGGCCTGGGACTCGCGCTGCTGGCCGCTCTCGGCTGCAGCTCAAGCAGTCACACCGGCACTGCCTCTACCGCCGCCTCGACCGCCGCGCCACAACTGTACTTCGCTCCTTATATCGTCGGCACCACGAACGCGAGCGGTCTCGGAGGAGTGCCGGTAGCCCTGGCCTTTCCCCAGACCTACACGCTTGACGACGCAGGCGGCGCCTTTTCCCAGGCCACCTACGCCCTGCTGCCTCCGCAGCAGCAAGGCTCGCAGGTGATCAACGCCGGCCTCCTCGCAAGCGGAGCCCGCAGCCTGCGCACGCTCGGCATCACGGCCAACTACCAGCTCAACACCAGCACCAACCAGTACGCCGCGGTGACCTACACGCCGCCCGAAGCGGGCAGCTTTGCCGTCGAGCTCGCCGGCCAGGCCGGCGGCCTGGTGCAGCTGCTCGGCCAACCCGCCGCCCCCCTGGCTGCTGCTACAGCGTGCCCCTCGTCGTCCGCCCAGCAGACCTATCTGTTCCTCACCATTCCCGCGCCGCTGGCCCAGCCCGCCGACAGCGGCACCCAGTTCACCTGGGATCCAACGACTGAGACCGCCTACGGCACGGTCGACATCAGCGCCGCCGGCAGCACCGTCAACCTCGCCCACATCGCCCAGCACACGCTGCCCTCTGCCGGAGCATCCGGCACTCCTGCGCAACCGGCCGCCGCCTCGGCGACAGGCACCTGCGCCGCGACCTTCTTCGGCGATACGATCAGCCTGCCCGGCCAGCTGATCGTCACCGCGCCCGGCAACCAGCAGTCGGCTCCGCCGCAGGCCAGCGTCGGCATCGGTCCCACGGGCCTGCTGGTGGAAAACAACTTCACCCCGCTCTCCTCCGGCACGCTGCCCGGAACCGCGCCTGCGCTCTCCTACAACAACGTGCTCGGCGCGGGCACCGGGGCCGTCGGCCTGCCCAAACCATCTTCACCGCTGGATACCGGCGCGCTGGCCGGCGCGCAGTATCTCGGCTTTGTCTACGCCGCCGGGGCTTACACCGCCGGCTCGAGCACCGGGGCTGCCTTCACCTCGCACCTGGTCTCCTTCGGCTTCTCGAGCGTGCCGTCGAGCTGCGCCGCCCTCGCGGCCTCCAGCGCTACACCGCTCTACGGCGGCGACTTCCCGAGCGACAACCCGGCCAACAGCGCGGACGGCTTCGGCAACTGCGATCTGGCCATCGATCTCGGCGCGCAGGATGCAGCAACCCCGGGTCTCTATCCCGCCGCGCAGCTCACTGTAGGCGCAGCCTACGCGGGCAACTCGACCACTGTTACGTATACGTTTCCGGCCGTTGCGATTGCCGGCATGCTCGGCGGTAAGTATGCGATCTTCCTGCTGGGCTCGGACACCCTGCAGCCCTGGATCGTCTACCTTCTCCAGTCGAACTGACCGCCCACTGCTGCATGGAGCAATTTACAGACACTTCATCGGCGCCTCGTTGAACAGACCGGCCGGCTGCAGTCACTACAGGCAGATCGGAACCGGGCAAGGCAGCCACACAGGCTTGCCCTCGCCGGCTGACCTATCCGCGCCTGGACGCGAACAGGTGCTCGCCAGTGACCTGCGCTTATGCCCCATACGCTTGCTGCTCGCCGCGACGTCTCTTCTCTTTCTGCTTGGCTGCCGAGCCAGCCCGGCCACAACTTGAGGTAAAGGTGACCCGTGCAAAATAAATTGTGCCGACTCTTCGCAATGGCCCTCGTGACCACGAGCCTTTCGGTGGCTGCGGAAGCGCAATCCATCAAGACCCTCATCAGCTTTCCCGAGCCCGTTGCCGGTATCGCCGTCGATTCGGTCCGGAACCTGGTCTATGCCGTGGTGCCCAATGTCGACGGCGAGCCTACCGATAACCTGGCCGTGATCGACGGCAGCAAAGACGCCTTGGTGAAAAACATCGCCGTTCCCTCCGGCGCGCTCTTTGCCGCCGTCAATGTCTATACCAATCGCATCTTTGTCGCCGGCTGCAACTTCAATCTCGTTCCCGCTCCCTGCACGGTTACGGTCCTCGACGGCACCAAAGGCACCACGCTCGGCACCCTCTCTGTCACCAGCACCCCCGGCTTCGGCCTGACCGGGATCGTGGCCAACCCGCTGACCAATATGATTTACGTGGCCAATGGCAGCGACAATGTCGTCAACATCATCAGCGGCAAGACCCTCAAGCTCGCCGGCTCGATCGACCTAAAGGGCAACTCGCCCTTCGCCATCGCGATGAATCCGATTCTCGGAACGATCTACACACCCTTCGGCAACAACTTGACCGGCGTGTCTGAAGCGCTGCATCAGAAACTGCTCGGCACGATCCCCTACGGCGCAGATACTGTCGGGGTTGCGGTGAACTTTCTCAACGGCAATGTCTTTGTCACCGACTCCGAGTCCGGACCGTCCGCAACCGGGGTCTTTACCTTCGCCGGCAAGCCGGTGGCGAGCGTCACCGTCGATGATTCTCCGCTTGGCGTCGATGTCGATCCGCTCACCAAGCTGGTCTTTGTAGCCAGCACCGCCCTCGATACGGTGGATGTGATCGATGCATCGACCAACACTCTGAAGACCACGGTGGCAGGCGTGCCGGCCAACTACGTAGCCGTCAACCTGCTCTCGAGCAAGGTCTACGTCTCCGGCCGTACCGGGGTCACGGTGCTGAACGAAAAGTAAGTTCGCACCCAGAGAGTCCGCCTCGGTGGGGCGCAGAAGGGGCCGGAGGGAAGGCGCATGGCTGCATTTTGCGCGCGCAGCTTTCAGAAATGCGCGCCTGCAGGCTGCGGACGCTTTGCGAGGCGCGACGCTTTCGTTTCAGAAAAACCGGCCGGGGAGGCACTGCGGATTGAACTGTAGGCGGGAGATCTTGGTAGCGCCATCGGGGATCGAACCCGAACTCTTCGCCTTGAGAGGGCGACGTGTTAACCGATTACACCATGGCGCCAAAACCGAGTCGGCACTGTCTTAGCCAACCTTTGAATGATAGCAGAGGCATGAAGACCGCGCATCCCGGAGCGAGGCTTCAGCCAATCTTGGCGCCCAGCTCTCCCCAGCGAACATACAGGGCGTCCAGGGCTTCCTGGGCAGAGGCGATCTCAGCCAGCAGGGCGCTGAGTCGCGCTGCATCGGTGGCCACGGCCGGAGTTTCGGCGAGATCGTGCTTGGCCGAGAGCACGGCTTCGGCCTCTTCGATGCGCTGCTCGATGGTCTCCCACTCGCGCTGTTCCATGTAGGAGAGCTTCTTCCTTTTGCCGCCGTCGTTTGCAGGCGAGTCGGAGCGGGCCGGCTTGCCCGAGGTCGCGCGGCTGGCGGCCTGCGCACGTTCGCGCTTCCACTGTTCCCACTGCTGGTAGTCGGCAAAGCTGCCCGCGCCCCCGGCGCCGTCCAGCCCCAGAACCACGTTCGAGACGCGGTCGAGCATATAGCGGTCGTGGGTGACGAGCATCATCGCGCCCTTGTACTCGAGCAGCGACTCTTCGAGGATCTCGAGGGTGGGAATATCGAGGTCGTTGGTCGGCTCGTCAAGCAGCAGCAGGTCGGCCGGCTCGAGCATCAGTCTGGCGATCAGCACCCGCGCGCGCTCGCCGCCCGAGAGCCGCTCGACGGGCTGGTTGAGTTGCTCCCCGGTGAAGAGAAAACGGGCCGCCCAGCTGGCGACGTGGATCACTGAATCTTGGTAGACGATCGAGTCAGAGTCCGGGGCGAGCGCGCGGCGCAGGGTTTGTGTGCCTTCGATCGCCCGATTCTGTTCAAAGTAAACGATGCGCAGGTTGCTCGCTGTCTTGATGGTGCCGAAGTCGGGTTGCAGTTGCCCATCGACCAGGTGCAGCAGCGTTGTCTTGCCTGAGCCGTTGGGACCGACGACGCCGACGCGCATGCCGGCGGTGACCGCAAAGTTGAGGTTCTCAAAAAGAGCGCGGCCGTTTGCTTCGGGCACCGAGTAGGTCAGATTTTCGAACTCGACCAGGCGCTTAGTCTGGCGGTCGGTGGCGCCGAAGGTGATGCCTGCGGATGAGGTGGCGGCGCGCTGCTTCATACCTTGCAGCTCGCCGATCAATTCGTTGGCGTTGTCGATGCGGGCCTTCGACTTGGTGGTGCGTGCTTTCGGTCCGCGACGCAGCCAGTCTCTCTCGATGCGCACCCGGTTCTCGAGAGCCTCCTGTCGCTTGCCCTGGGCGGCGAGGTACTCCTCTTTCTTCTCGAGAAAGGTTGAGTAGTTCCCGGCGAAGCGGAGCATGCCATCCGGGTAGGCGCGGCTGAGCTCGGCTGTTTCAGTAGCCACTGCTTCCAGGAAGTAGCGATCGTGCGAGACCACGATCGAGGCGAAGGACGCAGCCTGCAACATCTCTTCCAGCCACTCGATGCCGGCCAGATCGAGGTGGTTGGTCGGCTCGTCCAGCAGCAGGATGTCCGGCTGCTGGACGGCGGCTTCGACAATGGCCAGACGCTTGCGCCAGCCGCCCGAAAATGTAACCGCCTCTGTATCGAGTGAAGGGAAGCCGGCGCGGCCGAAGATCTCTCGCAGGCGCTGCTCGCGATCCCGCTCGGCGACCCCGGCGCGGGCCAGCGCTTCCTCGAGCACCGAGCGCACGGTTGCGCCGGGCTCGAAGGTAGACTCCTGCGCAATGTAGGCCAGGCGCGCGCGCTTGCGCGTCGAGACCTCGCCCGAGTCAGGCTCGATCTCGCCGGCGAGAATTTTCATCAGCGTCGATTTCCCGGAACCGTTGGGGCCGATCAGCGCGATCCTGTCGCCGTCATTGACGGTGAAGGAAATGTTGCGGAAGAGCGCTGTTGCGCCGAAGGCCTTGGTCAGGCTTTGTGCAGTAAGAATCAGCAAAACGCGCGCTCTCCAACTATCTTGTAGGAATTTCGAAGGCCATGCCGATCGAAGCAGGCGCGGTCGGTTGGAAACCAAACTGCGCATAGAGCCTGGCTGCCTCGCCATCGGCGATCAGACTCACGTAGGCACCGGCTGGGGCGTTGGCTTGAAGGTACTCGACCAGCCTGCCGACAATCTGCCTGCCGAGCCCGCGCCCCTGGTGCCCCGGCTCGACCGCGATGTCAACCACCTGGTAGAAAAGGCCGCCATCCCCGATGATCCGGCCCATACCTACGATCTGTCCATGAGCGTCAATGGTGACGCCGAAGATGGTATTCGGCAGGCCCCGCGCCGCGCCCACTGCGCTCTTTTGGCTCAGTCCAGCGGCCACACGCAGCCGGAGGTAGTCTGCTTGCGAGGGTGCCCCCTCCAGCAGGGAGTACTGCGCGTCGAGAGCTGACATCACGCGCAACTCACCGCGCTGCCCCGACCGACTCCGCGAGTTCCGAATACGGTCCCTTATGATCAAGGATCGCGCCATGCTCAAACCGCCAGACCCGCGTTGCGACCTCATCGATCAGGTCGCGGTCGTGCGTGACTAACAGCACAGTCCCTTCATACTTTTGCAGCGAAGTATTCAGCGCCACAATGGCTTCGAGATCAAGATGATTGGTCGGCTCGTCCAAGATAAGTACGTTCGGCTTTTGCAGCATCAGCTTGCAGAACAGCAGCCGCGCAGCCTCGCCGCCAGACAGCGCATCGGTCCGCTTTAATCCTTCTTCGCCCGAGAACAGCATCTGCCCCAGCAGCCCACGAATCTCTTCCTTGGTCTTCTTCGGGTCCCACTGGTAGAGCCAGTCGAACACGGTCGTCCCGGGCTGGATCGCACCGGTATGATCCTGCGGAAAGTAGCCTACCTGCGCCTCGTGGCCCCACTTGACCGTGCCGCCGTCGATTGCAAATTCCTTTTCGAGATCGTCCATGCCCGCCAGCAGCGACTTGAGCAGCGTCGTTTTGCCCTGGCCGTTGCGACCCATCAGGCAAACCTTCTCGCCCCGCATCACGTTGGCAGAAAACTTTTCGATGACCTTCTCATCGCCATAAGCTTTCGACACAGAATCGATCTCGATGGTCTGCTTGCCGCTCGGCCGATTCTGGTCGAAGCGGATGTAGGGCCGCTGAATGTTGGACCGCGCGAGCTCGCTGGTCTGCAGCCGCTCCACTTCCTTCTTGCGGCTGGTCACCTGGCTTGAGCGGGTGCCGGCGCCGAAGCGGGCGATAAAGTCGTTCAACTGCGCGATCTTTTTCTCGCGCTGCTCGTTCTGGCTCTCCAGTGTCGAGCGCACCTGCGTCTTGGCCGCGACCATGTCGTCGTAGCCGCCCGTGTAGATGATGATGGTCTGGTAATCGATATCGGCGATGTGGGTGCACACGGCGTTCAAAAAATGCCGATCGTGCGAGATGGTGATCAGCACGCCCTCGAACTTGAGCAGAAACTCCTGCAGCCACTCGACCGATTCCAGATCGAGGTAGTTTGTAGGCTCGTCCAGCAGTAGCGCCTGGGGGTTGCCAAAGAGCGCCTGGGCAAGCAGCACACGGACTTTCTGGCCACCCTGCAGCTCGCCCATCCGGCGCTCGTGCAGTTCGTCGGGAATATCGAGCCCCTGCAGCAGCACCGCGGCGTCGCTCTCCGCCGTGTAGCCGTCTTCCTCGCCGACGATGCCTTCCAGCTCACCCAGCCGCATGCCGTCTTCGTCGGTCAACTCGGCCTTGTCATAGATCGTATCCCGTTCCGACAGCGCGGCCCACAAAGGCTTGTTGCCCATGATGACGGTGTCGATGACGCGGTAGGCGTCGAAGGCATACTGGTCCTGCCGCAACACGCCGAACTTGCGCGGGCGCACGACCGAACCCTTCTGCGCGTCCAGCTCCCCGGTCAGCACCTTCATAAAAGTGGACTTGCCGGCGCCATTGGGACCGGTGAGGCCAAAGCGCCGGCCCGGGATAAAGCTCACCGAGACGTCTTCGAAGAGGATCTTCGCGCCGTAGCGCATACTTACATTGCTGACTGAGATCATTGCTTACTCTCGCGCGGCAAGGCCCGGGCAGCAGGGAAGGCTCACCTGCGTACCGGTGGTCACCAGAAATTTTCAGGGAGGACCCGGGCTGCCCGTGCTGCACATCGCCGCGGCCCCACTTACACATCGTACTAGAAGTTGTCCAGAGAGAAGCGCGAAAGCAGACGCGGAGCGGGCTTCGCGACAACACGGAGGGTTTTTCCGGAGGCTCCGGCAGGCATCGGCCGGGTGGACCCCTGGCGAACCGATGCCTGCTGCTTACCGATGCGGCCCGGCGCGCCAGGTCGCGGCTCTACCGCGACGGCGTCGCGCAGGCAAAGCTGCTCGCCTCGTTCGCATCGCCTTTGCCGTCGTACTTGAGCACTTGCGGATAGGGGCAGATGGGCCGCGTCATGACCGGCTTCTGCGCCGCGCTGTACTTGGTCGCGATCAGCTCGGCCGGCGCCTTGCCATGCTCAACCCAGTCCTCGAGCGCGGTAAACGCGCCGAAGGTGGGCCCCTTGGCGGAGGGAATGCCCAGCTGACCAAAAGCGCTCGGTCCCGGTCCGCCCGCGCAGTGCTCCATCCCGGCCACCAGGTACAGGCGCACGAAGTCGGCTTGCTTGTCTATACCCATCTTCTCGCCCACACTTTCGTAATAGCTGATCGTGTTCAGTGGCGAGATGGCCGGGTCATTCCAGCCGTGATAAAGCACCAGCTTGCCGCCGCGTGCCGCAAACCTGCTCAGGTCCGGGTCGGTGGCGTTGAGCTGGAGGGCCGTATTTGCGTCCGCAGCCTTCACCGATGCATCGATGTCGGCGGTCAGCGCGTTCCAGGTCGGGTCGTTGAGGATCATGTAGCGGAAGTAATTCTGAAGGTAGTTGTTGCCGCCCGGCGCCTCCCCGATCACCCACGCCTTCCAGGCCCCGGCCTCGTCGCCCGGCATCAGGCCGGGAAAAATGAGCTTGCCGTCGCTGGTGTGGCCGCCGCTGTAGATCGTCTTCAGCCACGCCACCTGCGGCGCGGTCAAGCAGGTGAGCGCGTCGCCGTGCTTGCACAGCAGCGTCGCGGGATCGAAACGGCACGCGCGCGGGTCGTTCAGGATGCCGTCCTTGAGGCCGTCTTTTTCGTCGCAGGCGGCAAGCACGGCGGCCGAGATCGCGGGCAGCTTCATCGACGAGATGTAAGCCGAGGGATCGCGGCCGAGCATCTTGCTCGCCTCCACGCCGGCCGAGACCAGGTGCGTCCAGTAGTTTGCCGGCGCCCCGGCAAGAATGCCGTCGTAGTCCTGGGGGAAGCGCTGGGCTTCCATGAGCGCTTCCCGCCCGCCATCCGAGCAGCTGTCAAAGTAGGACGCACGCGGCGCGTTGCCATAGAAAGCGGCGACGATCGACTTGGCCCGCTCGGTGGACAGGTGGAGCGCGCGGGAGCCGAAGTCGACGATCTTCTCCGGATGGTGGAAGGCCCAGCTGGCATCCTGCGCATCAGCCTCGTGGCCGGAGTCGCTGCCAAAGCTGGCGTAACCCCGGCGCACATTGCCGGCGACCTGGCTGTAGTAGATCGTGCCTCCGAAGCCGCCATTGCCGGTCCCGATCAGTTTTTGGTTCCAGCCCGTCTCCGGCATCCAGACCTCGAACTTGATGTGAGAATCCGGAGTCGGGTGCAGCACGCCGGCAACCCGGCAGAAGACAGGCATCCTGTCGGCCGGGTCGCCATAAGGCGGCGCGAAGAAGCCGCCCGCGACGGTCTCCGCAGACACGATGGTCGTGTCTGCGAGCGGGAGCGTGGTCAGGGTCGCGCAATCGACTGCGCGCGCCGGGAGGCAAGAGCCACAGAGCAGCAGACCGGCCAAGGGCAGAAGAAGGTTTCGCATCAAGGCGGAGTCTACCATCGCAGCGTTGGCGCTTGTACTGCCCTCGCGCGGACCGGGCTGGAACGTTCCGACGCGAAAGTTTCCGATAAGCGTCGCCAGCAGCCAGGCCGTGCGCCCGCCAGCCTGTCACCTGCCGGAGAGCCGGATCACGGGCGGTCGAAGCGAAGACGCTAGAAGAACCGGCTCACCAAAAGGTTCGTCGCATAGGCAGCGACGTAGGCGAGCACCGTCATGTAGGCGAACTGGATGGCAGGCCACCTCCAGCTATTGGTTTCGCGGCGGACTACCGCGAGGGTCGACGCGCACTGCATGGCAAAGGCGAAGAAGACCACCAGCGCCATCGCGCCGCCCAGCGAGAGATCGCCTCGCATTGCTGCCTGCAGCCCGAGCGAGTGGGTCGCCGGGTCTGAGCCGTAAAGAGTACCGAGGGTCCCCACGATCACCTCCCGGGCGATGATCGAGGAAAGCAACCCGATGCCGATCTTCCAGTTAAAGCCCAGCGGGCGGATTGCCGGCTCGATCCAGTGTCCAAGCCGTCCTATGACGGACTGGGCCAGCTCCGGAAAGTTGTTGCCACCGTGATGGAGCGGGACGTGGCTGAGTACCCACAATCCCATGGTGACGTAGAGAATGATCGTGCCCGCCTGCTCGAGGAAGACGCCGCCACGATCCAGCAGGCGGAGGCCGAGCGAGCGCAGGGTAGGGAGGCGATACTGCGGAAGCTCCAGGATGAAGGGCGCCGAGGAGGCTTTCAGCACCGAGGACTTGAGCAGGCGCGCGGTCAGCAGCGCGGCCAGGAAGCCAAGCACGTAGAGCCCCAGCATCACCGCTGCCTGCAGTCCGAAGAAGTCCCCGAGGATGCGCTTGTTGGGCACAAACGCGGCGATCACCAGCAGGTAGATCGGCAGCCGGGCCGAGCAGGTCATGAACGGCGCAACCAGGATCGTCGCGAAGCGATCGCGTTTATTCTCGATCGTGCGCGTGGCCATGATGGCCGGCACCGCGCAGGCGTAGGCCGAGAGCAGCGGGATAAAGGCCTTGCCGTTCAGCCCGATCAGCCGCATCACCCGGTCCGCGATCAGGGCCGCGCGGGCCAGGTAGCCGGAGTCCTCGAGCACGCCGATAAAGAGAAACAGCAGCAGGATCTGCGGCAGGAAGACAAGCACCGAGGCGACGCCCTTCCAGATGCCGTCGATCAGCAGCGACTCCAGCCAGAGCGGGGCAATATGGCGGCCGAGCAGGTCGCCGAGCACGTTGAGCGCGTTCTGGGACCAGTCGCTGAAGGGCAGACCGATCGAAAAGACCGCCTGGAAGACGGCGATCACGACGACCAGAAAGATCAGCGGGCCGGTCACGCGACCGAGCAGCAGGGCATCGAGCTTGCTCGTCCACTCGGGCGAGAGCGGCGCCTTGTACTTGGTGCGCAGGCTCACCCCGGTCGCCCACTGCCGATAGGAGCGCGCATTGCCCATCACCGGCAATTCCAGCCGCGCGGCCTGGAGCTGGACAAGATTCTGGTCCTTCGCGTTCAGGAAGCGGGGTATCGCGTCGAGCCCGAAGCCGCGGGCAGCGCTGATCTTGGCAACCGGCACACCCAGCTCCTGCGCCAGCGCGAGCGTGTCGACCTCGCCTCCGCGGGTCTCCATAAGGTCTGTCATGTTCAAGAGCAGCAGCGTGGGCAGGCCGAGCGAGAGAACCGGAGCGGCCAGCATCAGCTGCCGTTGCAGGTGCAGCGAGTCGAGCACCAGCAGCACAGCGTCGACCTCTGGCGAGCCGGGCATCTTGCCGGTGAGCACATCGATGGCCACCTTTGCGTCCTCGGACCGGCCATCGAGCGAGTAGATCCCGGGCAGGTCGATCAACGTCAGGTCCGACCGGTTGATGCCGCTCAGCTTGCCGTAGTGCTGCTCGACGGTGACGCCCGGGTAGTTGGCCACTTTCTGGCGCAGGCCGGTGAGCCGGTTGAAGAGCGTCGACTTGCCGGAGTTGGGCGGCCCGATCAGCGCCACCGTGCGGATCTTGCCGGGGGCCTTCGGTTCGAGCGGAAGATCGAGGACGCCGGTCGCGTGACAGCTCATCTGGCCTTCTTGAGCGGGCGTGTCCGCTGCGGGCGCTCCGCGATCGCATGGTCCGGGCTTTGCACCGAGATCAAGATGCCGCCTGCGGTCTCCCGGCGCAGTGCGATCTCAAAGCCATCGATCGCGTAAACTGTAGGGTCGCCCGCAGGAGCACGACGCACCGCCAGCACACGCGCGTCGGGCACAAAGCCCATGTGCATCAGGTGATGCTGTACCTCGTCCGGCAGGGTGAGCTCTTCGACGATTCCCACGGCACCGACTTTCAGCTGATGGAGTGCTGGCACTTGGCGTTTTCACGACCTTTACGGCCATCATAGCGCAATGCCGACCTCAACTGTCGCATATAGGTGGCCTGCGATTCATCAAAGTGTGGGTAGGACGGCAAAATGCCTGGAGGATCGGCCATGACCGCGGAAGCCTTGCGCAGCACGCTCGAACAGGCAGATCCCCCGGCAGGCCTCCCGGCGCTGGTCGAGGCCATGTGGTGGGAGGCCCGGGGCGCCTGGGAACAGGCGCACCGGATTGCGCAGGATGTCCCCACCAGCGACGGCGCATGGGTCCATGCCCACCTGCATCGAGCAGAAGGCGACCCCGGAAATGCAAGTTACTGGTACCGGCAGGCCGGTCGCCCGGTAGAGAGAGGGAGTCTGCAGCAGGAGTGGACCCAGATTGTCGAGGCCCTGCTGCACGGGGCGGAGCCGCGATCATGATGGCCGCGGATGGACGAAATGGGGCATGGTTCCCGCTCT
>CAZZYH010000057.1:0-18481 GCA_964658225.1 Vulcanimicrobiota bacterium | reverse complement strand
ATAGACCGGGCGCCCATAGACCGAACGAACATAGACCGGGCCAACATAGTCCTGCCCACGAGTTTATACAACTTTTTTCGCACCGGCTTTCGGCTCGCCGCTGAAGCGCGCGTCAAAGCAGCGCCCGGGCGTCCGCGCGGAACCCCCCCCCGGGGGTCCTCGGAGCGGCACAGCCTCGCCGATCCTGCCCCATTACAACCGTCACATTACCCGATCCGTTTGGCATTGCTCCGCCGCGGTGCGGCAGGGAGGATAGGAGTTGAGCCACGGTCGGGCAGCCCCAGCGGGTGTGCGGCAAAAGGGAGTCATGGAAAAGGGACTGTTCCGTATCCTTCGTGCAGTCGTTCCTGCTGTCGCTGGTGTACACGGCTCCGGTCTCCGGTCCATCCGGGCAGTGCGTCCGCGGCCCGCTACCATGCTGGCCATCCTCTTCGGCCTGCTCGCATACCCTGCCCTGGCGCAGAGCCGATCCGGAACCACCTTCGAGGCGTTTGGCGGAGGGTCCTACGGCCATCTCTTGAACGAGTCCAGCGACAGCGCGTATGGCTGGGAAGCCTCGATCAGCCAGTATCCCTACGAGGGGCACCGCTGGATCGGGGGCACGATCGAGGCAAGCGGGCTCTACACCAGCCAGAATGAGCTGGCAGCCTACCTGACGGCCAAGGACAGCGTGCTGACCTTTATGGCGGGGCCAACCTTCGCCGCCCCTGCCCGCCATCGCATAAGGCCTTTCGCGCATGGGCTCCTCGGGGCCGTGCTGCTGCGGGAACGGGTATCGGGTGTGAGCGTCTACGAAGGTACGAACGGGAAGAGCAGCGATACGCTGTTTGGATCGGCGTTGGGCGGCGGCCTCGACCTACCCCTGACCTACAGGCTGGCCGTGCGGGGACAGGCCGACTGGCTTACCTACAAGCAACGTTCCGGCGATCGGGTCAACGATCTGCGCGCGTCGGTGGGCGTGGTCCTCAAATTCTGAAGCCCTGAGGCGCGCTTCGGACTCCTGTCCGCCCTCGACCTGCGTCCTGTTCTTCGCCGGCAGAGACGGGGTGCCGAGGCCTTCTCTTACCCGGGCCGGATGCTAGGCTAGAGCTACTGTGTCCAATCCTCTTCCAGCACACCAACTACGCTGCACCGGCTGTGCCCGCGTGATCGGTCGCGAACAGCTTAGCGGCGACCTGCGCTGCAGCGATTGTGGACACCTCTTCGAGGTCGAGTACCCGGGCTGGCATTTGCCTGGGCCGGGCGAGCCATGCGCCGCGCCTGCCGCCGACCTGAAGCAACGCTGGGACGTGCGCCGCACCTCGCGCCAGGCGATCGACCAGAGCGGGGTGTGGCGTTTCCGCGACCTGCTGTCGATCGTTGAGGACGAGCGCAGCATCGTGACGCTGCGCGAGGGCAACACGCCGCTCTATCATCTTGCGCGCGCCTCGGCCGCGCTCGGCCTGCGGTCGCTCTACGCCAAGCACCAGGGGCTCAACCCGACCGGCTCGTTCAAGGATACGGGCATGACGGCTGCGCTCTCGGTCGCGCACGAGCAGGGCTTTGCGTGGGTGGCCTGCGCCTCCACCGGCAACACTTCGGCAGCCATGGCGGCCTATGCCGCCCGGGCCGGCATGCGGTCCCTCGTGCTGATCCCCGAGGGAAAGATCGCCTGGGGCAAGCTTTCGCAGGCGATGGACTACGGGGCGCTCACGCTGCAGCTGCGCACCGACTTCGACGGCTGCGTGCGCACCCTGGCCGAGGTCGTCCGCCGTGCGCCTGTATTTCTGCTCAACTCTGTCAATCCCTATCGGCTGGAAGGGCAGAAGACACCGGCCTTTGAGATCGCCGAAGAGATGGATTGGACGGTGCCCGACCATGTCATTGTGCCGGGCGGCAACCTGGCCAACTGCTCGGCGCTCGGCAAGGGCTTTCTCGAGCTGCGCGCACTTGGCTTGATCGATCGCCTGCCTCGCATCTCCGTCATCCAGGCCGAAGGGGCAAACCCGCTCTACCGCATGATCGAGCAGGGGGCCGAAGAACTGAGGGCGGTGGAAGCCGAGACCCGCGCAAGCGCGATCCGGATCGGCAATCCTGCGTCCTGGCGCAAGGCGCTGCGCATCCTGCAGACTACCGGCGGCTGCTGCGAGCAGGTGAGCGAAGGCGAGATCGCGCTGGCCAAGGCCGAGATCGGCGCCGAGGGCATCGGCTGCGAGCCGGCATCTGCGGTGACGCTGGCAGGGTTGAAGAAGCTGATCGCGAGCGGCTCCATCGCGCGTGAGGAGTCGGTGGTCCTTTTTTTGACCGGCCACACGCTCAAGGATTCCGACTACACCATCCACTACCATCGTGGGCAGCTGCTGCGGGCTGACGAAGAGGCGGGCCTCGCGCCTGCCATCCGTGCAACCCAGCGCGACACCGTTCTGCTGAACGCCGATCCGGGCGAAGTCCTGGGCGCGCTCGAGAGCTTCCAGCTGCAGGATGAATCGCCGCGGCTGGAAGCGGTGGCGGCGGCCAAGGCGGTGCGGTGAGTTCCGCCGACCTATCCCCTCGCTCCAGGTTGTGCCTGCGACTCTGCGCCACCTCGGCCAACGTGGGACCTGGCTTTGACGCCCTCGCTCTGGCCCTCGGGCTCTATCTCGAGATTGACGCAGAAGCGTCGACGAGCTTTTCGATTCAGGCGTCGGGCCGCGATGTAGAGATCTGTTCCCGCATCGAAGGCAACCTGCTCCTCGATGTATACGGCAGCACCGTGCGTGGCTGGACCGGCAGGCAAGCGCCTCCGCTGGCGCTCACCATGCGCAACGGCATACCGCTCGGCATGGGCTGCGGCTCCTCGGCGGCTTCGCGGCTGGCCGGGGTCGCGCTGGCCTCGCACTTTGCCGGGCTTGCCTGGAGCCGGGAGCGCATGCTTGCCGAGGCCTGCCGGCTCGAAGGGCACCCGGACAATGCTGCGGCCTGCTGGCTGGGCGGCTTTGTTGCCTCCGGCTGGGACGCGTTCGCGGGGCGGGCCCGATCGGGGAGGGAGCCGGCCAAGGAAGTTTCTGCTGCAACCGAGCCGATCGAGGTTGCCGGCATCGAGCCATCGCTCGGACCCGGAGGCGGGCAGAGGCTGGCAACCGGTCCATGCGAAGAGGCCGAGCCCGTAGCAGCGATCTCCATCCCGCCCCCGCCGGCCTGGCACGCCCTGCTGGTGCTGCCCTCTGCGCCGCTCGCCACCACCGCGTCCCGCGCCGTGCTTCCTGAGCACTACAGCCGCGGCGAGATCGTGCTCAACCTGCAGCGGGTGGCGCTGCTTACGGCAGCCTTCGCCGCCGGGCGGGGCGAGCTGCTGCGCTCGGCTACCGCCGACTCGCTGCACCAGCCGTACCGCGGTACCGTATGCCCCCTTCTGCCGCTGCTGCTGCCGGCCGCCGGGCAGGCGGGAATCCTCAGCGTGACCCTCAGCGGCGCGGGCCCAGCCGTGCTCCTGATCCTCGACTCCCGCGGCGCGGTTCCCGGGGCAACGGCCCAGGTGTGCGCGCAGGTCCGGGGATCGGGCGCCGCGATCGCCGAGATCCTCGATTGTCCCCTGGCGCAGCATAGCGCCGAAATACGCGTCGAAACCCGCGTCCTGCAGCAGTAATTTGAATGAAAGTCCTGTAAGCGACCGACCCAGTGACCTTCGCGTTACCTAAGTTTTCTTTACTTGCCGGTCGGGAAGCCCTACCTTTTGTCTCGTGGGCAGCTCTGGGGGAGGGCTGCTCTAGCGCCCGTGGCTCGTACAGCACGGGCGTTTTTGCGTTTGAGCGTACACCCCCGGCGGGGTGAGAATAATGGCGCTTGGGGACCAACGGCGGCCGTCGGTGCTGCGACCCCGGATGCGGCTGCCGCATCTATATCCTTGAGCAACATGGAAAGAGGGGCTAAAGGATGGCGGGACAAGGAGTATTTGAGGTAAACGATGCAAACTTTGAGCAGGAAGTGCTGCAGTCCGAGCAGCCTGTCCTGGTCGATTTCTGGGCGGCGTGGTGCGGCCCCTGCAAGGCCCTCGCACCGATCGTCGACGAGGTGGCCACCGAGTACAGCGGGCGGCTCAAGGTGATGAAGATGGATGTGGACCGCAACTCGGCCACCCCGATGCGCTATGGCATCCGCGGCATTCCTGCTCTCCTGCTGTTCAAGGGCGGGAAGGTGGCGGACCAGATCGTCGGCTACGTTCCCAAGGACACGATCGCGAAGAGTGTCAGCCGGCTGGTCGGCTAAACGCCGAGCCTGTACAGAGTGCGGCGCTTGGCAAAAGGAGCCTGACCCCCTTTCATGAGGGGTCGGGCTCTTTTGCGTTGCGGCCTCAGGCGTAGCGTCGCAGCATGCCGAGCACCCTGCCCTGGATCTCCAACTGCTGCGCCGGTACGTAGATCGGCTCCATTTCGGCATTGGACGGCTGCAGGCGCACCACGTTGCCTTCGACATAAAAGCGCTTGAGCGTGGTCTCGGAACCCTTGACCAGCGCTACGACGATCTCCCCGTCCCGCGCCGTGCGGGTGCGCTCGACCAGCACGTAATCTCCGTTGACAATGTGCTCATCGCGCATGCTGTCGCCGCGTACCTCGAGCGCGAAGACCTCGCGGTTGCCAACGATATCCGAGAGCGAGATCGACTCGGAAGTCTGGATCGCCTCCACCGGCAGGCCGGCAACGATGCGGCCCATCAGCGGCAGCCTATCGGTAGCGCGCGAACGTGCCCGCTGCGGGGTGACATCGATCGACCGGCTGCGGTTGTGCCCGCGCTGCAGCGCGCCTTTGTTCTGCAGGTTGGTGATGTGCTTGTGCACGGTCGCGAGGGATTTTAAGTCCAAACCACGGGCGATCTCTTCAAAGGAAGGAGAGTACCCGTTGCGTTCGACGAAAGCAGAAATGAAGTCCAGAACCTCTTTTTGCCTGCGAGTGACAGCCATGGCGCTATTGTAGCGAAGAAAAAGCGAACCGCCCAGCGCGATTTTTGCGCGTCGGGATTGCCTGCGGAGATGCGGGCGAGCGTGGTCCTTGAAGCAGCCCTTTGTGGTTGTCGCTAGATGGCGTCGAGCGACATTGTCCGGGCAGAGCGGGCTTCCCAATCTGGAACGGCGCAGAGCAGGTTTCCCGAAAGCAAAGAGCAGCCTTAGAAAGGCCTCATGAGGTTCTTGTAGGAGAAGCCAACAGGCTCCATCTTGGTGGTGGGAGACACGAGATGCGCCTGTTGATTGCGGAAGATGATGCGGCACTGGCAGGGTTCCTGCGACGCGGTTTGGAGTCAGAAGGGTACGAGGTGAGCACGGCGGCCGACGGCCTCGAGGCGCTGGAGGCCATCTCGCTCGAGACGCCGGATTTGGCCATCCTCGATTTGAAGATGCCTCGGCTCGACGGAACCGAGCTGCTGCGCAGACTGCGCGCCAGTGGCGCAAACTTCCCGGTACTGGTGCTGACGGGGGGAAGTGACCTCGCGGTGAGACTGGCGTGCCTGGATGAAGGCGCGGACGACTGCATGTTCAAGCCCTTCTCCCTGCAGGAGCTGCGTGCGCGCTGCCGGGCGCTGCTGCGCCGGTCGACGGCGACGCCGGCCGCAGTGGTTCGGGTCCAGGACCTTTCTCTGGACCGCATGGAGCGGCTCGTCGAGCGGGCCGGACGGCAGATCAAGCTGACCAATCGCGAGTACGCGCTGTTGGAGCAGCTGGTTCTAGAACGCGGCCGCTGTGTTCCTCGCTCGGCGCTGCTCGAGCGGGTCTGGGGCCTGGCTTCGAGCGAGACCAACGTCGTCGATGTGTACATCAACTACCTGCGCCGCAAGCTGGGCGATCGTGGCCCGGCGCAACTGATCGAAACGGTCCGCGGCCGTGGGTACCGGATAGCCCAGGCGGCGCAGGAGCTGGTTCCCGCGCAACGGCCCGACGCGGCGGGGATCGCCGGCCGCCACGGCCTCGAGGCCTAAGCGGGTCCGGCGCGGCAGGCGTGAAGAGCAGCACAGACGCCGGGTTGCACAGTGCGACCGGCAAAAAACAAGCGTGACAAAGAGCAAGAGATCAACTCAGGGGTTCAGGCAATGACAAGCAACGGAGCACTGGCATTGCCGGGGCAGATGAGCAGAGAGCAACGAGCAGGGGCAGCCGGATTTGCCGGTGTTGGGGCCGCCCGCGGGCTTGGGATCGCTCGCGGAGCGACGAGCGAGCGTGCTCTGTCCGCGGTACGTCTGGTTGTGCTTGCGAGCGCCGATACCCTGCTGCGGCGTCGCGTCGCCGGACTGCTTGCGGGCCTGCGCTGGGAGGTCTCGGAGGCGGCGGGCGGAGCAGAGTTGTTTTCGCAGATGGAGTCGCGGCGCGCCGGTACCATCCTGCTCGACAGCTGGCTGCCGGACCTGGATGTCGCGGAGTGTGTGCGGGAGCTCACCCGGCAATATCCCGGCGTGGATGTGCTGGCCATCGATGGGACGGACTTTGGAGCGATGCCGGCCCAGGGTCCCTACAGGAACGAGATTCTCCATGCTCTCAGTCGCGCGCAGGCCGCTGATGAAGCCGCCTGGAGTCCGGCGCCGAGCGAGGCCGAGATTCTGCGCGGTCGCAAACGGAGCCCCCGGATCGACCTGGAGCCAGCCCCGCGCCCGGCCGCGCCTGCGGCCCTGCCGGAGCTGCTCGGCACCGATCCCCGCATGCTTGAAGTAGGACGCCGGATCCGCCTGGTGGCGCCGCGCTCGACAACGGTCCTGGTGCAGGGCCCGACCGGCACCGGCAAGGAGCTCGTGGCCCGCGCCGTGCACCGGCTCAGCCCACGGGCAGCCCGGCCGTTTGTGGCCCTGAACTGCGCGGCGATCCCCGAGGCTCTGCTCGAGGCCGAGCTCTTCGGACACACCCGGGGCGCGTTTACGGGGGCCGTGCAGGGCCGGGTCGGGCGGCTTGAAGCAGCCCACGGCGGAACGCTGTTTCTGGATGAGATCGGGGAACTGCCTCTGGCGCTGCAGGCCAAGCTGCTGCGCTTTGTCGAGTGCGGCGAACTGCAGCGGGTGGGCGAGAACGAGCCGGTCCGGGTGGATGTGCGGATCATCGCCGCGACCCATCGCAAGCTCGGCCAGATGGCCGCTGCGGGCAGCTTCCGTCTCGATCTCTACTACCGTCTCTCGGTCTTTTTGATCCAGACCCCGGCCCTGGCAGGCCGCCGGGACGACATCATCGCGCTGGCCCAGCATGCGCTGGACCGCATGGCGCGCACCGAGTCTCCCAAGACGATCACCCGTGCAGCCCTAGAGCACCTGGTCGAGCACTCCTGGCCGGGTAATGTGCGCGAGCTCGAGCACACGATGGAGAGGGCCTGGATTCTGTCTGAAGGCAGCAGCACGATCGGCATCGACGATATCGATTTCGCCGGGGATGGCGAAGTCTGAGTGCCGGCCTGAGGCCGCTCTCTTGGGCCGCATCGGCGGGTGCCGCTCGGCCCGCACCTTCCCCTCACGCTTGACTCCGACGCTCTGAGCGCCGGAGGAGTTTTTCTTGGGCTTCCCGCCCTGGACGGCACCAAGTCGTCGCTCGCTCGGGCACCCCGCGGCGCGCCACCCGGCCGTCGTCCCTTTCCGGCTCTTCTCCTCGTGCCCGGCCTGGCACCCTGGCTCCCTGCTCTCGCTCTCTTGATCCGCTTGCCGCCGCTGCTTGGCCTCACAAGCAACGCAGTCGCGCGTCGGTGCGCGCCCCAGTTGTGCATCGCTGCGCCTGCAGCCGCGCGCGTCTGTGAACAGGGTGGCCCGGGCCGCGGATGCGCGCCCGTTGTCTGCGGTCGGGGCAATGTTTCGATCTGTAACAGCGATGGACGAAATTGCAAAGTTTTAATCTTTGCGCGGCTGGTCCACTTATCGGCCCGCGTGTAAGTGCATCTCCGTGCACTTATCATGACCGGGTTCGCACATGAGCTCTGTGGCGGGTCCCGAGACACGACCGAATATGCCTCGAAAACCCAGTGTTGATAGGGTTTCCCTTCACTTCTGGCAGATCGGCTCGCGCCTGGATCCGGGGCTTCGTTGCACCGCGATCCGATTGTTAGAAATACCTCATAACATGCTTTGAATTACGGCCATTGTCATGCACTTATGTCGCTTCGTCGGGCAGGCGGTTACGCAAGAGACCCGACGGTGCCTGGTTGTTTCTGCGCTGTCTCCATGGATCACCGAGGGTAACTCGGAACACCAGGAGAGCACAGCGTGCAGCCAACCCAGGCGGTCACTTCAGCCTTGCTCGCGGCGCGCATTCCCGGTACGGGGCGATGCGCACCGCAGGCAAAAACCCGGGCCGGTGATCACAAGGAGAAGCGATATGCAGAGCACTGCTGAAGCCCTGGTTGAGACCAGCTTGATGGACATGCCGCCGATGGGGCCCTTTCCGTTTCCTGCTTCGATTGGACCTTCCGTGCCGGTGCGGCGCGTGAACCCAGTTCCCATGCCCTCGCGCGCTGCCGAGCAGGAGCGCCTGATGCTTGAGCACCTGCCCACGGTCCGCTATGTGGCCCGCCAGATCCACGAGCGGCTGCCGCAGCATGTGGAGTTCGATGAGCTGATCTCGGCCGGAACCCTCGGGCTGATCGATGCCTCGCGCAAGTTTGACCCCAAGAAAAATGTGCAGTTTCGCTCCTACGCGCAGTTCCGCATCCGCGGCGCGATCCTTGATAGCCTGCGCACGCTCGATTGGAGTCCCCGCGAGCTCCGTCGCAAGGGACGCGCCGTTGAAGAAGCCACCCGCGCCCTTACCTCCCGCTGCGGCCACGCGCCGGGCGAGGCCGAGATTGCGCGTGAGATGGGTATGCCGCTCGGCGACTACCAGCAGCTGCTGGGCGAGTTAAAGGGTCTCGAGATCGCAACCCTGAACTCTGAGCGCTCTGAAGAATCGGGCGAAGAAGAGCTGGCCTTTATCCCCGGCAAGGTCACCGACGATCCTCTCTACCAGCTTCTGGAAGGCGAGGCCCGGACCCGCCTCAGCGCGGCCATCGAGAAGCTGGCCGAGCGTGAGCGCCTGGTCATGACGCTCTACTACTACGAAGAACGCACCATGAAGGAGATCGGCCTGATCCTCGGCGTGGTCGAGTCGCGGGTCTCGCAGATCCACGCTGCGGCGGTCGAGCACCTGCGCACTCTGCTCTCCGATCTCGCCGGACGGGCGAGCAAGCCGGCCCGGCCCATGCGTGCGCGGCGCGTCAGCTAGCCCCCGTATCCAGATCCGCGGCAGGAAACACCACGAAGACCAAGTTTTGTCAGGAGTCAGCGATGAGCAGCTTGATGTATCCCCACGATTTTTCCTACATCCTCGATGCCGGCCCGATGGATCTGCCGGGTCCGCCCGGGTCCGTGACCCGGTGCAGCAACGCCGCATGTGGCAAGCCTCTGCCGGAGTCGGGCGCCGGCGCTTTCGCCGGCCAGCCGCTGTGCAGCCCGGAGTGTCTGGAGACGGCGCTGCGCGCAACGCTCGCGTCGGAGTATGCGCTGAGCACCGCGGCCGCGCTCGAAACCGGCCCCCGAGTCCGGATCGGCCAGATCCTGGTGGAGCAGGGCGTGATCACCGACGCGCAACTGGAGCGCGCGCTTCGCTCGCAGCGGTTGACCGGCGCCGGGCGCCTGGGCACCTGGCTGCGCCAGCAGACCCAGCTGCCGGAGGAGGATTTCGCCGCGGCGCTGAGTATCCAGTGGCGCTGCCCCGTGTTCCGTATCGGCGCTTTCGCTGCTGAACGGATGACCTCTTTTCTGCCCCGGCATCTGGTCGAAACCCTGGGCGCCCTGCCGCTGCGGGTCAGCCGCCATCCGGAGCGGCTCACCATCTGCTTTGAAGACCGCGTCGATACCGAGCTGTTGCGAGCCTGCGAACGCATGCACGGCATCCCGGTGGAGGCCGGCCTGCTTGCCTCAAACGAGTTCTGGTATGGCTCGGGCGAACTGCTGAAGGCCAGCTTTCCGCCCGCCTGCCTGGTTGAGGCGACAGGGCTGGACGAGATGATGAGCGCGATGATCGAGACCATCACGCGCGCCGCTGCGACCGATGCGCAGCTGATCTACGTGCATAACTACTACTGGCTGCGCCTGTGGACCCAGGGCGAGGGCGAGAACACTCTGCCGCACGATGTGCTCTGCAGGCTGCGCCTGTCGGGTGAGGGTGCGCCGGAGGGACTGCTCGCAGACGAGATGGCAGCAGTGCTTGCCTCCACCCGGACCCCGGTGAGCTAGGCGGCTCGGTCAAGACCCGCTGAGCTCGATGTCGTTCTGACCGGAAAGGGAGCCCCCCCGCGTAGGTCGGACGTGCGCGGGGGCCCGGGGAGATCGTGCGCCTGGCCCCGAGCGCAGAATCAGGCGCCGCCTCGCCCGGGATGGTGATCGATTTGCGGCGAGAAGCGATGCGGCGGGAAGCGCGAGGAGGCCGGCAGGGCGAGCCGGCCCCCTGGGCTTGCAGAAATTACGCTTCCTTTGCGCCGGCCTCTGCCCCCCTGTCCGCCTCAGACTCACAAGGGGATTGGAGATCAGGCGCTCTGTCGGCCATCGCCGGCGCATCGGCCGAGGCCAGCACGCGGGGGCTGCGAACGAACGTGGCTGCCCGGTCCGGGTACCAGCGCAGGCAATAGAGATCCCGTTTGCGCACGTTGGCGACAACGCTCGGCCGAAAGCAGGCTATGCAGTTGCCGCCCGGGCGCCGGGCGCTGGGATAGAGAATGCCGAGCGAGCCGGCCTCGAGCAGCTGGATGGCCAGCTGTTGGGAGTCGACGTAGCTGTCGAGCGTGAGGCAGGAGGCGAACTCGGCCGAGACAGGCGCGCCGGACCCCGGGCCGGGCATCTCCGATGCGGCTTGCAAGGAGTGCCCGCGCTGCCTTCTTGCGATGGCGAAGCGCCGGCCGGGCTCGACCCTTGGCTCGCTCTTGGGCGTCGATCCGGCGCGTGCGAAAGCGGCCGGCCGAAGGTCATGAAAGCAGCCGCTGAAGTCAGCCGTGTACTGGTCGTACTCGAGCTCTTCCGGTTTCTCCCAGCCGATCTCGGCAAACTGTACCAGGCGATGAAAGAGCACCTCTGCCTTGGCTGTTGCGAGTTCCAGGCCGGCGTACCAGGCGCCCCGGTAGGGCATTGAAAACCGAGCGCCCTGCGGGTGCGGATGGGTAAAGGCGGCGTTGATGATCCGGCAGTAGGGCACGTCGAAGACCAGCTCCCGTGCGGTAATGCCGAGCCGCTGGTTGCTCTCCGCGAGCAGGCGATCATTGGTCGCATTGTCAAGCGCAAAGATCAGCGGCAGATCGGCATCGCTATTTGCGATGCGGGTCAGCACAGACTCGCTGTACTTGGCTGGCAGCAGGCGCGTGGTGCCAAAGAGGCGCACCTCGGAGATCGGAGGCAGACGCGGCTGCTCGAGAAAAGGATCAGCGGGGGCGACGATCTCGGGGCGCGGTGCCAGCTGCGGTCCGAGCCGCTGTCCGGGCTGCGGACCGGGAGCGCCGGGGTCAAAGCCGGCCTGCAGTCCGACGGTCCCGGCCCGAGGCGAGCGTGGATTGATCAGCGCACCCGCTGCGGGCGGTTTGCGCGGCTTTCGTGATTTCAGCTCTGGCATAGCGTTTGTCTGCTTCCGTTCGAGAGTGGGCCCGCTCGGTACACCCCTGCCCCTTGTCTAGCCGCCGCGCCGGGCGTCGAGCAGCTGGCGCACCGTGTGCATGGCGGGCGTGCCGCCCGAGAGCATGTACTGGAGCGGTGTGCGTCCGGCAAAGATGGCGTTGCTGTTCGGCAGATGCACCCATCGATCTGCCAAGGAAGCGCTGAACAGGATATTGAGTGATTTGAAGATGCCGATCAGGTAGGAGATCCGGGTGAGCCTGTCCTGGTCGAGCAGGCGGTTACCGCCCTGCTTCCACTGGTAGAAGGTTCCGTTGGAAAGGCCGCCCAGCAGCACCCGCGCATCCTCGTCGCGCACACCCCAGTGCTGCGCGATGCGCAGAAAGGTGCGCAGGGCGGCCGGCGAAAGCCGTCGCCGGTCTTCAAGGTTGCCGAGATTCGGCAGGTCGGGCGGCGGATAGAGTGTGGACGGGTAGGCGGCGGTGCTGGTCGAGGGCGGCTTGGACACGTTGTGCTTCCTTACATGTTGCGGTTTGGTGGAAGGCGCCGTCCGAAGGCAGACAGACAAACTCCACTTCTGGAGCATTATAGCTCCAGAAATAAAATTACGAAGGTTATTTTCCGGGCCGGGGCAACTTACCCTCGGCCCGGGTGCCAAGCCATAGAAGCTTCCTGAGAGACGCTGCTCGAGGCGGGAAGGATGCGTGCCCGGGACGCACCGACGTACCGGTGCGCAGTTGGCACAGTATTTCTACACAGCGTGGCATAATCGACCGGCGGCATGGGTGAGAGACGGAATCTACCCGCACAGAAAGCGGCTCGGAACGTTTTCCCTACCCGGGACTTCTCCGCCCAGGCTTTTGCGAAGCGGGCCGGGATTGCGATCAATGTCTTGCTTTGGTTCTCTGCAACGGACGCGGGAAACCGCGTCGGCATAGGACATGGGCGGTCACCTCGAAGCACGCCGTTTCCCAGTCACTGCCCGCGCCCCCAGGTGGGGGCTTTCCGAGCAAGATCCGCTTTGTGCTCCCGCAACGGGCCGCACGCGCATTTCCCGCCTTGACCGATTCTCCTCGGCATTGACGGCGTGAAGTCGTGGCGTTTGGCCGCCACATCGAAGGCGGTTCATGGATGTGCGCGCATCGGGCTTTCTTCCCCGGAGTTCTGAACCAGGGTCCAGACCGGTGCCTGGCAGCGCTTCCATGCGACCCACCGCAGGAAGCTTGCAGGCAACAAGCAGTTCTTCGATCCTTGAGTCGATGAATGCTCCGGTTGCTTTCAAAGTTTTTCCAAGTTCGTCAAGGTACCGTCCCGCTTCCTAGTTGAGCCGCGCCGGGGGGTTGAGACGCGCGCATCCGGCTCTGTTTACGATGGATCGAGCCGCAGGGCCATTGCAGGAGCCCAAGCGAGCGCTCCGCAGGGAAACAGAATGACAGAAGAAGAAAAGCTGATCGGCGGCAATGTGGCTGCATCCGTGGTTCGCCTCGGCGCGACCGTGCGCAAACCTGCCACTGCAGCTACACCCGCAGTCCAGGCTCTCCTGGCTCACCTCCATGCAGTAGGTTGCAAGGCAGCTCCACGGAGTTTCGGCCTCGATGAGCGTGGCCGGCAGGTGCTTGAATTTATACCCGGTGCGATGTGGGATCGGAAACAAAACGACACCTTGGCGGATCTACGCAGAGTAGGTGTGCTCATCCGGACCCTGCACGATTCCAGCGCCTCGTTCACGCCACCTGCACTGGCTGTCTGGGAGCCGCTTTCCTCGCCCGAAGGCAATGCGATGATCTGCCACAATGATCTCGCGCCATGGAATCTGGTCTGCGGTGCGGATCGCTGGGTCTTTATCGATTGGGACAACGCCGGACCGGGAACGCGGCTGTGGGATTTGGCCTGGGCCACCCTGTCGTTTCCCCCGCTGGAGCCTGGATGCGACCTGCTGGCTGCGGCCAGAGCCGTGGTCGCCCTTGTCCAGGGGTACGGCCTGGAGCCTTCCGGGTACGGCGAGCTGATTCGCCTGATGGTGGTGCGAGCTCGAGCCTGTGCCTCATTGCTGGCCGATGGGGCGCAACGCGGCGAGCAGCCCTGGGTGCGACTCTACGCCGAGGGCCATGCCGGCTACTGGGGGCCGGTCTCGGACTACATCAGCCGCCATGGCGCGACTCTGGAAGCCATGATGATGTCGTTGCGCGCTGACTAGCGCGATGCGCCCGGAGGCGCACGCGAAAACTGGACTGCGCCTGATCGCCTGCGTGCGATCCTCCGCTGGGAGCACGTGCCGGTTGCGGTCTCCTCCACAGAGGAGCGCCTGCTGGCCGCCCGCGAGGCAAGCAGCCTAGTGGCGCAGCAGTTCTCCCTGGCAGCCGGGATGGCGGCACTGGCAGGTGAGCTCGAGCATCTTGCCGGAGTCGTGGCAGTAATCCGAGCAGAACTTCTTGCCGTCGGTGACCGTGCAGTTACAGGCAGCATGTGCGCACTTTTTTTCTGTCGTGGTCATCGTGTCTCCCCCCGTCCAGAGGCCTCTCGCGCGGGCCAGTAGTCTGATACGAAGAGACTGCACCCGCGAGGACTGAGTGTGCAAGTAGCATGCCGACCGGGCGCAAAGCTCCCCTTGACGGTCACGCGAGAAGGGCTCTGGCCGGCCGCAAAAGTCGGCGTCCTCGCTTAGACGCCGGAGTGACAAGTGTCACGTTTCTTTGCTGACAAAGCACACTGTTGCCGGCCACCCGTTTTCCTCATACTCATGAACAAGCTTACCCACGCCGGGATGGCGGCAGGGCTAGCTAGAGGAGGGTGAAAAGCGATGGGAGTCCACGCAATCGAGACCACGGAACCTGCGGCCAGGCGTCACCTGCCGGCTGAGGACGAGCGGGTGGCAAGCGTGCGCAACTTGGTCAAGCACTATGGCCGCCATCGTGCGCTCGACCACATCAGCTTTGAGCTGCAGCGCGGCGAGATCGTTGCTTTGCTGGGCCCGAACGGCGCGGGCAAGACCACGGCCATCCGCACCCTGCTTGGCCTCACGCAGCAGAGCGCAGGCGAGGTGCTGCTCTTTGGCAAGAGCCCGCGCGAACGGGATGGCCGCCTGCGCACCGGGGCCATGCTGCAGGTGGGGCGCATGCCGGAGTCGCTGCGCGTACGCGAGCATCTTGACCTGTTCCGCAGCTACTACCCTCACCCATTGCCCGCCGACGAAGTGCTGGCGATCGCCGGGCTTTCCGGAATTGCAGACAAGCTCTTCGGCCAGCTCTCCGGTGGGCAGAAGCAGCGCATGCTCTTTGCGCTCGCGCTGTGCGGCGACCCGGACCTGCTCTTTCTCGACGAACCGACGCTCGGCATGGACATCGAGGCGCGCCGCGCACTCTGGGAGCAGGTGCGTTTGCTGGCGGCGCGGGGGAAAACCGTTCTGCTGACGACCCACTACCTGCCGGAGGCCGAGGCGCTGGCTACGCGGGTACTGGTGCTGCAGGCGGGCCGCATCGTTGCCGAGGGTACGCCGGCCGAGCTCAAGGGCCGTGTGCAGATGGCCACCGTGCGCTGCCGCACCAGGGTGAGCGAGCATCTGCTGCGCGGATTGCCGGGCGTTACCGAGGTCAAGGGCGGCGAGATCGTAACCCTGCTGACCACGCAGCCCGAAGCGCTGCTGCGCGTCCTGCTGCCGCTCGACGAACAGTTGAGCGGGCTCGAAGTGACAGGCACCGCGTTTGAAGATGCCTTTCTGGCGCTCACCGCGCAGCCCGCGCGAAAGGCGCAGTCCTAACTCGAAGCGCAGAACAAGGAGCAAAGACCATGGCCACTGCAACGCTCGTCGCCCCTGCTCGCAGCACGCCGTCGATGGCGCGCGTCTATCGCAAGGAGATCCGCTATGAATTGCTGAAGCTCGGCCGCAACCGCGCCTTCACGCTCTCAACGGCAGGCTTTCCGGTGATCTTCTACCTGATGTTTGCGTCGATGAACGCGCACGAGCAGTATCATGGCCAGCTCTATGCGCGGTACCTGTTGGCCGGGTATGCGTGCTTCGGCGCGATGGGCTCGTCGTTGTTTGGGATTGGAGCGGGCCTCGCGCATGAGCGTGGACATGGCTGGCTCGAGCTCAAGCGCGCGAGCCCTATGCCGGCCGGCGCCTACCTTCTGGCCAAGCTGGCTGCAAGCATGTGTTTCGCGGTGGTCATCTGCCTTCTGCTTGCCTCGCTTGGCACTTTGATCTCCGGCCACATGCTTTCGCTCTTTGAGTTGGGCAAGCTGCTGCTGGTGGTCCTCGGGGGCTGCGTTCCATTCGCCAGCTTTGGGCTTTTGCTGGGGCTGCTGATGGCCCCGAACGCCGCACCCGGCATCATCAACCTGTTTTACCTGCCACTCTCCTTCTGCGGCGGCTTGTGGATGCCGATCGAGGTGCTGCCCCAGTGGCTGCAGCACACGGCACACGTGCTGCCGTCCTATTATTTTTCCCGACTGGCGCTGAGGAGCCTGGGCGCGAGCTCCGTTTCGCCGCTGCTGTGCTGGAGCGTGCTCGCCGGCTACACGGTCCTGCTGCTGGGCTGCTGCGCGTTTGTCTTCCATCGCAGCGAAGCGCGCGCCTAGGGCGGAGGCATCAGTGTTTCTTCCTCGTCCAACGCTATACTGCGTTCAGCCTGTTTCAAGACGTTTGCTGCTGGGTGATTTGTGAAGCCGATGGGCGATCTCGAAGATCGACACAAAGACTCCTCCATGCGCTACACGAGTGAGGGCAGGGGAGCGGAACCGCTCCTCTGGCTGCTCTACCTCGGATTCTGGTTCATTCAACCTTTTTACGATCGAGAATCCAGGCAGTGGTATTTGCTGGGCGTTGCCCTCGTTGTCTTTCTGCCGCTCTTTCTCGGAGCGGTCTATGGCAAGCTGCGAGTGCGGCGGCTCTGTACGCTGGGCACGCTCGCATTGGCGCTGGTCTATGTACCGGTCAACCAGAGCGCCTTCGGAATTTACTTCTACATCGCCTGGTACCTGACCGATATCTTCGAAGAAGATGCCACGATCTTCCGGCTGATTGCTTTGCAGTGCGTCATTATCTGCGTGCAGGCCTGGTACTTTCACCTGAGTTCGTGGGAGTGGTCCATCGGCATCGGGATCTCCGCGTCGAGCAGCATGAACGCTCTGCGCATACGGCAAAAGGGGCGCGCCAATCTGAAGTTACGCCAGGCCCACGATCAGATCGCGCAGCTGGCCAAGACCGCCGAGCGCGAGCGCATCGCGCGCGATCTGCATGATCTGCTGGGCCACACACTTTCCTTGATCGTCATCAAGAGCGAACTGGCCGGTAAGCTTTTTGGAGTGCAGCCGGAACGCGCGGCGAACGAGTTGCGCGACATCGAACAAACAGCCCGGCGTGCGCTGGCCGAGGTACGGGAAACCGTGACCGGTTACCGCGCGCGCGGGTTGAGAGACGAATTTCTTGAAGCGGCCCAAACGCTCGAGGCGGCAGGCGTTACGTCGCAGGTGCCATCGAGCGTCCCCCGGTTGCATGCCCGGCACGAAGCGACCCTGGCGCTGGTTTTGCGCGAGGCCGTCACCAACGTGGTGCGGCATGCCGGCGCCCGGCACTGCCGGGTGGAGATTGCAACCAGCGATAGGGCTACGCGTCTTGTCGTCGTCGATGATGGACGGGGCAAGATCGAGCGCGAAGGCAACGGCCTGCGCGGTATGCGCGAACGCGTCGGCGAACTTGGCGGCACGCTCACCCTCGAGTGCCATGCCGGGACGCGCATCGAGGTAGCGCTGCCGGGGATCGCGCACTGAGCGTGGCCCGCGCTGCTTTTTCCGGCTCGTGAACTCTGGCTCCCCATCCGGCATCCAAACTAGCTGAGTCGATCTCTATCTCGGACTGGAGTTGCTCGATGACGCGTACTTTCCTCCTCTTACTGGGCGCTGTAAGTGCCTACACTGCATGGTTGCTGATGCAGGGACAAGCTTCGCCTGTGCGTAAGCTCGTGCCGGCGAGGCAGGCTGCCGCGCTGCTCGAGCAGGCGTGGGCTGATCACCACACACGTGCCTGAGAGCTCTGCCTGCCAAGGCAAGTCATGCTTCGTTCCAGCAAGTCAAACGCCCAGGTCTCGTTCGGGAAGATCCGGGGCGTTTGCCGAGTCGCTGTAAATCCTATCTGCTTCAAGTAAGTGCGGGATGACACTTGTCACTCTCCTTTGATGACAAGCTGCACTTCTTACGGCGCGCGCGCTTCCGCATACTCGATGCATTGGTTGGTCGAAGGAGCGGGAGATGCGCGGAGTCGGTGCAAGAGTAGCTTGGGTAAGTACACTGTTGATCAGTGCGGGAGCGCATGCAGCGACCGCGCAGCCGTGCATCCGTGGCAGCCGAGTAGCCGGCGTGGTGTTCGATCCGGCTCACGCTGCGGTGGTTGGCGCGAGCGTAAAGCTGGAGCTTCCAGGCGGTGGCGCGGATGCTGTCCGCAGAACGAACACCGATGCCTCCGGACGCTTCGACTTTGGCTGCATTGCCACCCGCAACGCAACGATCGATGTTGCAGCACCAGGCTTTGCTCCGCAGCATGCAGCGGTTCCGGATGCGCCGATCCAGATAGAGTTGTCGATTGGTGCCGTTGAGACCGATATCGCTGTCGGCGACGATCCGGATCCGCTCGATGCCGATCACGGTGCCGGCACACACATGCTGAGCGGCAAGGATGTGCAGGACCTGGCCGACGATCCGGACGACTTGAAGCGGCAGTTGCAGGTGCTCGCGGCAACCGGCGGCGGCGCCCCGGGCCAGGCGATCCTCACGGTCGATGGTTTTCAGAACGGGAGCCAGCTACCGCCGAAGTCTTCGATCGCATCCATCCGTGTCAACCCGGATATGTTCTCCTCCGAGTTTGAGCAGCCGCCTTACCGCGGCGGCCGTGTCGAGATCTTTACCAAGCCTGGACTGGACTCCTACCACGGCGCACTTTTCT
>CAZZYH010000056.1:0-18704 GCA_964658225.1 Vulcanimicrobiota bacterium | reverse complement strand
CCTCAATATGGATGCCCGCTCGCGATCCGCACCGCGGCAGCAGCAGCGGCTCGGTCTCCATTGCCTTTGCGGCCGGCATGCGCTTCACTCGCCGGTCGAGCTGGTCTGCTGCGGGCTGCTCGCGACCTCCGCCCCGCTCGTTCGCACAGCAGAAAGCTCCCTCGCCGGCAAGCCGCGGATCGGTCGCGCAGCGCCCGGGCGAGGTTGTGCGCAGGATCAACCATCGGGGGGATTGCCCGGCAACGATCAAGAAAAAAGGTTGCTTTGAATCTCCGACTACTTTAATCTCCTTTTAATACGGACCAAAGCAGTCTTATTTTCTCTAGGGGCTGCGGGCCAGGTCTTCATTGGAGAGTTCTGTGGCAAGGATCGTGCTTTATAAGGGAAGTGCTCCCGATGCCTCTGCAAAGGCTCTATCGCCTCATCGCGCGCGCCGTTGGCGGTTGCTGACCGCGCTGCTCCTGCCCCTTCTGGCGGCCACCGCGTTCGGGCAAAGCCGTGGCGGTCGCGGCGCGATCTCGAAGCAGGACCAGCAGAAGATGGCGGCCGCGCCTCTTACCCCGGCCGCCGGGACATGCCCCGATCTCGCTCCAGGATCCACGGTGACGGCGCCTGCCGAGCTTTCCAGCAGCAACGGCGTTCTCGAAGTCACGCTCGAGCTCCAGACCGACGTAGACGCGGCGGGCCGTCAGCGCTATTGCTATGTGACTGGCAATGGCCAGGTGGCGCCCACGCTGCGGGTCAGCCCGGGCGATACGCTGCTGATCCACTTCTACAACCGGTTGCCGGCGGCCCTGGCCCCGGTGGTCCCCGAGGTGATGCCCGCGATGGCTTCCATGGCACACAGCGGCTCGGGCACGAAGGCCGGGGGCATGCAGGTGACCCTGCATGAAAGCGACAGCTCTGCCTGCACCAGTGAGGCCATGTCGGCCTCGGCCAGCAATCTTCATTTTCACGGCTTGAATGTCGCGCCTGTCTGTCATTCGGACGAGGTGATCAACACCCTCGTTCAGCCGGGACAGGAGTTTGATTACTCGATCGAGATCCCGGCCAATGAGCCGCCCGGCCTCTACTGGTATCACCCGCATCCACACGGTTTCAGCGAGGGGCAAGTGCAGGGCGGCGCTACGGGCGCGATTATCGTCGAAGGAATCCAGCAGGCCGATCCGGCGCTGGTCGGGCTTGCCGAGCAGACCTTCGTCTTGCGGGACCTGCTGGTTCCGGTCTCGGAGCAAAATGAGACGAATGTTCCGGCGTGGGATCTTTCGCTGGACAATGTGCCGGTCAACTTCCCTGCGTACACGCCCGCGATCGTACCCGTTGCTCCCGGCCGGCAGCAGCTTTGGAGGATTCTCAACTCTTCGGCCGACACCATCCTGAATCTGCAATATGTCGTTGCGGGCGCGGCGCAGTCGTTCACCGTTGTAGGCATCGACGGGGTGCCGCTGCCGGGCGGCCCCGCGACGCAGAACTCGGTTCTCATGCCTCCCGGCAGCCGGGCGGAGATCGTGGTGACCACTCCCACGCTAGGCCAGGCTGCACAGTTGGTGACCAAGTATGTCAACACCGGGCCGGACGGCGACTACGATCCGGATCGGCCGATTGCAAACATTGTGGCCGGCAGTTCTTCACCGGCGCTGCCGATCTTAGAGCCGATGACACCCAAAAGGGCGGTGACCAAGGCAGTGCGCCGCTTTGACGCGCTGCCGCAAGCCACCCCTGTCGCGCAACGCAACCTCTACTTCTCCGAGCAACTGCAGGACCCGACCGATCCAAATAGCCCGACCACCTTCTTCATCACCCAGCAGGGCAGCACGCCCACGGCCTACGCCATGGGCCAGGCTCCGAACATCACCGTTCACACCGGTACCGTCGAGGACTGGACGATTGAGAACCATGCGCTCGAAGATCACATCTTTCACATCCACCAGATCCACTTCCAGGTCCTGGCGGTCAACGGCGTCGCCGTCAACGATCCGGCGGTGCGGGATACCTGGGACCTTCCTTACTGGACCGGGCAGGGCGCCTATCCAAGCGTCACGCTGCGGATGGATTTCCGCGATCCGAACATCGTGGGGACATTTGTCTATCACTGCCACATTCTGCAGCATGAAGACTCAGGCATGATGGGCGCGCTTGAAGTGCTGCCTTCGGGTGCGGCTTCGACCACCACGGCGACCCTGTCCACCGATAGCCTCGCTCCGAATGCCAGCATCACGCTCACCGCCGATGTTGCCGACGCATCCACAGGCGCGGCGACGCCTACGGGCACGGTCCAATTCCAACTCGCCGGCGTCAATGTTGGCAGCCCGGTCACCCTGGTGCACGGGCACGCTGTTCTTACCACGCCGATCACCGGGGTGGCTGGAGAGAGCAACCTGACCGCGTTTTACCAGGGCGATGCGAGCTATACGGAGTCAGTTTCCGCGCCGCTTCCGCTCACCCTGTCTGCCTTCGCGCTTGTAGCGACCGGGGCCACGGCTGCCGTGGGCTCGGCGGCCTTGGCAAATGTAACCGTCAACGTAGCAGACAAATACACCCTCCCGATCACCCTCACCTGCTCCCTGCCTGCGTCGCTGGCTGAGTCGGCCTGCTTTATCGACCCCGGCGGCGTCACCGGTACTGGGCAGGTGGTGCTCAGGGTCAATACCACACCGGCCCACGCGCTCGCTCGCGGGCCCGCGGCGCGGCCGGGCTGGTTTGTTTCAGGCGGCGTCTCGCTCGCCGGTCTGCTGGTCTTTGCGTGGCCCAGCAGCCTCTCTCGGCGCAGGCAAGTAGGCAAAGCGATGCTGCTCCTCTGTTCGCTCACCGTCTTGGGGATCTCTCTCGGCTGCGGCAACGCTGCCCGCGAGAGCGACGCCGGAAGCGCAAAGGGCACCTACCTCGTGGTCGTCAAGGCAACCTCGGGCACAGGCAGCAATCAGACGCAGGCGACGGTTACCGTGCCTATCACCCTTCAGTAAAAGCAACCAGGAAAGCGATTGAAGACGGACATGCAAAGAGCAACCGCTGGGAGCGGTATTCTGAAAGCCTTTTTTCTTCTTGTCACACTTTTGGCCCGCGTGGCGTGGGCCTCGGTGGGGGGAAGCATCTCGGGCGTGGTGCGGGACCCCGTGGGCGGGGTGCTTCGCGATGCCGAGGTGCGCGTTTCTGAGTCGGAAACGGGTATGGCGCACCAGACGCGCACGGATGCGAACGGCTACTACATCCTGCCTGTTCTCCCTGTCGGCCACTACAGCCTCACGATCCAGGCAGCCGGCTTTCGCAGCTTCGAGGTCAAGGACATCGCCCTCGACACCAACGCCGCGCTGCGTCTTGACGCTTCCCTCGAGGTCGGCAGCGTCGAACAGACCGTCACCGTCAAGGACGACGCCCTGCACGTTGAGACCACCAGCACGCAGCTTGGACAGGTCATCAGCGGCCGCCAGCTCACTGCTGTTCCGCTGGACGGCCGCAGCTATACTGACCTTCTTTCCCTGCAGGCCGGCGTCTCCCCGACCACGTCGCTTTCCTCAACCACGGTGCAAGACGTCGGGGCCACGATTCTCAATCCTTCCGGCGACCTCAACCCGGGCACCGTCTCTGTGAACGGGCAGAGGGAGTTCTCAAACTTTTTCCTGGTCAACGGCAGCGATGCAGAAGAGGGAGTCAACGGGGGCACAGCCATCGTTCCCAACCTCGATTCAATCGACGAATTCCGCATCATCACCAGCAACTTCGACGCAGAGTATGGCGAGTTCAGCGGCGGCCAGATCAGCGTGATTACCAAGTCCGGCACCAATCGCTTTCACGGCAATGGCTTTGACTTTCTCCGCAACACCGCGCTCGACGCGCGCAATTACTTCTCGCCGACCCGCGGCGTCTTCCGCCAAAACCAGTTCGGTGGAACCGTCGGCGGCCCGATTCGCACAGACAAGCTGTTCTTCTTCGCCGACTATCAGGGCACGCGCCAGACCCAGGGCATCGACACGGGAACTATTAGCGTACCGTCGGCTGCCGATCGCACCGGCGATCTGAGCGACCAGGCCGGCAATCTCAGCGGTTCGGTCGGCGGACCCTACTTTGCCAGTCTGCTTTCGCAGAAGCTTGGCTATACGGTCGTATCAAGTGAGCCTTACTACACTGCCGGCTGCGCGAGTTCGGCACAGTGTGTGTTTCCGAACGCAATCATTCCGCAGGGTGCATGGTCGGCTCCCGCGCAGCGCATGCTGCAGTACATACCGGCTCCCAATACTGCGAGCGGCTATGCGACCTCATCGTTTAACCAGATCCTTCGCGATGACAAGGCTGGTTTGCGTATCGACGGCAACACCCGTGCCGGACTGCTCTCCGCCTACTACTTTCTCGACGACTTCGATCTCAACATGCCCTACCCGGTTGCGCAAAGCGGAGCCAGCGTGCCCGGCTTCAATGCCCTTACCACAGGCCGCGCCCAGCTTCTCGCGCTGGGCGACACCAAGACCTTCAACGCCTCTTCGGTGAACGAGCTGCACCTGAGCTACATGCGCGATGTCAACAATCTCGGCCAGCCCGTGGGCGGCAAAGGGGTAAGTCTGGTTTCGCAGGGATTTGAGAATGCCGACGGCTCGCCCAGCATTGTCGCGCTCGACCCCAAGGGAGAGAGCGTGGAGAACCTGAACTTTAATGGCTTCTCCACCGGCGCCGCAGCCAATCAATTGATCCAGACCAACAACACCTATCAGGTCTCCGACACCTTCTCGAAGGTTGTTGGCAATCATTCGATCAAATTTGGCGGGGCCTTTCACGCCGACCAGATCAACGCCACGCCCATCGCCCAGTTCAATGGCAGCTTCGTATTCTCGGGAACCGAAACCGGGCTCGACTTCGCCGATTTCCTGGTCGGCGTACCCAGCCAGTACAACCAGAGCCAGCTGAATCCCTTTTACGCGCGCAACAAGTACGTCGGCGCTTTCGCGCAAGACAGCTGGCATGCTCTCTCCAGCCTGACCCTGAACTACGGGCTTCGTTGGGATCGCATCGCACCCTGGTCGGAGAAGTACAACCAGATCTCGACCTTTGTTCCCGGCGCACAATCGATCGTGTTTCCCGGCGCGCCCGCGGGCATCCTCTATCCGGGCGATCCGGGTGTCGCCAAGACACTCGCACCGACCGGCAACCGCAGTTTCGCTCCGCGCGTCGGTTTTGCCTGGTCGCCGCAAGCCGGCGACGGCGCGCTTGCAGCCTTGCTTGGCGCACCGGGCACCACCAGCCTACGCGCCAGCTTTGGCACCTTCTACACAGCCATTGATGCGCTCTCGATCTCGGTGCTCGCCGCCAACGCTCCCTACGGCACAACCTACACGGGGACTTCACCGCTCTTCGCTACGCCGTTCATTACTGCTGCCAACGGGCAGGACAATGGTCAGCCTTTTCCCTACACCTTCGCGCGGCTGAACTCTTCAGCCAGCCACCCGGATGCCGACATCGACTGGGGCGCCTATGAGCCGATCGAAGGTATCCCCGGCTACGACATTCACAACCGCGCTCCGTATACCGAAGAGTGGATGCTCTCACTCGAACGCCAAGCTGGTCCGAATACCGTCTTTACTGCAACCTACGTCGGCAATAGCAGTCACCGCCAGCGCGTTCTGATCGAGCCGAATGCCGGCAATCCGACTCTGTGCCTCAGTCTCAGCCAGCCCAACGAAGTGCTGCCCGGCACCCTGACCTGCGGACCCGGCGGCGAGGATACGGTCTACTACCCGGTGGGTGGCGGCCAGGTCAACGGCACCCGCGGTCCGCTCGGCGCCAACTTCGGCAGCAATGCCCAGCAATCCAATATCGGGCACGCCAACTACAACGCACTCGAGCTCAGTGCGCGCCACACCAGCGGCCGACTGCAATTCTCTGCGGCCTACACCTACGGCAAGTCGCTCGATCAGTCTTCAAACGTCGCCGAAGAGGTCAATCCCTTCAACCCCGCGCTCAGTTACGCGCTCTCGTCCTACGATGTGAAACACAACTTCGTCCTAAGCTACGAGTACCAGCTTCCTTTTGACCAGCTTCTCAGGCCGGGTCGCCTGGCCAGTGGATGGTCTGTCTCCGGCATCACGCATATCGCCAGCGGGTTCCCCATCACGATGGTCAACAACGGCGACAATTCGCTCATCGGGACCAATCCGAACGGGATCAACAACAGCAGCATCGACGAGCCGGATTACAACGGCGGCCCGCTCCACCTGAACCACAATCCCCGCGTCAAGGGAAACAACTACTTCAGCACGGGGGCTTTCTCGATGAACGCGCTCGGCACCCCTGGCAACGCCAAGCGCCGTTTCTTCTACGGGCCGGGCGGGGCCAACTTCGACACTGCGTTGGCCAAGCGGCTTCCGCTTACCGAGTCCAAGAGCCTGCTCTTTCGGGTCGAAGCCTTTAACGTCTTCAACCACACCCAGTTCACCGGACCCGGCTCAGTGGATGGGAACATCGGCAGTTCCACGTTCGGGCAGGCCATCAGCGCAGCATCGCCGCGCATCCTGCAGGCCGCGCTCAAATTTAGCTTTTGATCGGTACGGATAGCGGGGACAAGGCTGCCGGGTGCAGACTGCTTGCTCCCGGATGCATCTTCATCAAGGATACTCAGAGGGCGCCACCGGCCCTGCGAGGCGGACCTGCTTTGTCCCCACGCCAGGCCGATCGAGCCTGGGCCAGCGGTAGGCGTGTCCCCCACCCGCATGCGCAGCCTGGGGCTAAATCTCGACCCCCGACCGCAGCCAAAACCTCGCCCGGACGCCGCCGGGGCCGTTTGCGTCCTGGCCTACCAGGTGCGCCCCGGGCGCGGCCGCCTATCCGGGAGTAGCCTGACCTGCTAAGATTGAAGATTCTCATGGCAGAAGAAAAAGTAAAGCTCATCCCCCTAGGCGGCCTCGGCGAGTTCGGCATGAACTGCATGGCTGTCCGTTACAAAGACGACATCCTGGTCATTGACGCGGGCCTCATGTTTCCCGAGTCAGAGTTGCTCGGCGTCGACATTGTGGTCCCCGACATCACCTACCTGGTGGAAAACCGCAAGATGGTGCGCGGTATCGTCCTGACCCACGGCCACGAGGACCATATCGGCGGCCTGCCCTGGATCCTCTCCGAGATCAACGTGCCCGTGTACGGGACCGAGTTCACGCTCGCCTACGTGGAGGGCAAGCTCGACGAGCACAGGATGCTCGATAACACGGAACTGATCGAGATTGCGCCGAACCAGAAGTTCAAGCTTGGGCCGTTCACGGTAGAGCCCATCCGCGTGACTCACTCGCTTGTCGACTGCATCGCGCTGGCGATTGAAACACCAGTGGGCGTCATCGTGCATACGGGCGACTTTAAGATCGATCTCTCCCCGCCGGACGGCAACGCGTTTGACCTGCACAAGTTCGCCGAATACGGCCAAAAAGGCGTGCTGGCGCTGCTCCAGGACTCGACCAATACCGACCGCAGCGGCTATACCCCGGGCGAGTCCGCTGTGCGTCCGCGCTTGGATGAGATCTTTCTGCGCACGAAGAAGAAGCTGTTCTTCTCCTGCTTCTCGTCGTCCATCTACCGCATGCAGATCGCGCTCGACCTTGCCGCCAAGCACGGCCGCAAGGTCGCCATCGTCGGCCGCTCCATGATGGAGTCCTCCGAGATTGCACAGGACCTCGGCTACCTCAAGCTGCCCGGCCAGTTGCTCATCCATCCCGGCCAGATCGGCGACCACGCGCCGTCTAACGTCATGGTCATGATCTCCGGCACCCAGGGCGAGCCCATGAGCGCGCTGTCGCGGGCGGCGGTCGATAATCACAAGCACGCGCGCATCTCGCCCGGCGACACGGTGCTGCTCTCCTCGCGCGTCATCCCCGGCAACGAAAAGTCCATCTACCGCGTCATCGACCACCTCTATCGCCGCGAGGCCGAGGTGATCTATGACGACGGCTCCGCCGGCCTGATCCACGTCAGCGGCCACGCCTCCCAGGAGGAGCAGCGCCTGCTCGTCAACCTGCTGCGTCCAAAGTTCTTTATCCCTGTGCACGGCGACTTCCGCCACCTCAAGAAGCACGCCGAACTCGCTGTCAACACCGGCGTGATCGGGTCTGCCATCCTGATTGAAGACGGCGACATCCTCGAACTTACTCCTACAACCGCGAAGAAGAACGGCAAGGTCACCGCCGGCCGCGTCTGCATCGACTCCGGCTCGACCGGCGACGTGGTGGGCGACCTGGTGATCCGCGATCGCCGGCACTTGTCGGAAGACGGCATCGTGCTGCCGATCGTGACGGTCAACAAGCTGACCGGCAAGGTAGAGAGCCAGCCGGAAGTGATCACCCGCGGCTTCGTCGCCGACCAGGGCGTTTTGAACGACGCCCGCAACGTGATCACGCAACTGCTCGACGGATCGAGCTCCGAAGAAAAAGCTGATCCCGGCGTCATGAAGGAAAAGATCCGGATCGAGCTGAAGCGGTATCTGCAAAAGCACACCAGCCGGCGGCCGCTGATCATGCCCGTGATCCTCGAGGTCTAAGAGGCCGGCAGCCTGGAACCAGAGGCGCCCCGTGGGGCGCCGCGACCCCTTCGAAGGCATAGCCCCTTCTTTGATCCGCCTAAAAAGATCGACCTTTGAGAGAAGTCGTTTGCGGGGGTGCGCCATGCGGCTGGTGACACTTCGCCCTTCGCAAAGCGCATGGGCGGCTATCATCGAGTTATGGCAGACACGCTCGTCACCCTTGCCGAACTCCGAACCGCCCAAGAACGCATCGCCGGCTTCGCCGCCCGTACGCCGCTTGTCGCGCTGCACGCTCCAGGGATCCACGGTGAGGTTTGGCTGAAGAACGAAGGCGCGCAGCCCATCGGCAGCTTCAAGCTCCGTGGCGCCGCAAACAAGATCGCCCAACTGAAAGAGGCCGAGCGGGCCCGCGGGGTCATCACCTACTCGAGCGGCAACCATGCCCAGGGCGTAGCCTATGCCGCCCGCGCGGTCCGCGCGAAAGCCGTCATCGTTATGCCGGCCACCGCGCCCGAGATTAAACGCCGCGCCACCGCAGCGCTGGGCGCCGAGATCGTGCTCGTCGACACCGCCGCCAGCGCAGAGCGCAAGGCACGCGCCGAGCAGTTGCAGTACGAGCATGGCTACCTCATGATCCCGCCCTACGATGACCCGGCCATCATCGCCGGCCAGGGCACCTGCGGCCTCGAAATCCTCGAAGAGCTCCCCGGCGTCGACCTTGTCCTGGTGCCGGTAAGCGGCGGCGGCCTGCTCTCCGGCGTCGCCGCCGCAATCAAGCACCAAAGGCCCGAGGTGCGCATCGTTGGCGTGGAGCCCGCGCTCGCGGCCGACGCTGAGGAGAGCTTCTCCACCGGGAAACTGCAGACCTGGCCAGCCGAGCTCACCGCGCGCACCATCGCGGACGGACTGCGTACTCAATCGCTCGGCCTGCTGAACTTCGAGCACATCCGCGCATTTGTCGACGCGATCGTTACTGTCTCAGAAGACGAGATCCGCGCGGCCGTCCGCGCCATTCACAAACACACCGGGTTGATCGCCGAGCCGAGCGGCGCCGTCGCGACCGCCGCCCTGCTCTACCACCAGCCCGCCATGCTGCCTTACCGCAAAGCGGTCGCCATCTTGAGTGGGAGCAACATCGAGCCGAAGATGCTGGAGGCGATCCTGACCGAGCTTTAACGCTCTTCCACTCTGCACGTCTTCACGCGAAGACATGGGAGCCGGCTGCACACTCGCTCAACAAAGAGAGGCCGGTTTCGCGGGCCTCTCTTAGGTTTTAGGCAGACTAGAAGCTGATCCGCCCTGTAATCTGCACCGTCCGCGGCCCGGCTCCCTCTGCGGTTTGCAATTCGGTACTTTGCCCGTATTGATCGGGCAGATCCACCTCTGTATTCGGCGGCTCATAGTTACGATGATTGAACAGGTTCGCAGCAGAGATTCCAAGCTGCAGCTTGGCGGCCTCGGTGAGCGAAACCGACTTGGCCAGCGAGATCGAAGTATTGACCGTTCCCGGCCCAATCAAGGAGCCCACCCGCGCATCCCCAAAACGCCCGATATTGTTGCCCGGCAGCGCGAACGCTGCCGGATTGAAGAACAGGGGATTGCCATTCACGTTGCCATGCTCGTACAGCGATACGCCAGGAACCCGATCGGGCCGCACAAAGCCTACCGTGGTGAGCATGTTCGTGCCCGCCGGATCGTCCGACTGTTCATAGGGCGTGAGAAAAGGCCCGTTCTGCCAGATGAAGACTCCGCTCGCCTGCCAGCCCCCGAGGATCTGGTCAACTGTCCGGTTGGCGCCGGAAAGAAGCATCTTGCCGCGTCCCACAGGCAGGTCGTACACGCCGCTGCCTAAGAAGCGGTGCCGCCGATCAAAGGAGACGTTGCCGTAATCGAGACCTGGGTGGAACCGGTCTGAAATATAGTTGCCGCCGGCCGCGGCGAAAGACGTGGGATTCGCGCCGCCGGCATTTGATAAGTCGCGTGTAAACACGTAGGAGGATTGGAACTGCAACCCGTGCGAAACACGCTTTTCGACCGCGGCCGTAAATGCGTTGTAATTGCTCTCGGAAACATTGGCCACACTCTGAAGGATTTGCCAATCGGGAAAGGGGCGGGAACCGGCCACCGCTGCATAGCCCTGGGTATTCGCGGGCACCTGGTTAAGATCCTCAAAGTCCTCGAGGTTTTTTCCATGGGAGCCCACGTAGGATAGGCGGACGCCGGTGCCGAAGCCAAGGTCCTGCTCCAGTGTGAGGTTCCACTGCTGAACCGAAGGGTCCTTGTAGTGAATCGGGAACGCGTACTCAAAGCTCGCGGCGCCCGGGGTAGCGCGGTTTGCGGGAAAGGGGCTCGGAAAAGAAAGCTGCGCTCCGGAGGCAAGCACGGCATTGCCGGTCGCATCGTAGGCGTTATAGTCATTCTGATAGTAGGGCACGAAGCTGGCATGCACGCTCCAACCGGAGACAAGCGAGAAGCCGAGCGGCGACTCGATATAGTTGCCCCATCCGCCCCGGATCACGGTCTTGTCATTGTTCCTGAGCCGCCAGGCAAAGCCGATGCGTAAACCAAAATCGCCCAGAGCGGTATAACGAAGTTTCTCCGGAAGATTGGCTTGGGCGGCAGTCAGGATGGGAGTAGGCGCGATGGAGTTTGCGAAGTCGGGATCGGTATAGGTCAGCGCCTTTGCATTCGGCACAACCACGGCCCCATTGGCGCCATTGGCCGTGTAATCAGGATCAAACGCAGCCGTGTCATAGTTGACCTCCTTCAGAGGAGGATGCAGCTCGTAGCGCAGGCCATAGTTCAGCGTCAGGTGCGGCGTCAGCTTCCAGTCATCCTGCGCAAACCATGCGTAGGAATAACCAAGGCCATCCATGTTCGGATTTGTAACAGTAGCCAGGATGGTATAGTCGGGGTAACCCAGCAAAAACTGAGTAAATGGGTCGCCGACACTCTGGCCGATCCTCGAAGAACCATTGAAGGTATACAGCCCCGAGCGATAGCTGCCAAAGACATTATCGTCGTGATCGGTCATGCGGCGGAAGTCGAAGCCCAGTTTGAGCGTATGCGTGCCCTTGGTCCAGGTCACATTATCGATCAGCTGAAAGGTTCCAGACCCCTGCCGGCTCGGATTGCCGCCCCCGGTTACGGCGAAGCCATTGACCTCCGCCTCGGGCGCCTCGGGATACGGGTCCACATCGGTGATACCGGTGATCCCGGATTGCGCCAGAATCTGTAGCGTATTGAAGTTGACCGTGGTCGCCGTCCGGCGCGCATTGAAGCCGGCGCGAAATTCATTGATGAGCGCAGGGGTAAGGACGTAAGTATGCGCGAGGGTAAAGCCTTCATCGTCCTCGGGCTGCGAGTAGCCGCCCTGCAGCGGCGATCCCGCAACCGTGCAAAAGCCCGTGCAGGTCGGGTCCGGGGCGGTTGTTACGTTACGCACCTTGTAGAGGAAGCGCACGAAGCCGGACTGCTTGGAGCTGAACGTCTGGTCGAGTCGCAGGTCACCCTGGTTGCTCGTGATCGGCGCGGGAAAATTGATCGCGTAATTGCTCTGGTAGCTGCTCGGATCGCCGCGATTGGGCAGCGGCAGAAACAGGTTCATCATGTTCGCCGAAACCGGCGAAACCGGCACCGCGGTCGCATTGAGCTGCGTACAGTCATAGTTATAGATATTGCCCTCCGGCGCCGCTGTGCCGTCCGCCTGCAGGCAGTTGCTCTGCGCACCTTGCTGGCTCAGGTAGTTCGATACATCGCCGCTGCGCATTGCAAGCGTCGGCACGCTGGTGACAATCGGCGTCTCACGGGGCAAATGCAACGCTTCAAAACTTGCGAAGAAGAAGGTCCTATCCTTGCCCTCATAGAAGTGGGGAATCCTGACCGGGCCGCCGGCGAAGCCTCCAAAGTTATTCATGATGATCTTCGGCTTGCCGCCGGTAAACGGGTCCCCAGCGTTCAACGCAGTGTTCTCGTGATTTTCAAAAATGCCTCCGTGGTAAGCATTTGTGCCGCCGCGCGAGGTAGTCGTGATGTCGGCAACGCCGGAGTACTCGGCATTGTTATTGGTTTCAGACACGCGAATTTCAGAAATGGAGTTAAAAGAAGGAAACAGCTCGTCAAGTGGGCTGCTGTATTCCACATCCACGCTTGCGATCCCGTCCAGGGTGACCGACGTCATCGCCGAGGTGGCGCCCGCAATGTCAAGACCTCCCGAGTCATCGATCTGCACGCCCGGATTGGTTTGGGTAAGAGTGGTGATTGGGCTGGTCGAACCATTCTGGTGAGCGAAAACGGCAACCGGAAGGCCGGTCAATTGCTCGCCGGTTTCGGTAGACGCCAACTGCGAAGTCTCGGTGGTAATGACGCCTCCGGTGGCGCCCTGCACCTCAACGGTTTGTACGTCTGAGCCAACGGCCAGCGTGGCGTCCACCCGTTTGCTCTCGCGCGCCAGCAGAACGAGGTTCGAAAACTCGGCTTTGCTGAAGCCGGCAGCCTCGACGATCACCTTGTAAGTACCTGCATCGATGATGTTGAAGGAGTACTCGCCGGTTGCATTGGTGAGCTCGGTGCGTTGCAGGTTCGTGCCCGTGTTTAGCAGCGTCACCTTTGCGCTCGGCATGGCTGCCCCGGCACTATCGGTCACCGTGCCGACAATGTTGCCAAAGGTAGACTGGGCAGGCAGGCTCCCGCCCTCAAGAAAGCCGACCAGCATAAGCAGCAGAGCCAAAAAACGATGATGGGGCGCCGTTGAAGTCACACGATAGTTGGCCACGGTTCACTCCTGGAGCATCCATAGAAAGTCAAGTATCAGCAAGAAAAGTGGAGTCCGTGCAGCTTGCCTTGGGCCGCACTTACTTGCCGGCCCATACTTTATGGCTTCATGGGCAGGTCCATGCCCGGATTTTTCGCAAAGAAATTAAAGGGCAGCAGCTGGAACTCGTGCCACATCGTCGGCATCTGCGGCCAGTCTTCAGCCCGCGGCGTGTGGTGGAACCCGACCGTGTACCAGGCCACAATGTCGGTGTTCCTGATGTTGCGATTTTTCTTGGTCCACGCAGCGAGGCCGTCCGTGCCGCGGCTTCCACTGACATACTTGCCTGCCGCATAACGTTCGTCGGGTTCGTAGGGTGTAATCCACAACTGGTGGTTGGCAAAGCCCGCGCGCTTGGACGGCCACTCGTCCGCAGGCAGCAGGGTAGCCGCTGAGAGCCCCGGCATGATCATGTAGCCGGTCGGCAATCCCAGCGGTCCTTTCTTGTCCGAGCTGACAAAGGTCCACATCGCAGGGTGCTGCATGCTGATGTCCATCATCGCTTCGCTCTCGGTCGCAGGCATGTTCGGCTGCATGGCCCAGATCACGTGCCGCCCATAGGTCTCCTTGTTGCCGGGGATCTTGTATGGCACCAGCTTGTCGTTCATGAACATATTCTTCTCGCCGTCTACGTCAAGATCGAGGCGGAAGGAGAAGAAGTGATCGTGGTCGACGGCGTCGGTGCCGGGCTGGATCAGCGTGCCGAACTGCACCGGGCCGCCGGGCGCGTTCTTATCTTCGAGCCCGGCCGACATGCCATTGCTTACATCGGTATCCGCGACGGGCTTCACTTCAAGAATGCCGGTTGCGCCGACTGCACCGGTAATGGCGCCGTCTTCTGCGAATCGCCAATCGAGAATGTAGTCGTAATTGCCCACCGTCGCCACGCCGCGGAGCACTAATTCGCGCGATGGGCGACCGAATGTTCCATTCTCGTCGCTGTGACGCCACGCGGGGTCGCCCTTGGTGCGCTCGAACAAGCAAACAGTCTGCGGACGCTCGAAGGGGGCACCATCCTCGTGGTTCAGAAAAGACGAAAAGAAGGTTCCATAATCGGGGCAGTCCACGCCCGCGACAAGCGGCTTGAGCATGCCGATACCAGTGTTCATAAAGTACTCGCCGCCATCCAGAAATACGTGCGAGTTCCACGTCTCTTCCGGGTCCTGGTAGGGCACATACATCTCAGAGAGTGAGCCCTCGTACATCACCGGGCGTAGCTTTCCATTGTCCATGATGCCGACCGTAGAGAGCACAACGCCCTGCCGCGCATCGATCCGGAAACGAAAGCGCCAGTTCATCCAGGAGATCAGTCCCTTGTCGATCGAGAAGCTCGGGCCGGCCGGCTGCGTTACCAGGATCGGCTTGGTATTCGCGATCGCCTCGCCTCCCATGCCGTCGTAGATGCCGGTCGTCTCGGGCATGGGCACCATGCCGTAATCGCTTACCCGCAAGACCTTTTTCGTCGTCATATCGACAACAAAGAACAGTCCGCTCACCTCACGATCCCACGAGCCGGAGATCGCGCCCTCGCTATCGGTGCAGCCCCCCCAGCCGATGCGGCGGGACGGATCCTTCTGCTCGGGCAGGTCGACAAACCCTGCGGGCGTCGCATAGCAGACGGTGTGGCGTAGGTCGGTGATGCCACGCTTCTTCAACGCTTCCACAATGCGTGGATCGTGCTTGATCTCTTCGTTGACCTCGTGCTCTTCCTCGGTGGTGAAGTTAGCCTGCTCACCTTTTAACGCATGAAAGTCTTCGACCCTGTTACCCGCGATGTCGACCACCGCGGCATAGGACTTACCCTGATCCAGGAGGACCACGTCGGCCCTGCGTGGAATCGGGTCGCCTGCCTTCCAGGCCAGCACTGCCTGTTTGTCCGGCTCATGCAGCAGGATGCTCGCGAAAATGGTCTTCTCATGCAGCTTGCCATCGGCGCGCAGTATCTTGTAGATCGTCCAGTACTCTTTGGGGGTGAGCGCATCGAGCGGGAACTGTACCTGGGGAGCGATTGCGCCGGCCGGCAAAGCCAGCACGCAAATAGAAAGGGCGATACACAGGCAGGCGAACTTATGCAGCAAAAGACTCTCCTTCAAAAGTGACTCATCACGGTTACGAATCGAAGCAAACGGCACGACGCCGGCTATGCTGTCCATGCGGGAGCTTGCACCCACTTTAGCTGCGCGGAACGCAAACCTAGCCCCTGCTTCGACAGCTCTGGCCCTGCGGCTGAGACGCTTTCTCCATCGACAGCAGCTTTTTACTCCGCACTACCCGACAACACCCAACCGAAAACACAGGACTCTCTCGGCGCACACTTGGCGTCAATCGGCAGAGCCGTGCCCCGTGTGGCCCCCGGTAGGCGAGAGAGCCGCTTCCCAACATGAGAAACAGTCGACTGGCGGCGACAAACCTTGCTGGAGCGTGCTGCGCATGCGTATCAAGTTTCGGGAGGCCTGGCGCATCGGCTAGTAGAAACGCAGGGCTGACGCTGGAGCCAGAGTACGGGCTGCTACGTAGATTCGAAGCAGAAAATTTTGAGCATCGAAAAATTTTATCGCTGCGATAAACTAGGAGCGGATCGCCCGCCTTTGACAAAGATCGAATAGGGGAAGCGACCATAGAGAAGGGCGATGATGATCTTGTCGGTGCGCGTTCTTGCTCGTGCAAAGCGCAATTGGGCCTGCTCGGTGCCGCTGGCCGCATTGCTGATCGCCTTTGGCACAGCAAGTCTGCGTGCACAAAAACCGCTGCCCACTCCGCCCAAAGATGCCGCACGCGCCACCGTCATCCATCCCACGCCGATCTACGTGCAGGGCGATGTCTCCACAGACAAGCTCGCGACCATCACAGCCGGCCGCGAGATGGTCGTCCTCGAGAGCAGCGGTCACTGGTTGCGCGTCTACGCCAACACCGATATCGAGACGGTCCGCGAGCAAGATGTACCCGCCTTCTCGAACGAGCAGGCCACGCCGCCCATCTCCGGCTGGGTCGAGGAGAAAGGCGTGGTCACGGCCGACACCGCGCAAGGGGACGCCATCTTATTTGGCGAGGCCGTCTCAACCGAGCAGGCGGCGAGCGAACCCCATGCGGCGCTCAACACGGGCGAAGACGCGCGCCGGCTCTACCGCATGACTGCCCTGCTCTTCCCGCAGTCGCCGCGCGCGCCCGAAGCGGCCTGGCGGTCGGCCGATATTCGCTGGCAACTGCAAAAAAATGATGCCTCGACGCTGCCTTCCGCACATGAGAAAGAAAACTACCTGCGCCAGCTTCCGGATGAGTCCGAGATGAAGAAGATCCAGAAGCTCTATCCGGGATCGAAGTGGGCTGACTATGCCGCCTATCAGTTGATTGACAACAAGCTCTGCGGCGACTGGCAGGGCGCAGAAAAATGCCCGGAGAAGGAGGCCAGCTATTACGCCAAGTACGCCGACGAACGGCCCGAGTCTCCCCGCGCAGCCGAGGCGCTCTACAAGGCCGCCTGGCGGCTGGCCTGTGCGGGGGACATGTGGGTCGCCGACGGGCAGGAGAAGAAGGCGCATGAGGATCGAAAGTTCGCCCAGGAGTTGGCAGGCCGCCTGACCGCCAAGTACCCGCAGACCGATTGGGCGGCGCGCGGGGCGGGTCTGGTATACAAGGTGCAGCAGCAAATTGCAGTCTACGGCAGCGACCGCGAGTGATCTGCGTCCGGAAGGCCCTCCCTGTTTCCTGCGAAGGGGATCTTGCTGGTGAGCGCCAGATGATCGTCCCGAACGATATGAAGGATCTTGGGTTGTGCCCAGCCATGGCGCAGCCCGAAATGAAGAACGGCCTGCGCGTCTGGCTCCGACGCGGTGCTGGTCATGGAAGGAACGATTGAACGATTATCTGGTCTCTGTTCTGCTCGGCATCGTCGAAGGCCTCACGGAGTTTCTCCCCGTCAGCTCGACCGCCCACCTGCGCATCGTGGAAGCGCTGCTTCACCTCGATCTCACCGACCCCTACTGGAAGATGTACACGATCGTCATCCAGCTGGGCGCCATCTTGGCGCTGGTCCTGCTGTTTCTCGCCCGCATCGTCACCTTCCTGCGGACCTTTCCCAAAGGCGAAGAAGGCGATCGCACTGTCTGGACGCACCCGCTCTCGCTGACCATGATCGCCTTCTTCTGCACCGCTCTGCCTTCGCTGTTGCTCGAGAAGACGATCGGCAAGCACCTGGAAAGCCTGCGCGTTATTGAGCTTGCGCTGCTGATCGGCGGCGTCCTCATGTGGGCAATCGACTGGTGGTCGTCCAACAGTGACCCGCAAACGAAAGATGTGGAGCAGATGTCGGTTGGCCAGGCCGTCTGGATCGGCATTTGCCAGGTCGCCTCGGCTTTGTTTCCGGGCACATCGCGTTCCATGTCGACGATCGCGGGCGGCCAGTTGGTCGGCATGACGCGGCTCGCCGCACTCGAGTTCAGTTTCCTGGTTTCCATTCCCGTCATGGTCGCCGCCACCGGCTACGACCTGCTCAAAACGCTGCACCCCAAGCAGAAGGCCGGCGAGGCCGCGATCGCGCCCCTCCATGTCAGCTCTCATGGCTACATCATCCTGGGCATCGGCATGGTGGTCTCCTTTCTGGTAGCGCTGGGTGTGGTGGAGTGGTTCCTGGGCTTCGTTCGCAAGCACGGCTTTACCGTCTTTGCCATCTATCGAATTGTGCTGGCCATTGTGCTGATGCTCTTCGGCGCGCGGTTTCTTGCAGCCTGAAGGCGCCTGAGAAGCTGAAGGACACTCGTTCCGCGTGCCATGCGCGCGCAAGAGTACACACTAAGCCAACGCGGCGCCCTCTACTTTGCTTTCCCTTCGCCTGCGCCCTCTGCGATACTGGGAGAGCTCTGGAGGTTCTCGCCCTGTGTGGCTGCGCGTGCGCGGCCTGAGCATAGGTGTGCCCTCACTCATGAAGCCATTGAAGCTGCTCGTCACTCCTACCCGCAACCGACGTTTGAACGAGCTGGTTGGCTGCGTGCTGCTGGTAGCCGCGATCCTTCTTCTCCTCGCGCTGGTCTCGTATCGGCCTACCGATCCTTCCCTGAACACCGTTGTCCCCACCGGTCACCCCATCCACAACTGGATCGGGCGCCTGGGCGCCGTGCTCAGCGACCTCTTCCTGCAGGTGGAAGGCGCTTCGGCCTTCGCCCTGCCGCTGCTGGTCGCCGCACTCGGCTGGACCTGGCTGCGCTCCCGGGGTGCGACCTCGCCCGCGGTCCGACTGGTGGGGATGCTGCTTTGCCTGCTGTGCGGGCCAGCTGTGTTTGCGCTGCTGCCTGGGCAGCTGCGCCTGTTTGGCGCGGTCCCGGTGGAGGGCCTGGTAGGCCGCTTCGTGGTGGACGCGCTGATTGCGCAGGTGAATTATCCCGGCACCTGCGTGCTGGTGGCGAGCCT
>CAZZYH010000055.1:945-18936 GCA_964658225.1 Vulcanimicrobiota bacterium | reverse complement strand
GATCGTCTACGCCCGGGACGGCCAGACGCTCGGCGTCGGCGCCGGGCAGATGAGCAGGGTCGATGCGGCGCGCTTCGGCGCCATGAAGTCCGTGCTCCCTCTGGCCGGCTGCGTGGCGGCCTCGGACGCTTTCTTCCCCTTTCCTGACGGGCTGGAGGTCGTGGTCCAGGCGGGCGCGACAGCCATCATCCAGCCCGGCGGCTCGGTTCGCGACCCGGAGGTGATCGCCGCAGCCGATCGCCTGGGCGTGGCGATGGTCTTTACCGGCATCCGCCACTTCCGCCACTGAGGCACGGCGGGCGCGGCTGAGAGGTACTGCGCGGTGGGGCCCGTTCGCGGCGGGGTCCGGTGGCGTAGGCCCGTTCGCGATAAGTCTCGTTCGCGGCGGGTCCGGTGGCCGCGCTCGCCGCCCTTCAGCCTTCCGGACGGCCCGACCCGAGACACCCGGCACCGAGGCTGTCCGTCTGAACCCGGCTCCTCTCCGCTCGCGTCCTGCTCGAGACCTGCTTCGGTCCTGCTTCTGCCCGCTCGGGCGAGCTGCCCCGCCCTGCCGCCCAAACCAGATGACATCGGTAAGCGAAAGTGTCCCTCTGTTTCCCATCCGGTCGATGGGGATCGCCGAGAGGAGTCCTTCGCCCGGTTACAATCGTCTGATAGAAGTTCGTCGGGAACCAGGCGTGAGTCTGGCATTGAAGCATAGGAAAGCTCCGGGTCCTCACGCAAACCATGACTTCCAAGCACATTCCCCGCCCTGTCTTAGTCCGCGTAACGGTCCGGCGCCATGCGGCCTTGCGTATCAGCGCCTTGCTCGCGCTCTCCGCCTGGCTTACGCCCGCGCTGGTCGCCCAGGATGCGGCGAAACCCGCACCCAGGGCGGAGTCTCCAAAGACGAGCTCCCAGAAGGCCACCGCCCCCGGCAGCCTCGCGCCGGCGCCTGCCGAGACCGGCCGCGCGGCCGCCTACTACCACTACGCCCAGGCCCACGCCTTTGAGGAGCAGGCGACCGCCGGCGGCCACCCGGAGCTCGCGACCAGGGCGATCGACGAGTACAAGCTGGCCATCGCTGCGGACCCCACCTCGGCCTTCCTCAACCACGGTCTCGCCGATCTCTACTTCCGCACCGGCCGGGTCAAGGACGCGATCCAGGCCGCCGAGGACCAGATCCGGCGCGACCCCAACTCGCTCGAGGCGCACAAGCTGCTGGGCCGCATTTACCTGCGCTCGCTCGGCGACACGCAGACCGCCGGCTCAGACCAGATGCTGAAGCTGGCCATTGCCGAGTACACGCGCATCATCGCGCTCGAGCCCGGCAGTGTCGAAGACCACCTGCTGCTTGGCCAGCTTTATAGCTTCAGCCATGACACCGCGCACGCCGAAGAGCAGTTCCAAGCCGCGCAGAAGCTGGATCCGAACTCAGAGGAAGTGGCCCTGAACATGGCCCGGATGTACGGCGAACAGGGCGACCTGCACCGGGGCATCGACGTGCTGACCGCGCTGCCCGAGGGCGACCAGACGGCCAAGACCGAGTTTGTCCTGGGCGCAAGCTACGACCAGATCAAGGACACGAAGAAGGCCATTGCGGCCTACCGGCGCTCGCTCGAACTCGAGCCCGACAACCTCGATGTAGAGCGGGCGCTCGCCGATGCGCTGCTCAAGGATGGCCAGGAGAAGGAGGCGCTCGCGGCCTACGAAGACGTCTCCGAGGGCGATCCTTCCGACGCTCAGGCCTACCTCCACATGGCCGAGATTGAGCGCCGCAACGGCCAGTATGACGAAGCGCTGGCCCATTTGAAGAAGGCCCAGCCGCTCGCCACCGACTCGCTCGAGATCAGCTACAACGAGGCGCTCACCTATGACGCGCTCGGCCGGTATGACGAGGCAGAGAAGATTTTCGCCAAACTCGTTGCCGACTCCGAGCACACAACCGGCACCTACTCGGCTGCCGAAAAGAACAATCGCGCGCTCTTCCTGGACCGGCTGGCCAATGTGTACCGAGAAGAGGCCAAGGCGGATCAGGCGGCGGCCACCTACCTCAAGCTGGCCGACCTCGGCCCGGACTACGCCGAGCGTGGCTACGGCAATGCGATCGATGCCAGCCGCGACGGGCACCTCTACGACAAGGCCACCCAGATTGCGCGCCAGGCCTCCGACAAGTATCCGAAAAATCGTGCGCTCAAGCTGATGTACGCCACCCAGCTGGCCGACGGCGGCAAGTTTGACGAAGGGGCCGCGCTGGCCAAATCGGCGCTCCTGAATACGCCGGAGGATCGTGATGTCTACCTGTCTTTGGCACAGATGGACACCCACGCCAAGAAGTGGAAGGAGGCCGGCGAGGCGCTCGACAAGGCCGAGCAGCTCTCCCCCAAGGCCGACGACAAGCTGTATGTCTACTTTCTACGCGGCGCGCTCGAAGAGCGGCAGAAGCACTTTGACGGGGCCGAAGAGGCCTTTCGTAAGGCGCTCGCCATTGATCCCAACAACTCAACAGCGCTCAACTACTACGGCTACATGCTGGCTGACCGCGAGCAGCGACTGAACGATGCGCTGGCCATGATCCAGAAGGCGGTCAAGCTCGATCCGCAAAACTACGCCTATCTCGATTCTCTGGGCTGGGCCTACTACAAGCTCGGCAACTACGCTCTGGCCGAGGGCAACCTGGTCAAGGCGTCGCAGCGCAATGCCACCGACCCGACCGTGCATGACCACCTGGGCGACCTGTACGAGAAGACCGGCAGGCTGAAGCTGGCGGCCTCGCAGTGGGAAGAGGCCCTGAAGCAGTACGCCCATGCCGACCCGGCCGACGCCGAGCCCGGCGAGGGTGGCAGGCTGCAGAAGAAGCTGGACACGGCGCGCGTCCGGCTGGCCAAGGAGTCGCCGGATACGGCTGGCTCCGGCGAGAAGCACGATCGGCCTTGATCCAGGCAAACCTCAAGCAAAGTTGCGGAGCCGCGGTTTCGTTGTTCAGGATCAAGGCGATTCATATGGAGCGAAACCACTTTGCAGTCGTGGTGCAGGCCAGGCCCCAGTCAGAGCCTTTCTCCTCTTTGCTGACCCAGCCAGTCGTACTCGCACCGCACCGCGGACATCGCCCATTCCGTAAGAGCATTCCATTGGCGAAGAAATAGATCGGTCTTAACCTACAACTCACAAGCACCACTGCAAACAGCCTTGGTGCTGCTCTGTGCCCTCCATGCTTGTCTCACTCGACGCTGAGGATGACAGCACAAAGAAGGCAGCCTGAAGACACCGCTGCGCCGCTTTGAAGATAGAACCGGGGAAAGCTTTGCCTCAACAGGAGGCGGCGCACGGAAGCGCCCCGTGCATTCTCTCGCATGGGCAGGATTCTAAGCTGTCGCTCCACGCCACCTGCAATCCCCTCGTGCAGAACTCGATTCCGTTAACCTAAATGCACCATGCACCTCGACCACCCGCTTCGCGCCTGCGCCGTCTCGCACGATCCATCCGACCCGCTTGCGCAGCGCGAGCATCCCGAACCGGCCCACGCCTATCGCTCCCCCTTTGAGCGGGACCGGGCCCGCATCATTCATGCGCGCTCCTTTCGACGCCTGGCCGGAAAAACGCAGGTCTTTACCCACCGCGCCACGGCCGCCTTCTCCGACCACTTCCGCTCCCGTCTGACCCACACCATGGAGGTCGCGCAGATCGCCCGCACCATCGCGGCGAACCTGGGCCTCAATCAGGACCTCGCCGAGGCGCTGGCCCTGGTGCACGACATCGGCCATCCGCCTTTTGGCCATGCCGGCGAACGCGCCCTGGATCAGGCGCTGCAGGAGCACGGGCTGCGCTTTGATCACAACCTGCACGCCCTGCGCATGGTGGAGCATTTTGAGCAGCGCTACGCGGGCTTTCGCGGACTCAACCTGACCCTCGGCGTCCGTGAAGGCATCATCAAGCACTCGCACGATTACTCGGCAGCCGAGCACCCTGAGCTTGCCCTCTACCTGCTCGACCAGCAGCCGCCGCTCGAGGCGCAGATGATCGACCTGGCAGATGAGATCGCCTACCTGACCGCCGACCTCGACGACGGCATGGAAGCAGGCCTGCTTGACGTGGCTGGCGTGCGGGCGCATATCGGGCTCTTTGAGCGCTTCTACGCACCCATGGCCGCCGAGCATGCCGGGGCTGCCGCGAAGCTGGTCTTCAACGAAGCGCTCAAGCGGATGCTGAACGCGCTGGTGGGGGACCTGATCGACTCGACCTGCCGGGCTGTCGCATCGCTGGGCCTCTCCTCGCTCGATCAGGTGCGCCGCGCGCCCCGTCGCCTGGCCTCGTTCTCGCCCGCAATCGAGGCCCAGCGGCTCGAAGCCAAGCGCTATCTCTACGAACACCTGTACAGCTCGGCGGAGCTGGAGCGCGATCATGCGCTGGCCGAAGAGGTCATCCGGTCGCTGTTCTCCGCCTGGATCGCGGAGCCGGCGCTGCTGCCTCCCGGGTATGCCTCCCGGATAGCGGACGAGGGAGCGCCGCGCGTGGTCGCTGACTACCTCGCCGGGATGACCGACCCGTTTATTCTTGCCCAGTATGCGGAGTGGAGCGCGGCGCAACGGTAGCAGGCTTGGCGTCCTCGGCGCCCTGCGAAACACCGACATCGCCTGCTGTGACCCTTGATCGAGCAGAATCCACCCCAGATCCTTCGCTCCGCCCAGGAGCACATCGCCGGGAGCAAGGTGCCGGCGACGAGGCCGCGGCGTGCGATCCCGGGCGCCCCGTGTCTCGCTTTTCCGACATGGATTTGAGTCTCCCGCGACAGGAACAAAACCGGCTGCGCGGCCTGCGGCCACTTCGTGGCGGGCGCCCGGCGTTCGGCTTCAAAGAGCAACCGCTCCGCGCCTACTGCACGATCCCCTGCGGCCGCAACTTTCCCAGCTCCTGCGCACACGCAATCGCGCTCATCGAGGCGAGCTTCAAGTTATCAAACGATGCCCAGATCCAGAACCGCGTCGCTACCGCCTCGCCCGCATCCGCAGGCCGCACCCGCAGCAGGATATCTTCCTGCCCTGCGGCGCTCAGGTTGCTCGGCGGATCGTTCTCCCCGATGACCACGTCGATGTGCTCCCCGCCGAGCGCCGCCTCGCAGTGCTCGAGCGAGACCGCGCGCTCGAACTCTACCGCCATCGAGAGCCCGTAGCCGTGAAACGCCGGGGCCAGCAGCAGCTGGAAGCTTGCCTTCGGCAGCCTGCCGCCGGAGATCAACTCGTAGTGCCGCCGGATTCGCGCCTCGACCGTTCCCAGATCCACCTTCGCCTGCTCGCCTGCCGAGGGCGTCACGTTGAAGGCCACCTGCATGTCGTAAATCTCCTTCGGCATGTTCTGAAAGTTGAGCAGCGTCACCGTCTGCTGGTGCAGCTCGTCGACCGCGGCGCGGCCATGCTCGCTCGAGGGCTCGAGCGCTGTCGCCCAGATGCTCCGCACCGGGCCAAGGTCCTGCAGCCGGGCCGCGATCAGCCCCACCACGGTCGAGGCAATGTGCGCCGGCACCAGCGCCGGGGTGTGCAGGTCGGGCATCGGCGTATTGGGGTTATCGATCGCGTCCCGCACCCAGGGCGAGAGCACCAGCACGCCGGGCTGATCCTCGAGCGCCCCGCTGAGGTCAATCAGGCTGGCATGGGAGTGGACCGCTGCCTGCCAGTGCTTGCGCGTCGCCTCCTGGTCGCTGGTGAAAAAGACATAGTCCACGTGGTCGAAGGCGTCGGGTTCAATGCGCTGGATGATCGTGAGTTCGTCTCCGACGGCTTCGATCTGCCCGAGCGACTGGTCCTCGTCCATCAGGACGAACTCGGCAGCCGTGTAGCTGGACTCGTCGAGCGCCTCGCTCAACTCCTTACCCCGAAGCGTAGCGGCTCCAACGATGGCGATCTTGAGCGGGTGGGTCAATGCTTCACCGTACTTTCTTGCTTCAAAACTTCCTCGAGAACAAAACGAGCGAAAAACTAGGCAGCAGGCGCGCTGCGTGAGGAGCGCTGCCAGGAGTAGGCCAGCCGCGCCAGCACCCCGGAAAACGTATAGATGAGGGCGATCGCGGCGAGCACATACTGAGAGAAAAAGACCAGCGCGTACAAGAACAAGCCCAGCAGCACGATCCAGCGAAAACCGTGGCGCCGGTCGAGGTTGATCTCCTTGCCGCTCCAAAAGCGCCAGGTGCTGACCATCAGGAATCCGACCGAGCCAACGTAGACTATCCACACGCCCGCTACCCAGTGCACCGCAACCGGGATGCCGCTAAAAAAATGCACCACCGCGGCCACCGCACCGGCGGCAGCCGGGATCGGCATGCCCACAAAGTACTTCCGTCCAGGGCGGCCGGGGTTCTTCGGAATCGGCGCAGCCATGCTGTTAAAACGAGCCAGGCGCGCCGCGCCGCACAGCAGGAAGAGAAAGCAGACAAAGGCGCCGAGCTCGATCAGCTTGCGCCGCAGCATCGGCTCGATGCCCAGGGGCAGCATGTGGAACCCCCAGGTATAGGCGAGCAGGCTGGGAGCGACGCCGAAGGTGATTACGTCCGCCAGCGAGTCGAGCTCCTTGCCGAACTCGCTGGTGGTGTTGGTCATGCGGGCGATGCGCCCGTCAATGGCGTCAAAGGGGATGGCGAAGCCGATGGCGAGGGCAGCGTAGTCGAAGTGGCGCGGTTCGAGTGCCGAGCCCTGCAGGCTCTGGGTGATGGCGTAGTAGCCAGCGGCAATGTTGCCCGCGGTAAACAGGGACGGCAGCAGGTACATCCCGCGCCCTCTCTGCCGCAGCTTGGGGCCGACCCCGGCCGGGTGGCTGCGCCGCTCGACGAACCCACTCAACTACGCGTCTCCGGATCGGGATCCGGGTGCGCATCGGCCCCGGCCAGGCTTGGCACCCTGGTGATCTGGGCCAGGATCGTTGACCCTCCCTGCACATGCTCACCCACGCTGACGAACATGTGCGCATCGGCGGGCAGCAGGATGTCGGTCCGCGAGCCGAACTTGATCAGCCCCACGCGCTGCCCGCGCTCTACCCGATCCCCCACCTTGGGGCGAAAGACGATGCGCCGCGCCAGCAGGCCCGCGATCTGCTTGAAGATGACGTGGTAGCCGTCGTCTACCCGAATCACGCAGACGTTCTGCTCGTTCTTCTCGGCGGACTTTGCATTCATCGCGTTCAGGTAAGCGCCCTTCTTGTAGCGCACCTCGCTCACCCGTCCGGCCACCGGCGCGCGGTTGACGTGCACGTTGAAGACGTTGAGAAAGATGCTGACCGAGATACGCTCCCCGTTGCGGGTGATCACCGGAGTGATACTGGTGATCTTGCCGTCGGCCGGGGAAACAACCAGGCCCAGGCCCTCGGGAATGACGCGCTCCGGATCGCGAAAGAACCATAGAAAAAATGCCGCGAAGGCCAATGGAATGAGCGACCAGTACCAGGTGTGCGTCAGCAGGGCCATGGCCACTGCGACCGCCAGAAGAGCGATGCCGTAGAAGTATCCGTCGCGAACCATGTCAGCCCCATTATAGTTCGCCGCCGCCACAGGAGCCCCGTGCTCCCCGGCAATGCCGGCGCACCCGGCCTTTCACCCCCCCCCCGATGAGCGAGACCTGCCCGGTTCGCGAATCATGGCCCGGAAACGCCTTTGAAGCACAGGGAAGCGCCACTTGCTCGAAGGAGCTGCGCTCGACGCGGCTCCAGGCGGGGGTTCTTGCATCCTTGAGTCCTGGGAATTCTGGGAATCCCGGGACGGTGCGCAGACGCGGGCCAGGTACTCACCGATCCCAGGCGGAAGCTCCAACGAAGCGCTGCCGAGAGGCAGTCCGGCAGCGGTTCGCTCCCCGCGGAAGGATGCGGGGCGCGCGCGCGCTGTCTACACGATGGCGGCGTCCCCTCCGGGCCCGAGCGCGAGACTCATCAGCACCGCCGCTTCCTCCGGATTGCGGTAGTACCCGGGGCGCCGGCCATCGATCGAAAAGCCCTTGCGGCGGTAGAGCCGCAGCGCGGCGGCATTGGAGTCGCGGACCTCAAGCTGCAGCCGCGAGGCGCGCAGCCTGGCGCCCCAGGCGGCAGCCGCGTCCACCAGGGCCCCGCCCCAGCCCCTGCCCCGCCAGTCCGCATGCACCACCACGGCTTCGAGATCGCAGGTTCCGGCTACGTGGCTGGCCATGGCGAACCCAAGCACCGGCTGCCGAGCGGCCGCGCCGGGCCGGGGCAACAGCACCCAGGCCCCGCGCCGGGCCGGCGACTCGGCGATGCCGTCCAGCATCCGGTAGTACTCGGCCACCGGCCAGTGGGGGGCGGTCGCCTCCTCGGCAGCCAGCGCCACCACCCCGGCAATATCGTCGTTTTGCATCGGCCGCACCAGGCAGAGCGGCTTCACCGGGAACCACGCCGCGGGGGTTGAAGCGTCCGGTCGGGATCCGCCCGGCGCAGGTAGCGCCCATCGAGCGATCCGACTTCGGTCCGGCAACCGGCCAACAGGTCGGCGCTCGCACACCGCAGGGCGTCGGCAGCCGTGGGAGCGGGGACCAGACGGGCATGCCCGCAGGCCTCGAGGACCTTGGCCTCGCAGGCAACCAGCTCCCCTGCGCCGGACGCGGCCAGGCCGGCCAGCTCCTGCTGCGTACACAACCACTCGCCCGGCGCGCACGGCTGCGTGTCGCCCAGATCGTCCGGCACGCCCAGATCCCCCAGGTAGAACTCCCCGCGCCCGGCGTCGAGCGCCGCGCGGCGCGCACGGTTGGTGGCGGCAAGCACCCGCAGCCGGGAGATGGCATAGAGGGGTATGGCTCTGGCCTCCGCGAGAGCTTTCGCGGTGCTCAGGCCGATCCGTATGCCGGTAAAGCTGCCCGGGCCGTCGACCACGACCAGGCCGGACACTGCGCCGAGTTCGACGCCGGCCTGACCAAGCATCTCCTGGAGCGCTGGCACGAGCTCGGCGCCGGCTGAACGGCCGGGCAGCTCGGCCGAGCCCAGACTCTCCAGGCCACCCGCAGGACCGACCCGCGCCAGAGCGAGCGTGCCGATGCTGGCGCAGGTGTCCATGCCCAGCAGGATCACGCGCCACCTCGGGACTCTTCGCTCCGCTGGCCCTCAAACATCCAGGCCATCCAGCTTCGACAGCACGCGCGCCAGTTGCGCATCATTGTCATAGCCGGAGCGGACACTGCGCGCCCGGCCTGCTGCCGCAATCGCCTCCCTCTGCGCGGGATGGTCCAGGTAGTAGCGCGCCTTGTCCGCGCACTCTTCCATCGACCCGTAAAACTCGGCCTCGAATCCCTCCTCGAAAGCCTCCTGGTGCCCGGGCGAGCGCAGGGCCAGCAAAAACTGCCCACAGGCCGTGATCTCAAAGGACTTGTGGGCCACGTCTTCCTCGTTCATCCGGGTCACGAAGGCGAGGTTGATCTTCGACTTCCAGATACTCTCCCGATACTCGGCGCCCTTCATCATGCCACCCACCACGTACTTGGCCATCAGCTCGGAGGTCCACGTCTTCTCCCAGCGCGGCCCGGCGACGGAGACAGGCAACCCATACTGCTCTGCGAGCCCCAGCAGAAACTGCGCCCGGTCCTCGAGCGGCGAGCCGGTGTAGCCGATCTCGCGCGTGCGATCCGCATCCGACCAGCCGGCGGGCGGCGGAAAATGCTGCAGCGGATCATAGGAGAGCATGATCTTGATGAAGGGCAGGCCGAGACTCTTGTAGCGGGCCACGTCGATGGTACGAAAAAGGCAGTGCAGGTCAAAGAGCTTGTAGACCTTGAGAAACTGCATCCAGCAGCCGTCGCCGCGGGGCCCGAAAGGGTTGTCCTGGTTGTAGCAGACCGTAGTCGCGCCCGAGCGCTTCGCCGCCTCAATCGTACCGGCATGAAAGTGCACGGGCTTATCGAACCAGACCACGTCTGGCCGGTGCTCTCCGATGGCCGCAACCAGCGCGCGGTTGATCGGGGCGATCAGCGGGCCGACCGGCAGACGGTACTGCAGCGCGTTCAGGTAGCGGGATTTGGGCTCGTAGGGTTCGATCGGAAACGGGATCATCTCCTGGCCCAGGCGCCGCATCGCTTCCAGCCGATAGAGCGCGGTGTGGCCGGGACCGAGCGCGGCCGCGTAGAGGATCTTGCGTCGCTTGGGGTGCGCGGTCATCGCGGGGCCACTCTCCTCTGCTCCATCATACGAAAACGACCGCATCCCGCAGCACCGACCTGGCCACGGGCCAGGCGTACCATGGGCCGCATGACAACACTGCCTGATCCCCGCGACCTGAACATCGAGAAACTCGGCCTGCCGGCATGGGCCTGGCCGCTCCTCGGCCTCACAGCCGGACTGGTCCTCGTCGTCACCGTCTATGGAACCTGCCTGGTCGATCCTGAATGTGACTAGCGGCGCGCCGTGGGCGGCAGGTGTCCTGAGCCGGGCGGTTGCGCTCAGACCGCGTTGAGCGCCTCGGCCAGGTCGGCGAGCAGGTCTTGTTCGTCTTCGATGCCGACCGAGATGCGCACCAGGCCATCGGTGATGCCGAGGCGGTCGCGCGCCTGCTGCCCGATGGCCGCGTGCGTCATCGTGGCGGGGTGCGAGATCAGGGTTTCGACGCCGCCGAGCGATTCGGCCAGCGTGCACAGGCGAACGTTCTTAAGCAGGCGGTTTGCCTTTTCAAGCGAGCCCAGATCGAACGAGATCATGCCGCCGAAGCCCGCCATCTGCGCCCGGGCCAGCGCATGCTGCGGGTGCGAGGCGAGCCCGGGATAGTGCACGCGCGCGACCTTCGGGTGAGCCTCGAGCATCGCGGCCACTGCGCGGCCGTTGCGGTCATGCTCACGCATGCGCACGGCAAGTGTCTTGACGCCCCGCAGGATCAGCCATGCTTCAAACGGCGAGAGAATGCCGCCGGTGCACTTTTGAATGAACGCAAACTGTTGCTTGTGTTCGGCCTTGGTGCCGACCAGCACGCCGCCCAGCCCATCGGAGTGCCCGTTGAGGTACTTGGTCGTCGAGTGCATCACGATATCGGCGCCGAGGGCGATGGGCTGCTGCAAGTACGGCGAAAGAAACGTGTTGTCGACGCTCAACTCGACACCGTGGCTGTGGCAGATGTCGGCGATCGCGCGAATATCCGTCAGCCGCATCATCGGGTTGCTGGGCGTCTCAATGTGAACGAGCCTGGTATGCGGCCGCAGCGCCCGGCGCAGCGCGTCGGGGTCGGTCGTGTCGACGTAGGTAAACGCGACCCCGTAGCGGGCGACAACCTGGTTGAAGAGCCGAGGCGTGCCGCCGTACACATCTTCCCCGCACACCACATGGTCGCCCGCGCGCAGCATGGTCACCAGGGCCGAGATGGCGGCCATACCGCTGGCGAAAGCGTGGGCGCTCGCGCCGCCTTCGAGCGAGGCGAGCGAGGTTTCGAGCGCTTCGCGTGTCGGGTTCGAGACCCGCGAATATTCATAACCCTTGTTGACGCCAATCTCTTGCTGCGCGTAAGTGGAGGAGAGATAAAGCGGTACGTTGACCGCACCGGTCAGCGGATCAGGGGGCTGGCCGTCATGGATCGCGCGGGTTGCAAATCCCTGGGTGTGCTCCGAGTCTGCCATAGCCTTGAAGGTATCAGAGCGCGCCTCCGGCCAGAGACCCCGCAAGAAGCCCGGGCGCCGCGGCGGTAAGCGCTGCGGAGGTAGTGTCGCGCGCAGCAGCGCCAATCAGCAAGCACTGCGACAAGCGCCGTCTCCGGTCTCCTGGCGGACAGAAGATGCAGGCTGGGAGCAGTCGCTGCGTGGGGCGCCTGACCTGCGCTCGCTACAGCCCTTCTTCGAAGATCTTCTTCGACAGGTACCGCTCCGCGGAATCAGGAACAATGGTCGCGACGCGCTTGCCCGGGCCCAGCCTCTGCGCCACCGCGAGCGCTGCGAACACCGCCGCCCCCGCGCTCGATCCACCCAGCAGACCTTCTTCCCGCGCCAGCCGGCGCACCGTGGCAAATGCATCTGTATCCATCACGCTTACGATTTTGTCCGCGACCTCATAATCAAACGTTGCCGGCACAAAGCTCGACCCGATCCCCTCTACCTTGTGGGGCCCAGCCTCCGCGCCCTGCAGCACCGAGCCTTCGCTCTCGACCGCAACCGTGAGGATCGAGGGGTCCTGCTTTTTCAGATACCGGGCCACGCCCGAGAACGTGCCGCCGGTGCCGCACCCGGCGACAAAGGCGTCCAGGCGCCCGTCCATCTGGGCCCAGAGCTCGGCGGCGGTCGTGTCATGGTGGAAGCCGGGGTTGGCCGGATTTCGGAACTGCAGCGCCGCAAAGCAGCCTGGGTCCTCGGCCAGCAGCATCTCGGCCCGCGCAATCGCCCCGCGCATCCCCTCCGCCTCGGGCGTGCGGATCACCGTGGCCCCGAAGGCGCGCATGAGGATGCACTTTTCTTCGGCATAGCCTTCAGGCACGTAGAGAACCACGCGGTAGCCGCGATTGACCCCGGCCAGGGCCAGGCCGACGCCGGTGTTGCCGGCAGTCGCCTCGACGATCGTCATGCCGGGGCGCAGGGCGCCGCGCGCCTCCCCGTCGAGCACGATGCCCAGCGCCGCGCGATCCTTCACGCTGCCGCCGGGATTGAGGAACTCGAGCTTGGCAAACAGGTCGCCCGATCCGGGAGCAGGCAGACGCCGCATCTGCAGCATGGGCGTGGAGCCGATCAGATCGAGGATATTGTCAGAGACCCGCAGCGGGCCGGCTGCGCGCGTGGCCGGGAGAGACTCGGCCGGGGAGGTTTGCAGCGTGCTCTCGGAGGGAGGGGTCATGGCCTTGGCTTCCAGAGTAGCAGGGCGCTCGGCCAGCAGGCCCCGGGGGGCGCGCTGTCGCCCGGCGCCGGGGCGCGAGGAACGCGGGGTCACTCCCAGGCGCAGCCGCGAGGCTCCAAGGGAGAGCGACACACCGGCCCCATCCCGGCCGGGCCTGCGTTGCGGGGCGGTCCGCAACCGAGTTGCTGAGACCCCCCGGGCCGGGCCTCCTACTGCGATTGCCCCGGCGCGACGATGGAGGCAGCCGACTGCTTGTCCATCTTGGGGTAGTACCCGCTGCGCGTTCGCACGTTCAGGCTCTTGTGCGCGCCCGGCAGCCGCGCGTCCACCTTGATCAGCCGGTAGCCGCCCTGGGCGGCGGGCTTGGTCGAGTGGTACCCGATGGTGTACTGCGAACGAATATCCCGGGCGACCTCGGCGGCGATCTCGTCGACCTCGTTCAGGTTCTTGGGAAAGTAGGCGATCCCGCCCGTCTCGGCCGAGAGCATCTGCAGGGCGCGCTTGGCCCGGCGCCCCTCGCGTGCGCCGCCGTCATCGCCGAACAACAGGCCGATCGAGTAGATGATCGGCCCCTGCAGATCCTGGACGCGATGGATGGTCTGCTCGAGCGACAGCCCGGAAGCATTATCCTCGCCATCGGTGATGATGAGCAGCACCTGTTTGGGCCGGCTGGCGCCCTTGGCCAGCTGGTCCGCGGAGGCTACGGCCGCGTCATAGAGCGCCGTGCCGCCCTTCGAGTCCAAATGGGCCAGCCCGTCGCGCAGCTTGTTGATGTTCGAAGTGAAATCCTGGTCGATGAACGCCTCGTCAGAGAAGTTGACGATAAAGGCTTCGTCCTGCGGATTGGACGCCTTGACCAGGTCGAGCGCGGCGGCGTTCACGGCCCCGCGCTTGGACCGCATGGAGCCGGAGTTGTCCACCAGGATGCCCATCGAAACAGGGATGTCCTGGTGCTGGAAGGAGGCGATCTGCTGCTGTACGCCGTCCTCAAAGACGCGGACATCTTCCTTCTTGAGATCATTGACCAGGTGTCCGCTGTCGTCGAGCACGGTCGCGTTCAGCACCACTTCTTCGACGTCGCGGCGCAGGGTGTAACGGCCGTTCTGCTGCTTCTCGATATCCGGGCTGAGCCCGGGTGCGATGGGCTGGCCGGTCGCGGCGGCGGGCTCATTGTCGGCCGGGTCGGGGGAGCGCACCGGATCGCGATCCAGGGTCTGGCCCGCCTGGGCCTGGGCCGGACCGCCGCGGTCGTTCGGACTGGTAACCGTGGCGCTCGGGGCCGCGGACTGGCCGCCTGCCTGGGCGCAGGCGGCTCCCCCGCCGGTCAGCGTGGAGCACAGCAGAGCGATGGAGAGCCAGGAAGCGTTACTGGAGAGGCGCATAGTAGCCATTGCGGGCGTGGACAGCAAGCGGCGGCAACCCGGCGGGCGCGACCAGCTTTACCTTCACTTTACGCCACTTGCCGTCGTGCTTGTCATCGTCTGAGCGGTAGCCCAGCACGTACTCGTTGCGCAGCTCGGCCGAGATCTTCGCGGCAATGTCGCCCATGTCGCCGGCGTCGTCGACCCGGAAGAGTCTGCCGCCGGTGTCTTCGCACAGGTCGTTGAGCAACAGCGGTCCCAGCCGCTCTTCCATCGTCGGCGCGTACTGGTCAAAGATGCCGATCGCGTACAGTTGCACATCGGACTCGCGGACTACCGCGCGCACCTCGTTCTCGGTGTAACGACTGCGGTTGTCGCCGCCGTCGGAGACGATCACGAGCGCCTTGCGGTCGTAGCGGGCTTTCTTGATCTTATTCAATCCCAGGTAGATCGCGTCGAGCAGCGCGGTGCGCTTGGCGGGCTTCACCATGGCCAGGCGCGCGTCTACGTCGTCGGCCGAGTTGGTGAAGTCGGTGATCACCTCCGGCCGGTCGTTGAAGCCGACCACAAAGAACTCGTCCTGCGGATTGGCCGTCTTCATGAACTCCATCACCGACTGGCGGGCCCGGGTAAACTTGCTCGACATGCTGCCGCTCAGATCGAGGATGATGCCGATTGAAACCGGCGCGTCTTCACTCGAGAAGGTCTTGATCGACTGCAGGCGATCGTGCTCGTAGAGAAAGAAGTTCTCCTTCTCCAGCCCGGTCACCAGGCGGTCGAGCGGGTCGGTGACCGTGAGCGGGATCAACACCAGGTTTACATCGACGCGGATCCGCTCGTTGCGCTTGGCGGAGAGCGCCTCCCTGCCTTCGACCAGGTTGGGATCAGGGGGCTTGGGCGCGGGCGGCGGCGGTTGCGCTACGTGGACACTGTTGAGCGGGTCCGCGTCCTGGGCCAGGGCATGCGGGCCGAAGCTACCGGCCATCAGGAGAAGGAGCAGGCACAGGGCGCCCAAAAGCTGCCGCGCGCGGCAGGCGCAAGGCACAGGGGCCCGCGACCGTCGCCTGAAGGCTCCCGGGCAGCTATGCAGCAGCATGGCGGCGTTTCCCTCCAGAAGAAACCAGCGCGATAGCGTACACGTCTTGCTCCTTGGAACCCTGATGCGTCTCACCAGACTGGTAACGAATGGGCAGCGGTGACAGATGCCTGTCGGCAACAACCCGCTTGCACGCCATAAGTCGCTGAGGTTTTTCTCATTCCTTGTGCGCAGGGCGTCGGGCTGTGCTCCGCACAAGGCATGCCGTGTTTCTTAAGAGTAAGACGCATTTCCCGGACCCGCGCAGGCCTCCATGGTGAAGCCGTTGCCGTCAGAGCGCAACTGCCGGTAGTAACCCGAAAAACCCGGCCGGTCCCCGGACGGTGCTGCTATCCGCCGGCAGGCTTCGTCTACAATCGAGCGGTAGTCCAGAATCCACGTCAGAGCCAGGCCGGTGCGCCGTCTGTCGGACCGGAGAACCCCCCTTTTCGCATGGCCCGTATCTATCCTTTTCGCGCGCTTCGCTACAACCCCTCCCTGGTGAGGGTAGAGGACTGCGTGACGCAGCCCTACGATAAAATTTCGCCTTCGATGCAGCAGGCCTACTACGGCCGCAGTCCCTACAACCTGGTCCGCCTGATCCTGGGCCTGCCCGAGTTGTTTGACGAGCCCGGCGTCTCTGACGTCTACACCCGGGCGGCCGATGACTTTGCCAAGTGGCGAGCCAGCGGCGTGCTGGCCGCCGAACAAGAACCCTGCGTGTTCGCCTATTCGCAGCGCTTTACCGTGCCCGGCACCACGCAGGTAGTCGAACGCAAGGGGCTGATCGCCCTGGGCGAGCTCTACGACTACTCGGCCGGGGTCGTCTTTCGCCACGAGCAGACGCTGACCAAGCCGCGCGCCGACCGCCTCAACCTGCTGCGGGCCACCCGCGCCCACTTCGGGCAGATCTTCATGCTCTACTCGGACCCCGCGCAGACCGTCGAGCAGCTGATCTTCAAGCAGCGCGCGGTGCCCGAGATCGAGGTCACCGACGAGTATGACGTGCTGCACCGCGTGTGGAAGGTGCGCGACCCGTCCACCATCAACATGGTGCTGGGCGTGCTCGAGAACAAGAAGCTGATCATCGCCGACGGCCATCACCGCTACGAGACCGCACTCAAGTACAGCAAGGAGCGCGCTCCCGAGGGCGCTGCCTACAGCGAGCGCAGCGCGGGCAGCCTGCCGCAGCCGGCCTACCCCGAGGCCGCGGTGATGATGACGCTGGTGAACATGGACGGCGAAGGGCTGGTGATTCTGCCGACCCACCGGGTCGTACACTCGCTCGCCAACTTTACGCTCGAGGCGTTTCTCGCGGCCGCGGCGCCGTTCTTCACCGTGCGCGCGCTCGGGGCATGGTCCGAGGCGGACGCCCTGCTGGCGGAGTTAGAGGCCGCCGGGCCGCGCAGCCTGGTCGCGGTCACCCGTGGCGCGGCACACCTGCTGGTGCCCAGGCCGGAGGAGATCGAGAAGGCGTTAGCCGGGGTTTCGGAGCGCAAGCGGCAGCTCGATGTGGTCCAGCTTCACCAGCTCGTGCTGGAACAGCTGCTGGCCATCAGCCCGGAGGCGATCCGCGAGCAGACCAACCTGCGCTATGTGCGCGACGCCGGGGAGGCGATGGGCCAGGTACAGCGCGGCGAAGCGAACATCGCCTTTCTCATGCACCCGGTCACGCTGGACCAGCTGCGGGAGGTGACCTTTGCCGGCGAGGTCATGCCCCAGAAGTCGACCGATTTCTTCCCGAAGCTGCTCAGCGGCCTCACGGTCTATGCCTTGGATTAAAGTGTCGAACGGGCCGCTGTGGGCGCTGGTGGCGGCATGCGCTGCGGCCTCGGTCCAATGGTGGTGCGGGATCGATCCGATCGAAGGCGGCAGCTCCGCGGCATTCGCCTTCGCAGCCCAGCAAACGGGCACAACTTCTGCGCAGCCGGGCACCGGGGCCCCGCAGCCGGCCCGCTACGTGCTCCTGCTGGACGCGGCCCATGGCGGCCCCGAGAGCGGGGCCCGGCTGCGGGACCAGCCTGGCGATCAACTGTTTGAAAAGGACCTGGTGCTGGCGCTCTCGGTTCGCCTGCGCTCGATGCTGACCGCACGAGGGGTGAGCGTGGTCACCACGCGCGAGAGCGACAGCAGCCTGGCGCCCGGGGCCCGCGCCGGCATTGCAAACCGGGCCCATGCAGCCGCCTGCCTGCTGCTGCACGCCACCACCAGCGGCACCGGGGTGCACCTGTACACCGCAGCCCTGGCTCCTGCCGGGACGGGCGGGCCGGGCGGCGGTCTGCGCCCCTGGGCGACGGCGCAGGCCGCCTTTCTGACCCAAAGCCTCAAGCTCTCCTCTGACCTCAGCACCGCGCTTGGTCACGCGGCGATCCCGGTGACGCTGGGCAGCGTTTCGCTCCAGCCGGTAGACAGCATGGCCTGCCCGGCGGTGATCGTCGAACTGGCGCCGCTGCTCCCCCGCCGAGGCAAGGGGGGCGCCGCACTCGGCGATGCCGACTACCAGACCCGCCTGGTGGATGCGCTCGGGGGCGCTCTCGAGCAGTGGCGGGCCGACTGGAAGGCGCAGCCGTGAGCGAGCCCTCGCCCGGCCGGCGCGCGCCGGCACGCCGCTGGCCGAAGTGGAGGCGCTGGTCGGGTGACGAGGCGAAGCTGCCTCCGCTGGTGACATCGGCGCGCTGGCGGAAGCCATTGGCGGTGAGGTAGACGGTAGCTCCGACGGCGTCGCGGGGGCTGCGCGGGCCGCCGGTGAGTTTGAGGCCGATCCAGTGGTTTTTGGTGGAGGTGACGTTGCGAAAGACG
>CAZZYH010000055.1:0-935 GCA_964658225.1 Vulcanimicrobiota bacterium | reverse complement strand
GCGCCGGCACGCCGCGGTCCGGCTCCGGCACGAGCCTCCGCCGCGCCCGCAGGCCCGGCCGCCTACCGGGTGCCGATTCCCCGCTCCCAGCAGTGGCTCTTCTTCATCATGCTCGTGCTGGTGGTGGTCCTGTCCGCCTACCTGATCCGACTGCGCGAACGCGCCAGCGATCGCTTCGCCGCCGCCGCCCAGCCTTTGCCCCTCTCCACCGCCGAGACCCAGGAGCAGCCACTCCGGCTTTACCTGGCCAATGACACCGATGGCTCGCTCGCCGAGAAACCTCTCCTGTTCCCGCTGCCGGCCGACCCCAACGCCCGCGCCCGGGTCGTGCTCGAGAAGCTGCTGGCCGAGTACGCAGCAGTGGGCTCGCCCCACCCGCTGCACCTGGGCACGGGCGTCGAAGAGGTCTTTCTTCTACCCGTTCCGGGCTCGCGGGCCGGCGGAGAGAAGCTCGCGGTTGTGAACCTGACCACCGCCTTCGTCCAGAACCATCCCTCCGGCATCGAGCCCGAGACCCTCACCCTGCTCTCGATGATCGCCACCCTCCGCGCCAACCTGCCCGCGGTCGCGCAGGTGCGCTTTGTGGTCGATGGGCAGCAGCAGGCCACGCTCGCCGGGCACGCCGACCTTACCCGCACCTATCTTGCCGCCGGAACGCAGATGTCCAGCCCTCCGGGCGAGGCCGCGGGGATGGGCAGCGAGGCCGCGGCCGGCCCGCAGCCATGAGCGCAGCCCGCTTTCCTCGAAGCGCGGAGCCCCGCCGGGCAGCCGGCGGCGCGCACACCCCGACCATCGGCGTGTTCGATTCGGGCGTCGGCGGGCTGACCGTGCTGAGTGCCTTGCGCAATGCCCTGCCCCAGGCGCCGGTGATTTATGCGGCGGACAATGCCGGGCTGCCCTATGGCGACAAGACCGAGGCGCAGATCGCCGCGCGG
>CAZZYH010000054.1:0-19020 GCA_964658225.1 Vulcanimicrobiota bacterium | reverse complement strand
GGGGTGCGCCTTCTCGATCTCGTCAAACAAGATCACGGCATAGGGGCGGCGGCGCACGGCCTCGGTCAACTGGCCGCCTTCATCGAAGCCGACGTAGCCCGGAGGGGCGCCGATCAGGCGGGCGACGGCGTGCTTTTCCATGTATTCCGACATATCGATGCGCACCATCGATTGCTCGTCGTCGAAGAGGAACTCGGCCAGGGCGCGCGCGGTCTCGGTCTTGCCGACCCCTGTCGGGCCGAGGAACAGGAAAGAGCCGATCGGACGCTTCGGGTCGGAGAGGCCGGCGCGCGACCGGCGAATCGCGTTTGCAACCGTGGTCAGCGCTTCGTCCTGGCCGACTACGCGGTCGCGCAGGCGGGACTCCATGGCGACCAGCTTCTTGACCTCGCCTTCGAGCATCTTGTTGATCGGGATGCCGGTCCACTTGCTGACGATCGCGGCGATGTCCTCCTCGTCCACTTCTTCCTTGAGCATGCGGTTGCCGCCCGCCATCGCATCCTGGATGTCGTTGAGCTCGCGCAGTTCGGCTTCCAGCTTGGGCAGCTCGCCGTAGCGTAGCTGCGCAGCGCGGTCGAGCTTGCCGAGCCGGGTCTGTTCGTCGGCCTCGAACTTGAGTCGCTCGACCTGGGCCTTGATCTCGCTCAGCCGGGTGATCGCTTCGCGCTCTTTTTGCCAGCGTGCGCGCAGCTCGGTGGCTTTTTCCTTCAGCACGGCGAGCTCGCGCTCCAGGCCTTCCATGCGTTCGCGCGAGTTGGGATCGGTCTCGCGCTTGAGCGCCGCGCGCTCGATCTCGAGGGAGGTGGTGAGCCGATCGAGGGTGTCGATCTCCTCCGGTACCGAGCCGATCTGGATGGCGAGCGAGGCCGCCGCCTCGTCGACCAGGTCGATGGCCTTGTCGGGCAGGAAGCGATCAGCGATGTAGCGGTGCGAAAGCGTAGCAGCGGCCACAATCGCGGCGTCCTTGATGCGGACCTTGTGGTGCGCTTCGTAGCGCTCCTTGAGGCCGCGCAGGATGGCGACCGTGTCTTCGACATTGGGCTCGCCGACAAAGACTATCTGAAAGCGGCGCTCGAGGGCCGCGTCTTTCTCGATGTACTTCCGGTACTCGTTGAGCGTGGTCGCGCCGATGGCGCGCAACTCGCCCCGGGCGAGCGCCGGCTTGAGCATGTTGGAGGCGTCCATGGCGCCTTCGGCCGCGCCTGCGCCGACCAGCGTATGCAGCTCGTCGATAAAGAGGATGACCTGCCCGTTGGCGTCGGCGATGTCTTTGAGGATCGCCTTGAGCCGGTCTTCGAACTCGCCCCGAAATTTGGCACCGGCGACCATCGACCCCAGGTCGAGCGAGACGACGCGCTTGTCGCGCAGGATCTCCGGCACGTCCCCCGAGACGATGCGCCGGGCGAGGCCTTCGACGATGGCCGTCTTGCCCACGCCCGGCTCGCCGATCAACACCGGGTTGTTTTTCGTCCGGCGGGAGAGGACCTGGATGACGCGGCGGATCTCTTCATCGCGGCCGATCACCGGGTCGAGCTTGCCGCGGCGGGCGAGCTCGGTGAGGTCTTTGGCGTACTTTTCGAGCGACTGATACTTTGCCTCGGGGTTCTGGTCGGTCACCCTCTGGGAGCCCCGGACCGTGGAAAGGCTCTTGAGAATGGCACTGTGCGTTGCGCCTTCTGAGGCGAGCAGCAGAGCGGCGCCGTCTTGTTTTGCGCTGGCCAGGGCGAGCAGCAGGTGCTCGGTTGAGACGTACTCATCCTTGAAATTTTCTGCTTCCTTGGTGGCTGCTTCGAGCACGTGCTGGGTGGCCTGGGCCATGCCAGGCTGGGCGCCACCTTGGACCTTGGGCAGCTTGGCCAGGGCCTCGGCAGTGCGGGTGCGCAGCTGCGAGGTGGGCACGCCTACCTTCTCCAGAACCGGAACGACAATGCCGTCCTTATCTTCAAGCAGCGCGGCGAGCAGGTGCAGGGGGAGGATTTCAGGGTTGCCGTGCTCGGCGGCCTGGGCCCCGGCGGACTGGACGGCTTCCTGCGATTTCAGGGTGAAACGGTCCCAACGGATGGCCATGTGTGCTGTGTCCTATCGTGTGTTTGCTGGAGGCAGAAAGGGCGGCTTGCGGGCCGCCCTTTCCTTGTGCTGCCCTGGAGCGCTCGGCCTCAGGCGCTGGCGGTGCGCTCGACCTGCTGCGGGGTGCTCTGCGGGATCGCCTGCTGGCTGCCGTTTCCGGCGCCGACCGAGACCTTGATCTGCTTGGGGCGGGCTTCGGCGCGCTTGGCGAGCTCGATGCGCAGGACGCCGGCGTCGTAGCTGGCCTGGACCTGGTCGGTGTTGACCGTCTGGGGCAGGGTGAAGGCGCGGTAGAAGGTGCCGTAGCGGCGCTCCACCCGGTGATAGTTCTCCTCCTTCTGCTCCGCCTCGAACTTGCGCTCGCCGCGCACGGTAAGGGTGTTGTTCTCCACCTGGATGTCGAACTGCTCCTGCTTCATCCCCGGCGCCTCGAGGTTCAGGACGATCTTGTGGGTGTCCTCGTAGATGTCGACCGGCGGGGCAAAGGCGGCAGCCATGGAGTCGGCCTGGCCCTCGCGGCGATTGTAATCCTCAAAGACGGAGTTCATGCGGTTCTGCAGCGTAAGGATGTCGCGGAAGGGGTCCCAACGAGTGATAGCCATGGAATGATTCCTCCTGTGGTGCATTGCTGGAAAGTGATGTGGCGCTTACGGCTCACATGTATATATATGCCATATCTGCCCCGATGGTTGCAAGTAATGTGAGTCATTTGTAGTCATGTTTCATTCGTCCTGCCTGGTGCGCTCCCTGCCTTCCCGCCCCTCCCAGCACCGGCTACCGCTCCCCGGGGCGTACGTCCCCCCCGCGGGATGCTCACCTGCGGTTAAGCCTTCTCCGGTAGACTCCAGGTGTGAGCAGCAGCTGGGGTCCGGGAGTCTATGCGGCATAGCGATGCGAAGGAGGGCCGCCGGCACGATGGTGGAGCGCGCCCGTCCATGCTGCGGCCGGCGGTTTGGTCGGCCAGGGCCATGTCGGTGCTTGTCGGCTGGACCCTCGGTTGGTCCACCCTGGCCGGTGCGCAGCATGCATCGGGCGTCCTGGTGGCGACAGCCGACCTCGCCGATGCGCCTCTCCAGGCAGCCGGCGAGGCCCCGGGCACGGCCAGTATCAGCGGCACGGTGCTTGACGTAAACGGCGCCATGGTCCCCGGGGCCGAGGTGCGACTGGTGGACCGGTCCCGGTCGCAGGAGCGGCATACGACTGCCGGCGCCGATGGCCGGTTCGACTTCTCCGGGCTCGCGCCGGGCCGATTCGAACTGACGATCAGCGCTCCCGGGCTGGCCACCTTCGTCTCGAACGAGATCGTGCTGCACGGGGGCGAACGTGTGGAGCAGCCCCGGATCGCGCTGCCGGTCGCTACCGCGAAGACCGAGGTGCAGGTCGTGGTGACCGAGCAGCAGCTGTCCACCGAACAGGTCCACGCAGAGGAGCATCAGCGTGCATTCGGAGTGCTCCCCAACTTCTACAGCAGCTACATCTGGGACGCGGCGCCGCTTTCCTCCCGGCAAAAATTTACCCTCGCCCTGCGCTCCAGCGTCGATCCGACGGTCTTTCTCGGGGCCGCGGTTGCCGCCGGCGCCGGGCAATGGCAAAACACCTATGGCCAGTACGGGCAGGGCGCCGAGGGCTACTTCAAGCGCTTTGGCGCAGCCTACGGAGATGCGGCCATCGGGACGATGATCGGCAAAGGGTTTCTGCCGATGCTGCTGCACCAGGATCCCCGCTACTTTTATCGCGGTTCGGGAACGATTCGCGAACGCGTGCTCTATGCCGCCTCGCGGGCGTTCATCTGCCGGGATGACAAGGGTCGGGACGTGCCCAATTACTCGAATGTGCTGGGGAACCTGGCTGCGGGCGGCCTATCCAACCTCTACTATCCCTCGCACGACCGCGGCATCAGCTTGACCTTTACCAACTGGGCCATCGGCACCGCCGGGGACGCCGCCTCGGGACTGGTCCGCGAGTTCATCCTGCGCAAGGTTACGCCGGACGTGCCGGACTATGCGAAAGGCAAACCCTAGTCCGGCGCGGGCGGCGCCCCGTTCGCGCGGGACGCACCTACTGCCTTGTCCGGTTCTGCCTGCGGCGCGCTTCGGCGTTCCGGGTAGGGTAGACCGGGTCACCAGGGACGCGCCCCGCCCGCGCGGGCAGGTTGGTCTACTCCACGCGGAGGATCAGGCACTTCAGGTATTCGGTTTCGGGGATGGTCAGGATGACGGGGTGATCCGGCGCGGCGCCTCGGCGCTCGAGCAGGCGCACGCGGCGGCCCGCATCGGCGGCGGCGGCGGTGACCACGGCTTCAAATTCGGCCAGCGAAACGTGGTGCGAGCAGGAGCAGGTGATCAGGGTGCCGCCGGGGCGAAGCATCTTCATCGCGCGCAGGTTCAGCTCCTTGTAGCCGCGCATGGCGCTCTCGGCGGCGCGCCTGGTCTTGGCGAAGGCCGGGGGGTCGAGCACGATGGTGTCATAGGCGGCGCCTTGTTCAGACCATTCGCGGAGGACGGCGAAGGCATCGCCCTTGACCCAGTCGACCTCGACTGCGCCGAGCGCTTCGCGGTTCAATGCGAGGTTTCGCTCGGCGACCTCGAGGGCGGGCTGGGATGAGTCGATGCCGGTGACGCGCCGGCAGGTGGTGGCCAGGTGCAGGGCGAAGCCGCCCTGGTAGGTGCAGACATCGAGGGCGTCGCCCTGTCCGTAGCGGGCGGCGGCAGAGTAATTGTCGCGCTGGTCGAGAAAGGCGCCTGTCTTCTGGCCGGCGCCGGTGTCGTAGTGGAAGCGCAGCCCGTTGAGGCGGAAAACGGTGGCGGCCAGGGGATGGGCGGGGTCGGCGGCGTAGAGTGGCGCGAGGTCGGGGGCGGAGAGCCGTTCGATCTCGCGAATGCGCGGGTCGGGGCGCTCGACGATGGTGTGCGGAGCGAGTTCTTCGCGGAGCACATCGACGACGGTCTCGCGTACCTGCGTCGAGTCGACCCCGGCTGCGAGGAGCTGGAGGATGACCAGGTCGCCGTACTTGTCGGCGACGATGCCGGGCAGGGCATCGGCCTCGGAGAAGACGAGCCGGCAGCTGTCGGTGTGTGCGTCGAGCAGAGGTTGGCGGTCGGCGATCGCGACGGCCAGACGGGCCCGCAGCAGCCCGAGCCAGGCAGCCGGGTCCAGAGCTTCGGGAGCAAGGATGCGGAGCGCGATCTGCGAGGTCGGGCTCCAAAGGGCCGTCCCAAGCAGGTGGTTGGCTTGGTCATACACCTGGACGAGGCCTGCCGGGGCGTCGCCCGGGTGGACGCCAAGGATCTCCGAGACGTAGACCCACACGTGCCCGGCCGCGAGGCGACCGGCAGCCCGCCGGGAGATGGTCGCAGTAACAGGCCCGTCCGGGTGGATCGATGCCGCGGCGGTCGGTTGCGGCTCCGTGATAGCTGCTGCGTCTGTGTTGCCGGGCTTGGCGGGGCGTACCGGTTTTGTGGAGGAAGGCATCCCTCCATGCTACCGGTTGCGGTGCGGGGTTGCGGAGTGAGCGACCGGCAGGCCCAGGGGGGAAGGGCGAAACCTATGCTCTCGGCAACACCCTTGGACAACTTCATGCGGGAGATCGGCCTGAACCCGAGGACCGGGGAGGGAAGCGCGGGGATGCTACCTGCACATGGACGTATCTTCGAGCGCCGAATTCTGGTGGGACTCCAACAAATCGAACCAGGAAAATCTTTGGGAGAGTTGGATCGAGCTTGGAGAGAAGTTCTATGAGGCTGTCAGGCTGTCTTCCGTCCCTGTAGACCTGCGAGCCCTCCGAGCGTTGAAGCGTTCTCTCTTGGCGTCGTCATGCCGGCCGGAAAGACCTCCGTACATCTGCGCCTGGACACAGACGTGGCGGACTGGTTCAAAGGCGCCGGGAAGGGCACCTGACGCGTATGCATGCCGTTTTCAGGGCGTACGTCGAGGCCCAGAAGCACCCGCCCCCACGAACCGAACGATCATCGTCGCCGGAGCTGTGGGCAAAGTGGGAAACGCTTTGGGGCGTTTTCCAAGGCGGCTCTATCGCCGTCTTTTCCATAGCTCAGTTGAGCCGGCGCTTTGTTCTGCTCATGCGCTCAAAGATCCTACAAAGCCTGCCCGATGCAACCTTCCTAATGAGAGTCAGGTTGGTCTAGCGATTGTGGCTAACGATCTAAAGCTATCGGCCTACGAACAGAAAGGCGCCCACAGCACCTCCTAAGACTGAGATCGACTTTGGCGGCCGGCGTACGCAGATCGCTAAAAGTACGGTGAAGTTGCCGACGGGCTACGCTGCTGAGCTGCCGGATGCGATCCACTTGAAAACGGCGTTTGCGACGTTCGACGAGACGTACCGAATGAAGGATGGGAGTCTAGTGTCAGAGTTCACGCTGGAGGTGCTGAAGCCGAAGGTAGAGGCTTCCGAGTGGAAAAGCGTGAAGAAGTTTGCGGACGCCATCGGGGTGCAGCCATGGATTCAGCTAACAAGCGAAAGCCTGAAGGGTGGAGAAAAAGGACCACCCGTGGCGGGCGAGAATCACTCGAAAGCGGCCGAGCTGGTACGGCAAACGCACGACGCTATCACAGCCAAGGATTTTGAGCTAGCACAGAAGAAATCCGACCAGGCAATCGCCGTGAACGATAAGCAAGCGTACGCATGGAGTCAGCGTGGATGGCTGGCTTGGCAGCATAAAAACCTGAACGAAGCGGCAAACGATTATGAGAGGGAGTTGCTGCAGCATCCTGAGGAAGTTGATCAGTACCCGGACCTTATCAGGCTGGAGCGATTGCTGGGGAGACCATCAGAAGAACGAAAATATTTGCTCACACATGCGAAAGCGGCACCAGAGAACGCAAAGGCTCTCCTGTTCGTGGGAAGTCAATTGCTAGCGGCGAATCATGTAGATGGCGCCGTCGAGGTGTACAGAGGCGGAGTGAAGGCGCTTCCAGAAAACAGAATGCTTCAGGTCGCCCTAGGGAGTGCGCTGTTGCGAGTGGGAAAGAATGATGAGGCATTAGCCATCATCAAGAGTGCGCTGGAGGGGTCTTCCGATGCAGACGTTTTGAACGATGGCGCGTATGCGTTATTGAGCGCCGGATCGAGTGCATCACTGCCGCTAGCTGAAACGAGTGCTCACAAAGCGGTGGAGATGTTAGAGTCCGAGTTGGCTGGGACCGCTGTCGAAAGTGTGAATACGGGAGCATTTCGTCGGACCAGTCTGTTGCTGGCAACGTGGGACACGCTGGGATGGGTGTACTTCATCGAAGGAAAAGACGAGCTCGCGGAAGAGTATGTGCGGGCGTCTTGGCGGAACGCAGCACATGGAGAAGAGGGGCTGCACATGGCGAGATATTGGAGAAGAAGGGCGACGTCACCGGGGCGATGCGGGTGTACGAGATGGCGCTGAGTCGAACTGGGAGCAGCAGTGTGACACCGGCAGCTATAAAACTCCATGCACGAGTAGATGATTTAAAGAAGAAAGGTGTGGCAGAACAGGAAACGCATCCGGACCGCGCTTTGCAGGAGCAGCGGACGTTCCATGTGCCGCGACCAGCAGGAGTAAAGGGGTCGGGAGTATTTGTAACGCAAGTGTCGGCGACGAAGACGGAACAGGTTGCAATGTTGAGTGGGGACGAAGAGTTGCGTGGGCTGGGTCAGAGCCTGGGGCAATTGGATCTCAGGCTGGCGGTGCCCAAGCATTCGCACGCTCTGCTGCTGCGGAGCGGGGTACTTGTTTGCTCGACCGATTCTACGTGTGAGTTTGTGCTCACACCTCCCGAGTCTGCAAATGTAAAGTAGGAGATCACCCCTGACAACCGGAGTTGTCGTGGGTCAGAGATTCTCGACAGCAAAGGCGAACAGAAAACTGAGGCCGACCAGGAAACAAAGTCGTGCAACCCGACCTAACCATGTCCAGAGGCGTAAGTACAAGGTTTCGCGACGTTTCGCCTTCGCTGCTCGTTCCTTGTAGATTGCTGCTGCCCCTAGGCGATTGGACCGAAAGTCATCTATGTCTTTCTGCGATATAGGAGCTTGGGTTTGAACGCTTCGCGCACCACGAACCATGGTGGCATACTCTTCAGCATCGGTTTCGTGTTTGTTTTTGTGCGCGTCTGCTGCCTGCCATTCATGAAAAAAATAGCTGTAGCGGCCATAAACAAAGGGCCAGAACAATGAACATGCGGCACATACCAGCAAGCAAGTCCATGCTGTGACGAGCCAAGGCGGGTGCGCCGGAGGTTTGCTCAGAGTTTTTAGATACCCCATGAACGTCACGCTTAGAGCGATCGTGCCCCCGGAATACAAAGCAAGCCCATTGTAGAAGCGCTCGTTTGATGCCCTTGTTCCCTCGCTGTCCTTTTGCTGCGCATCGAGCGCAGCAGTCACTGTTTCTGCGGCGCGGCTTGTACGCTGTAGGGCGAAATGCTGCTGAGCGTTCTGCGGCTTGAAGTCGGACATTTTACCTGGCTGTGAGTGTAGCAGCACAAGCAAGTGGGCCCAGTCTGTTACTCCTGAAATGGACGTTTGAGCCGAGCATTTATCCCCTACTCATGAAAGCTCAGTGCCACCACTGAGGGATCGCCCACCTCAAGCCGCCGCCAGTTTACAAAAGCCGAGCACTCAATGAGGGCGTTATACTATTCCGGGAAGCGATTCGCGAAAGTCTTACGTTTGAAAGCTCGAGAGTCACCACAGAACCGGGCTTACAGTGGATAGAAGACATGGCATCCTCCGGGGCATCCAGAGACGCCAAGCAGTCAATCCACGCATCCATGTTCTTGCCGTATAAATCTGGAAAACCAAAGACTCGCGCGAACTCCTCATGGAAAGAGTCCCAGTCTCGAATGTTGTTGCAGTCCAGCACCACTCTCGCAGTCATCACGGTCTAAGGCTAGTGCGGACTGGCTCTCGGCTTATGGCTTACATACGTTAAGGACGCCATCACTCATCGGAGGCAAGCTGGCGCAGAGCCGTTATTTCCTACGATGCGACCTATCATTACGCAGCATGAGCTTTGACGACATGTAGATATCCCACATTGGTATGGTTAAGCCACGTCATTTAAGTATATGAGAGGTCTATTGTTGCCGCAAAGCCGTTCGTTCTGGTGTGCACTTTTGTGTGGACTCGCCGTATTTACTACGTCTCCTGCCCTGCATGCGAGCAACGTAACGGTTGCTATTGATATATCAGAAGCGCGAGGCGTACTCGATGCAGTCCGTAATCCCCAACTCACACTAGAAGAGGGATTGAAGGTTGCGCGACTGCCGGGCAGCCAGGGCCTTATTCGCAAGGCGCTCTCCTATGGACGCCCTGCTGACAACACCTCTTTCGCGAAGGCGTTGGTCGCTGCCGCTCATCATGATCCGATCTTTTCTGATTCCAGCAAGTTCCGCTTTGATGTAATTCGCGATCATGCAACACAAACCGAAAGGGTACTCGTAGCACTCAGCGATCCTAAGCTTCACCTTGTGGCCGATGTGGAGTCGCGGATTGCATTGTTTACGCCAAACAACCTCGCCGGCACAGTCACGGGGCATCTAGTTGTAGGAGGGACTTCCTACGGCTTCGCCTTCGGTGATCCTCAGTTTTACCTTGATCTCGACTTTGTGCCGTCAGCGGTCCTCGCGTCCACAATCATGAAGCACGAGTTGTTCCACGCCATTCAGAGTCTTGCTCAATCGGCTCACAAACCTTCTACGCAGGTTCTTGCGTGCATTGCTCAGAAGAACTCCACGCAACGTGTCGAGGACCTGTTTTCTTCCCTGTCTAAAGAGGGAACGGCATCTTACGTCGGAGACTTGCTTGCTTTACCTGCACAGGGAACGGATGAGTCGACTGCAAAGGAGCGGGCCGAATTCGCTGGCAGCGTAGATCTGATCAATTTACGGATCACACAAATGGAACTCTCGGTGCATGGTCTGGCGACAAATGCTTCCGTGACGCCTGAAGAGGTTTATGCCGCTGGATTCTACGGCGATCAGGTTTTCTATGCATTGGGCTATGTGATGGCGCGTGCGATAGCGAAGGAAAAGGGAGATACCGCCATCTCAGCACTCATCTCTGAGTCCGGTGCCGAGTTCGTCATGCGGTACGTACATCTGAAAAACTACGGCAAGAGTGACGAGGCTCCCGCCCTGGATCACGAAACGGTCCTCCTGGCTCAGCAAATTACAGCGTGCTCTGTTGAACGATAAGGTCGGCCATCCTCGGTGAGTCCTGAGAAAGGCCGTTGTGGGGAAGTGGAGCGCCATTCTCTTTTGAACACGGGTGAGAACTCGCCGCACCTGGACCGTGGCCCATTGCCCGCCACGCGGCGCGTCAATCTCTCGAGCGTTCAGCTCCGCAGCAATCGCGCGTACGTACTGATTCCCTTCCCTTGAATCTCCGCAATCACAGGCAGCACCTGAGCCCTTGCCTTCGCCGCCTGAGCGCTGAAGGTCTGCCTTGCAGCCTCGCGATTTCTTCGAATCGCTCCGCAGACACACGCCGACCACCCAGTACGGTGCCGCGTTCCTTCGCTGCAGCTAGCGCCGCCTTCGTTCGTTTACTGATGGCCTCGGCTTCCTGCTGCGCTACGGCGGCCAGGATGTGCACTAAAAAGCGGTTTGCGCTTGGCATGTCCGCGGCCAGGCACTCCACACCTGACTCCATCAGCCCAGAGATGAAGTGAACATTGCGGGCGAGCCGATCCAGCTTGGCGATGACGAGAGTTGCTTTCTGCTGGCGACAGAGCCGGAGTGCCTCTGCAAGCGCAGGACGGTCGTTCCGCTTGCCGTTCTCGATTTCTACGATCTCCCGTAAGAGCGTCCAGTCGCCACCGTTGAGGGTGCGCGGCTACGGCTGCGCGCTGTGCCTCCAGGCCGAGACCGCTTGCGCCCTGTCGAACCGTGGACACCCGCAAGTAGCTAACAGACCGGCCTTTGGCCACTCTGACCATCTTGCGGCACATCCTATCGACGTGCGTAGAAAGAATGTAACAAACAGCTCTTAAGCAGCTAAAGCGGATCGTGCCTAGCTTCAGCAACTCGGATGGGCAACATCCCAGAACTGATTCATGTCGGTCACGACGGAGTACCAGTCCTTCTCTAACCGGCGTACTGACACCACATCGCACGGAATCCCATCGATCTTTCTAGGCGGCTCGCTGGTCGTGATTTGCGGCAAAGAGTCGCCGGGGGCATAAACAACGTAGCCCATCCAATCACCGACCGGAGCACCACCCCAGCCGTCCCCGTTCCATTCTGCATGTCGAAGCTGATTCTGAATCTTTGGGGATAAGAGAACCTCCCGCTTACGCTGCGCCGATGTGAATAACCAATAGGCGCGAGTATGAAAGCCAGGCGGGATTCCCAGAAATGCCATAGCTGCCAAGATCAACGCGGCTGCTAGCACTGTAAAAATGCCTAAACGTATCTTCGATTGTCGCTGCATAGCCACAACCAAAAATGTACGATAACGCGCATTGTCGGGTGGACTCCGCGCGGTGAAACAGGGCCGCTAGTCACCTTTACTCAAAGAGTAACACCTAGGCAGCATGACTTCATGCAGGCATAGGAGCATGAAATCATGCAAGTCGTCGGAATTTAAAGCCCAGAAGGGTGGCAGCGGCAAGACGATGCTGGCGAAGCATCTTGCCGTGGAAGCAGAACGCGCCGGCGATGGTCCTGTGTTCCTGATCGACACCGACCCGCAGAGGCAGCCTCACCGCCTGGCATACCAAACGGGAGTCAGAGATTCCCCCGCGCGCGTCGAGATCCCCTTTAAGGTCTGCGTAAAGGCTTAGACCTCTTGCGTGGGCATGGCGCGTCGTACTGCATCATCGACACCGCCCCAGGTCGGATCGACATCGCCAAAGATCTTTTCAAGCTGGCCGGCTTCGTGATCTTTCCTGTTCAGGCGAGCGAAGACGATCTAACGGCCGCTCCGGTGACCGTTCAATCGCTCAAGGAGACCGGCGTTCCCTTCGTTTTCGTCTTGACCCGAGTCAAAGCCAACACCCTCATCACCGCCCAGGCAGCAGCCGTCCTTTCCAAGCACGGCGAGGTGGCGGAGATGTTCGTGAATACCCGGACGGCCTACAAAGCTCCGTACGCTGAGGGACAGACGAGCACCAAGGCCGAGCCCCAAAGGCGCGGCAGCCAAGGAAATCGCGGCACCATGGAAAAACATAAAGTCATGCTTGCATGAAAACATGCAGAAGGGCGGCGAGGCAGGCACGCATGGCCAAGGCACTTGAGTTGAACCCGGATACGCTGGCGGGTGTCGCCATCCGTTCCCTAGGCGGCGCAGGTGAAGTCCTCAACAACTGAGGAGCCCAGACGAGGCAAGACCGTAGCCAAGATCGAGCGTGGGCCCCGACAGGTAGGTTGGCCTCCCGAGGATGGGAAAGGCGTAAAGCTGGCAGCCATTCAGATGGACTTTCCAACCGTGAGCGAATTCATGCATACATGAAGAACAAGAAAACCTAAGGGCTGCCGATTTGCCGAGATCCGAACCCAGACTCCCGGGCTCCGCAGACCAGCTCCTGCTCGATGCCGCCGTGGAGATCAAACAGAACCCGGACGCGACCGAGACGGAGTTCATGGCGCGGCAGCTCGTGCAATGCACATTGCCGCACAGGGATCCAGGCGACACGCCGATCTGGACCCCGCACCAACGGCAATCTGACGCTCGTTATTCAGCTCCACGTTGACCGCCAGACGCGAAAAGCCATGTACCCCTATGGCTCGATCCCCAGGCTGTTTCTCTTCTGGTTGGTGACTGAGGCGAAGAGAAAAAAGCCGCCAGGTTCGGTTGGGCAACACCCTTGCTCTCAGCAGCTGGCAGCGCCCCGGCCCGGCAGCGCCCCCCGGGCATGTGGGGCGCCCGGCAAGGGGCAGCCCTGCCCGCTGCGCGCCTACGCTCATCAGTAGGCCGGGCGTACGAGCGGTCACTGCAGATGCCGCTCCTCCAGGCGCAGGGAGCGCGAACACTGCCGCCAGGCCATGAGGGCTTTTCCGGGGGGCGACGGGCCCCGTCTGCCAGATTGTGGGCCTGCCGGGACAGTGGAGCCCCACCTTCGCATCTACTCTGAAGACCATGCTACTTGCAGTGCTCGATCGCCGGCGCTCCGCACTCACCCTGGCTTGTCTGCTCGCAACCTCGCTGGCGACGGCCCAGGTGGGCAGTCCGACAGGGCAGCCCTCTGCTGCGCCGCAGGGTGACCCCGCCGCCCCGCCCAGCGTGGCGGCGCCGCGGCTGGGCAACCCAGAGGATGCGCTCGCGGCACGAGACGAGGGTCACCCGGCTGCCGCCTCCCCGGGTCCGCTCGTCCCGGTCACAAGCGAGGAGGGTACGCGCGATGGGTCCGCCTTCCGGATCGACGTGCCCGAGATCTGGAATCACCGCCTGGTGCTCTTCTTCCATGGCTACGAGCAGGAGCCCAAGCTCTTTGCGCCCAATGTCACCACCGGCAAACCGAACCAGCCCAGCCGCATGATCGAGCAACTGCTGGCCCGCGGCTACGCGGTCGCCCAGCCCGGCTACTCGGCCGGGGGCTGGGCGGTCATTGAGGCGGCCCGCGACGGGGAGGACCTGCGCCAGTACTTCAGTACGCACTACGGGCAGCCGAGGGAGACCTATGTCATGGGCCAGTCGATGGGCGGCCTGCTGACCGTCCTAGCGCTCGAGCATCACCCCAAGGCCTACACGGGCGGGCTCTCGCTGTGCGGGGTACTCGCACCCGCGGACCTGATCATGCAGCGCGCATTCGCCAACCGGGTGGCCTTCGACGCGTTCTTTCCCGGGGTTCTGCCCGATGTCGAGCACATCCCGGACAGCTTCGCGATGAACGACCCCGCGACCGCGGCCAAGGTCGAGAAAGCGCTCGATGCGCACGCCCCGGAAGCGGCGCTGCTGCGTTCCCTGGCAGACATCCACACCAATCGCGGCCTCGCCGACGTGCTGGTCTTCAACACCTTCGTCATCAAGGATTTGCGGCTCAAGGCCGGAGGCAATCCGTTCGACAACCGCAACCTGATCTACACCGGGACCACCGATGACAATGCGCTCAACGAGAAGGTCAAGCGGTATGCCGCCGACGAGCGGGCGGTCGATTACGTGGCCGCCCACTACTCCCCGAGCGGCGAGCTGCGGCGCAAGCTGCTCGCCGTGCACACCATGTACGACCCCCTGGTTCCGGCGGCGACCGTGGCTTACTATGACGAGCTGACGCGCAGGCTGGGCAATGGCGAGCTCTTCGTGCAGCAGTATGTGAATCGCGACGGCCACTGCAATATCACCCCCGAGCAGACCGGCGAGGCGTTTGACGAGTTGATCGACTGGGTGCACCAGGGCCGCCGGCCTACACCGGGCCGCCTGCCCGATGCAGCCCAGCAGCAGCCGCCCCACCAGCAGCCGGCGCCCAAGCCCGCGGCCCCGAAGAATATCGGCAAGCCCCAGTAGCGGCATCCCGGCGGTTCTGTTTCGAGCTCATCGCACCAGCCGCGCCAGGTCTTCCGGCGTGTCGAGGTCGTAGGCCGCCTCCGGCAGATCGACACAGCACACACCCTCATCGAGCGACTCGAGCAGCCGCCGCGCTCCCTGGTCGCCGCCCAGGCCGGCCAGCGCCGGCAGCAGCTCCCGGCGAAAGATTGCAGGCACGCCCCGACGCCCTTGATACCTGGCTGCTGTCGCCGGCGTGTTGCCCGCAGCGTGGGCGTGTAAGAGCCGCTCCAGCGAACCCACGGTAAGCCCTACCTGATCGCTCACCAGGACCAGGACGGAGGCCGGCGCCGAGGGAGGCGCAGCCTGCTCCCGGGGAGCGCTCGGGCCGAGCTCTGCCAGTCCGGCCCGCAAAGAACCGCTCATACCCTCTGCCCAGTCCCGGTTGACGACCAGGCGGAGCTCGGCAGGCAGGGGCGCGGCAAGGTCGGCGAGTGCGCGGCGGCAGGCTTGCTCCTCGGCGCCGAGCACGACCGCGACCGGCGAGCAGCCGGCTTCAAGCGCCATCCGCACGATGCGCCGCAGCAGGGGTTCTCCTTCGAGCAGGACGAGCTGTTTGGGCCGGCCGAGCCGCCTGGACTGCCCGGCCGCAAGCACGATCGCCGCAACCGGCGGCAGAGGCTGCGCAACCATCTCGCCGATCCTCCCTAGACCGGGACCGGCGCCGGAACGGAGTTCGCCCGCTCCGGGCCGGCCGCGAAAGGCTCGGCGCCCTTGCCCGGGAGGGTGCGCCGGATGGCGACCTCGCGCCCATGCAGCACGGCCTGGATCTCAGCGATGATCGAGAGGGCGACCGTGGCTGGATCGTCGGTGCCCAGGTCCAGCCCGACCGGGCTGTGCAGCCGCGCCAGCGCTGCTTCTACAGGCAGGCCAAGCCGCGGCGCGACCTCCTCGATCAGGCGTTGCGTGCGGTGGCGCGGGCCCAGTATCCCGAGATACAGCAGTTCCCGGGGCAGCAGCGCGGTCAGCAGGGCGCGGTCCTGTGCATAGCTGTGGGTCAGGATGACGACAATCTCTTCGCCGGCCGGCAGGGTGCCGTTGTCCCCGGTCCTGTCCTCCGCGCTGCCCTCGGCGCCGGGGCCCGCGCGGCCCGCGCCGTGCGATCCGGATGCCGTCCAGAGGCCGCAAACGGAACCCGGCGCGGCATCGGCATAGTGCAGCACCCGTACCTCGGCGGCCTGGGGAAAGCGCTCGCGCCGAGCCAGGTGGGCGCGTCCATCGGCGATGCTCACCCTCCAGCCCAGTGCGCTCGCCAGCTCGGCAACGGGCTGCGCGTCGTCGCCCGCCCCGAAGAGGGTCAAGGCGGGCGGCGGCGCCAGGTACTGGACAAAGTATGCGGGCGCCTCGGCCGCGGCCTCGGGGTCCAGGTGCGTTCCGGCGCAGGGCAGCAGATCGCCGTTCAGGTAGAAAGACCGGCGCCGGTCCCAGGCGAGGTCGGCCGTGCGGGCGAGGCATCGAGGCCGCGTGATCGCGAGCGGGTCGGCTCGGAGATACACAGGCTCGTAGCGCTCCACAGAGCCCCCGGCCCGGCCCTCCGCGGCGCCGGGCAGAAGCCGCAGGATGGCCACCGTGCCCACCGGCGCTTGCCTTCCGGTGCCTAACGCCATGATCACCACTGCCGGTTGCCGTGTGGCAAGCACCTGCTCGAGGGCCGCCAGCACGGCAGCAGCCGGCTCCGCCTGTTCGAGCAGCAGCGAGACGGTGCCGCCGCAGCCGAGTCCGTAGGGCGCGCTGCCGTCTTCCTCGGCAAAGCTTGCGTAGCGCGCGACCCGCGGTCCGTGCGCGGTCAGCCACCACGCCTTGCGGCTCACCTCGGACTCGAGGCAGCCTCCGCTGATCGTGCCTGCGCGTTCCCCGCCGGAGGTGATCAGCATCCGCGCCCCGGGCTTGCGGTACGAGGAGCCTTCGACGTGGACCACCGTGGCCAGGCAGAGCTGTTCGCTCCGGGCGCGCGCGCGGCGGCTGAGGGCGACAATGCGTTGAGCTTCGGACACGCGGCTGTACTCCGGGAACGCGAAACGCAGGCCTTGGCGCCGGGCCACTCGATGCCCGGCAGCGAGGCCTGCCTGCTTCCACCATAGACCGTGTTGCGGCTGCCAAGCACCACGCCCGAGGCGTTTTCCATGAGAGGCGAAAAGAGCGGGTGGGGCGCGCTAGAACACGCTGGTGCCGGGAGCCCAAGGTATGATCTTCATCTAGCGACTCGAACCGTATTGAGTCGTATGGATACGCACTCACGTTGCAGAGGATGGTGTTGCTTGTCTCTTTCCCCACGCAGGCTGGCCGTGCTGGTCGCCGGAGTTTTCTCGTTTGCGGCGCTCACGGCCGCGGCGCAGCAGAATTTTCTCGACAGCTGGCAGGCGCGCGCGACCGCGACGCAGAATCAGCAGCCCCACTGGGTCACCCCGCTGGTCACCGTCACCCCCCGGCTCGAGCAGGAGTTTCGCACCGACTTCGTGCACGACTACAACAACCGCGGCTATGCGATCTGGAACTACGGCAACAGTAAAGGACTCGAGCTGATCCCGGAAAGGCATACGGAGTTGATCTTCAACCTGCCGCCGTTCTTCGCCCGTTCGAACGGGGAGCAGGATGGGTTCGGCGACATCTCGTTCCTGCTGAAGGAGCGGATCTACGCGCGCAATGAAGAGCATGGCAACGGGATCGTGACGGCGTTTGTGGGCGCGACGCTGCCGACCGGCAAGAACGGCAACGGAAGTTGCTGCGCGGTGGTGACCCCGACGCTGGCGGTCGGCAAGGGCTGGGGGAACTTTGATGTCACTTCGACCGCGGGCGGGTCGCTGCCGGTGACCAACTCTGCGGGCCTGGGCCACACGATCTCGTGGAACAGCGTGGCGCAGTACCGGATGGCCAAGACCGGGCTGGGACGCTTCTTCTGGCCCGAATGCGAGGCGAATACGACCTTCTACAAGGGTGGCGCAAATGACGGCAAGACACAGGTGCTGGCGACGCCCGGGATTATCGTTGGACGCCTTCCCCTGGCGCACGACGGCAGCGGGAAGCCGAAGCGGCTGGGCGCCACCTTTGGGGTGGGCGAGCAGATGGCCACGACCCACTTTCACACCGCCAACCACTACACGGTGCTGACCTTCCGGATCCCCTTCTAGCGGTCCGCCTCCCCGCTGCCGCCGGTTGGCCCGCGGTCGTTCCCAGAGGGACTGCGGTGATCGATAATCAAGCTGTGATCTGGGACGCGATCGTGGTGGGAGCGGGACCGGGGGGCTGCGCGGCGGCCTACGACCTGGCGTCCGGAGGGCGGCGGGTCCTGCTGGTGGACAAGGCCCGCTTCCCGCGGCCCAAGGCCTGCGCCGGGGCGCTGACCATGAAGGCGGTGCGGGCCCTGCGCTACTCGATCGCGCCGGTGGTGCGCAAGAGCGTCTCGGCGGCGGTGCTCGAACCCCGCAGCGGCGGCCCGGGCGCGGCGATCTCCGTGGCCCGAAGCAAACCATTCTGCGTGATGACCATACGCGCGGAACTCGACGCGTATTGCCTGGATCGGACGCGGGCCCGCGGGGCCGACTTTCGGCAGGTTGCGACGCTCACCGCGCTCGAGCAGAAGCAGGATCGTGTGCTGCTGCGCGTGGCCGGCGAGGCGGACCCGCTCGCGGCCCGCTTTGTCCTCGGCGCCGATGGCGTGCACAGCCGGGTGCGCGCTCTCTCTGCGCAACCCGGCCCGTGCTGGTTTCGTCGCGGCTTTGCCGTGGAGGCGAACGTGCCGACGATGGGCCGGGAGTTTCCCTTAACCTTTGATTTTGCGCCGGTTCGAGGGGGCTACGGCTGGCTCTTCCCGCGCAACGACCATGTCAATGTCGGGCTGTACACCGCAAGCGAGGTGGCCGCGTCGCCGGGCGCGGCGCGGGTTGTGGATCGCGGTGCTCTACTGGACTATCTCGCGGCCCGCTGCGGCGGCGGCGAGCCGGACCGGATCACCGGGCAGTTCCTCGGCCTGGGCGGGGCAGCCTATGCGCCCAGCGCCGCGCGGGTGCTGCTGGTGGGCGACGCGGCCGGCCTGGTCGACCCGCTCACCGGCGAGGGGATCTACGGCGCCATTGCCAGCGGCCAGTCGGCAGCCTCGGCGGTTCTCAGCAGCCTTGAGCAGGGTGGCGATGCGGCGAGCCTCTACGGCGAACGCCTGGCAAGGCAGAGGGCCGACCTGTCGATAAGCGAGCGAGCCGCGGCTGCCTTCTATCGAGAGCCCGAGCAGGGGTTTCGCCTGATGCGCCTGCCGCTCGCCGGGCGAGCCGTGCTGCACGCCTATAGCGAGGGCACCAGCCTCGCCGCTCTCGCGCGCGGCCTCGACAGAGCAGGGCGGCTGGTGCGCGGTCGCCTGTAACTAGAGTCACTCGTCTGGGCGCCTTTCCGGATCTACCATGCAATCACCGGTTGGCGCGGGAACGCGGTCCGGGGGGGGGTGAGGCGCGCTTCGGCCCCAAGGGGTTCCCGGAGGTCGACTTCGGCGA
>CAZZYH010000053.1:0-19225 GCA_964658225.1 Vulcanimicrobiota bacterium | reverse complement strand
GAGCTGAGCGGGATCGAACCGCTGACCTCCTCGTTGCGAACGAGGCGCTCTCCCAACTGAGCTACAGCCCCACGCGACGGAGGACTCCAGCGATTATATCCATCGCCATGCCGCCGCGCAAAGTCGCGGCCCTCACCGAGGCGACGGGGCGCGCGCTGCCTGCCCGCCCCCGCCCGGCGCATTGCTTCTGCCTGGGAACGGCCGGGCTCGCAACCAGCAGCGCTCGGCCATCTTCCGTTTTTGGAATGTCCAGCCGCAAAAGCTATGAAAAAAAGTGTTGACCCCGGTCCTGAAGGGGATTTAATTTCAGGGAGTGCGATGTACCCTGGCGCGTGGCTGCAACGCCTACAGCCCGGCAAATCTCCCGGATCTGCCGCGAGATACAACATTTGCTCCATCCTGTTGGCTTTCAGAGCATCGATGCAGTCACCGCTTGAAGCTGACTTCTACCAGACAGTACGAAAGAGTACCGGGATCGGGAAAAAGTAATCTTTCATAGCTCTGGCTGCGTCTAACTCGTTGAAAAGTGTTTCTGCAGTCTCGAAACGCTGAGAGAACACCGTTGCGCAAGTGACTCAGAAGGAACCGGCACTCTGTCGCAACCAGACCTAGAGGAGAAGAACAGGCAATGCGCTCTGACTTGATTTTTGGGGCTTTGGCCCATCTAGAAAACCGCTACGAGCTCTGCCAACTAGCTTCAAAGGCCACCCGCAAGCTGCACAAGCCGAACACCCGCCTGCAGGACACCTGCAATGAAGTGCTCACGCGCTTCCACCAGAACAACCCTGCTGCGGAGGCGTTAGAGCCCCAGCCGCACCTGTCCAATCAGCAGCGCCGCGCGGCCTAGAGTCTTGCATCTTTGCCCGCCTGAGTGCTTCCGGGCGCAAACATTCCGCACGTGAGGCTTCTCCCCGGCGGAAAAGCCTCACACCGCTGCGGTCTCCACAGGCAGAATCACGCATAGTCAAGCATAATAAAGTCCAGTCATCTTTTGTCCTGCCCCACATTTTTAAACCCCACCGCGCAGTGATCTTCCCTCCTGGTAAGACCTCTCCACAACCAAACTCCGCAGGTAATCATGACCATCCTCGAACTCAAAGAAAAGAACATCACCGAACTCAGCCGCATCGCGCGCACCTTAGAGATCCCGGGCGCAAGCGGGCTCCGCAAGCAGGACCTGATCTTCAAGATCCTCCAGGCACAGAGCGAAAAGGAAGGGCACATCTTCGCCGAGGGCGTGCTCGAAATTCTGCCCGACGGCTATGGCTTCCTACGCTCTCCTGATTACAACTACCTGCCCGGACCGGACGACATTTACGTCTCCCCGTCGCAGATCCGCAAGTTCGATCTCAAGACCGGCGACACGATCAGCGGCAACGTTCGGCCGCCGCACGAAGGCGAGAAGTACTTCGCGCTGGTCAAGATCGAGGCGATCAACTTCGAGTCGCCGGAGGAGACGCGGAACAAGATCCTGTTCGATAACCTGACGCCGCTCTACCCGCAGGAACGCATCAAGATGGAGACGGTGCGCGAGGCGATCTCCGGCCGCGTGATGGATATGCTCACGCCCATCGGCAAGGGTCAGCGCGGCCTGATCGTGGCGCCGCCGCGCACCGGCAAGACCATGCTGCTGCAAGCCATCGCGAACTCGGTGACGGCCAACCATCCCGAGGTTGCGCTGATCGTGCTGCTCATAGACGAACGTCCTGAAGAAGTCACCGACATGCAGCGCTCGGTCAAGGGCGAAGTCATCTCGTCCACCTTTGACGAGCCCGCGGCGCGCCACGTGCAGGTGGCCGAGATGGTGATTGAAAAGGCCAAGCGCCTGGTCGAACACAAGCGCGATGTCGTGATCCTGCTGGACTCGATCACGCGCCTGGCCCGGGCTTACAACACCATCGTCCCGCCGAGCGGCAAGGTGCTCTCGGGCGGCGTCGATTCGAATGCGCTCCAGCGGCCCAAGCGCTTCTTCGGCGCGGCCAGAAACATCGAGGAGGGCGGTTCGCTGACCATCATCGCGACTGCGCTTGTCGACACCGGCTCGCGCATGGATGAGGTGATCTTTGAAGAGTTCAAAGGAACCGGCAATATGGAAGTGATCCTCGATCGCAAGCTGATCGACAAGCGTGTGTTTCCGGCCATCGATATTCAGCGCTCGGGCACGCGTAAGGAAGAGCTGCTGATCTCGAAAGAAGATCTGGCGCGTGTCTGGGTTCTGCGCAAGGTCCTCAATCCCCTCTCGCCTGTCGAGGCGATGGAGCTGCTGGTCGACAAGTTAGGCAAGACTCGCAACAACGCAGAGTTCCTGCATAATATGAGCGCCCTCTAGGTCGCTTGTTTCGTTTTTGTCATGCGCAGAGGGGAGCGCCGCGGAAGACCGGGCACCGCGGCGCCATGCTCCGCCGGGAGCGAGACCGCGGTTAGTGCTGAGCAGCCTCGGTAAGCGCCCCCGATAACACGCCCAGGCTTCCATCGACCGGAGGATGCTCAAGCCGAAGTATCTGTGCTAGAAACGGATACACATTCACATTCTCGAACGGCTTGAGCCGCGTGCCAGGCCGCACATCCGGACCTTCGGCATAAAAGATCGCCTTCATCGAGGCCATCTCGTGCGGGTCATACCCGTGGGCGCCGGGACTTGGCGGGCGGTCTGCGACGCCCGGCTGCGGACCGTGTGCGCGGATGGCAAACGGGCCCCGCGGCACGATCACCGGATCGCCCTCGCGCGGGTTACTGTTGTAGGCCAGCGAGGCGGGCACATTCGCCCGCCGATACACCATGAACGCTGCATCGGCGCTCTTGAGCTTGTCATAGGCCTGTTGCGCATCCGCCTCCGAGTTGGCGTAAAGCAAGGAACCGACGGTGGCAAACTTCGATAAGTCGACATAGGTATCGAGCGTGATCCAGTGAGGGTCTTCGTTCTCCATGCCATGATCACTGACGATCACCAGGTCAATCGGCAGATGCGTTGCGGCCAGGCCTGCGCGCAGCCGCCCCACCAGCGCGTCGACATGCTTGACCGCAGCGCGTGTCTCCGCAGCCTCCGGGCCAAACTCGTGCCCGGCGTGGTCTACATTCGAGTAATAGAGCGTGATGAAGTGCGGACGGTCCGCTTCCGGCAGGCGCAGCCAGGCCAGCACCTGGTCGATTCGTTTCTCGTCGGGATACTTGTCGTTGAAGTGCAGGTAGTAACTTGGCCTGACTCCCTGGATAGCCGCCTCAGACCCGGGCCAGAAAAAACAGGCCGAACGCATCCCCTGCTGCTCTGCAAGCACCCACAGCGGGGTGCCACCGTACCAGCTCCCGTCGGCGCTCTCCTTGGGATCGTTGAAGCTGTACCGGCGCCTGCGCTCCTCGTCGTAGAAGCTCATCGCCACGATGCCGTGGTGCTCGGGATAGAGGCCCGTGACCAGGGTGTAGTGATTCGGAAAGGTCACCGAGGGATAGGCAGGATACATACCCTCGGGCGCACTCGCGCCGTGGGCCGCTACCGCCAGTAGATTCTTCGCGCCATACTTCTTCGCGTAGTCCCATCGGAAGCCATCGAGCGAGACCAGCACAACGTAGTGCTTCTGCGTCTGCAGCAATGCGTTCGGTCCATGATCGACTGCGATGATCGGGTCGAGCGCCGCGCTCGCCGGCGAGGCTGCAGACGGCTGCTGCGCGCCAGCCGCCGCGCCGCGGATCACAAGCAGCAACGCTGCCGCAATCCTCGGCCACGCACCGATCCCTGCTCTGCGACGCTGCCTGCTCTCTGTCATACCTGGCCCCGCCATGGCTGTGCTCGATGCCGGCCTAGTGCAGCAACAAGCCTTGCGCTGCAATCAGCAGGCCGCCCGCAGCAAAGACCATCCCCAGCAGCCAATACACCCTTTGACGCGTCAGCAGTGTGATCGAGGTAACCACCAGGCCTATCTCCAGCAAAGCTTCGCTCAGATCATACTTTGTCGCTTTTTGTTCCGCATGCTCTACCTTGTCTTCAAACTCGTGCGCCTTGGTCTGCTCTTCGTTCAGATCGTCTGTCCACTTGGCCTGGTGCGACTTATAGCCGTCCAGGATCTTGGCCGCCGCCGCCTTGTCCCCTACCGTGACAACGCCCAGGAGATCCTGCATCAGCGAGGTGTCATTCTGGCGGATCTTCTTGGCCTGGTAGAAGTTCCACTGGTCGGAGGCGCGCGCCTGCATCAGCACGGCTTCTGTATGGGTGCGGTGCCCAAGCACGGTGAAGACCGCGACCAGCACAGCGATGACGCTCATCGTAAAGCTGACCGGCTTCAGGCTGCCGTGGCCCATCCCCTCTGCCGGCTCGCCATGGCCGCTTGCATGTTCGTGCTGTTCCTTTAGTTCCTGGACCTCGTTGGCTTCCATCGTGGCTCTCTCCCGCGCTTGGCCCATTGTAAGGGCTGGCCGGGCTGGCGCAACTGGGAGCGCTCGACGAGCCCGGGCTCGGCCCGGCCGATTCCATGGGCGATGCCTAGGCGAAGCGGGCTTACCCGCGTTCATAGTGAAAATGAAATTCCTGCTGGCTCGCGACCGGCTTGCCATCGCGCAGGGCCGGGAGAAAGGTCCACTGCGCGACCGTGGCCACCACGCTTTCATCCACGCCATAGCCGAGGCCCTGCTTGACCGTCAGCTGCGCGATCCGCCCCTCGGCGCTGATCACCGCTTCGAGGACGACGTCGCCGCGGCTGCCGTGCGGCAGGCGCGTGAGGTCCGGTTGCGGGTCAGGAAAAAACTGCATCAGCGCGATGCTCACATCGCCCTCCCCAAGAGCGTCGGCGCCGCTGCCCGGGTTCTGTTGGAGCGTCTCAGCAGGTGAGGCCGGCACAGCGGGCGATGGAGCAGCCACGCGCGCAGCCCGCAGTGGCCGGGCAGGCCCGCGCCGCGCGCTCGCCACGCCTGCCGCCGCAAACGCCCGCGACCCGGGCAGATAGGTGAGCACCATGCGCGTCCCGTGCGCGGTGCCAGGCAGACGCACCGGCGCGATCCAAACGCGGCTGCGATGGGCCAGCACGGCAATCAGCACCAGGTGCAGCGACAAGGATACGGTTACGATGCGGACGCCCCGTGCGGACGCCGGCCGCGGGGCTCGCGCAGGTTGCGACTCGAGGCCGGCCTTCCCATCGGGCGCACGTGTCATCTTGCCTCCAGCTCTCCCTACGTTAACAGCAGGACCCGAGAGCGCGAAACAGCCATGCGCACCACCTAGCCCGGGCTTGCTTCGGGCTCGAGCTCCTCACGCACCAGGCCTGTTTCCCTCAAGCCGTTGCCCCAACCCCTGCGCAGCCGCCGGTTGATCGGCTCAGAGTAGTACCGCGCAACCAGGGCGCCGAGCGCGCCGGCTGAGACCAGGACGACAAGGAAGAGCAAGGGAACCATGCGGACCGAATGCACTCTTTTGAGAAACGCTTCAAAGAGCACGATCACGAGAAACATGTGCGTGAGATACACCTCGTAGCTGCGCCGGCCAAGCAGGAGCAGCGGGGCGAGCAGGCGCGGGCTCTTCCACCTGCTCGGAGCGTTCACCAGCATGACCATGCACGCGCCCAGCGCAACAAGGCTCATCGAAAGCCCCATGCGATCGAGCCCCAGGCGTGCAGCGCGGAGCGAAAAGCCGAGCGAGAAGACCAGCAGCAGCAGGCCTGCGCCGCACACAGCCCACCGTGCCCCGCGCCCCGGTCTCCACGGGACCAGCGCGGTCAGGCAGCCAAGAGCGATCGCATCCATGCTGCCCAGGTAGGAATACTCTACCCACGTCTCGTTGCCGCCGGTACATACCGTTCGGCCGAACGGTCCCAGCACGACAAAGATCAGCAAGACCGCAATCAGCAGCTTGCCGCGCCCCAGCAGACGGCACAGCAGCGGAAAGAAGAAATAAAACATCTCTTCGACGGAAAGCGACCACAGGATATCCCAGTTCGCCGGGAGATAACCTCGCCGCGCCTCGAGCAGGTTGAGGTGGAAGGTGCACGCGGCAAAGAGCGCCCGCAGAAGTCCGCCTGTCTTTGCCGGAACGACAAAATTCCTCGCCCCGGCCAGGTGCAGTGCGCTCAGCACTGCCAGCAACAGAAGAAACAGCGGCGCGATCCGGGCAAAGCGCAACCGGTAAAACTGGCCGAGGCGGATGCGGGAGAGCGAACCCCAGCGCCGCAGGCTGGTCGAGGTGATCAGAAAGCCTGAGACGGCGAAGAAGATTTGCACGCCCCTCTGGCTGTTCCAGACCAGCGAGTACACCAACTGTGGAGGTAGCCCGCGTGTGTAGGGCACGTGCGCAAACCGCAGGCGCATGTTGACGTGGTTGAAGATCACGAAGACGATGGCGAGGCCGCGCAGCAGGTCTATGCCGTCGCTGCGCGTCCAGCTTCGCTTGTCCAGGGCCGCAAGGGTCATGCATCTATTCTGCCTGCATGCGAACCGGGCTGTTGCCTGAGAGCAGGGCTGCTACCAGGTCACTTGATAGAGCGCTACTGCCTGCCGAGGAAGCGATCCGGTCACGCGAAGCGTGGCTGCGCGGCCCTTGCTCAGGTCTACCTCTCTGACTACTTGCAGACCGCCGGTCCTGCGCATCGTCCTGATCTGCTCTTCAGACAGATGCTGGGGGCTCCCCATTTGTAACCACGTGTGGTACGCATTGCTGTGCTCCGCATCCATGCGGTACTCGACCACGTGCGCAGCCTCGTCATCGATGCCCGCAACTTCAATCGCAATCTCTGCGGGAGGCGCCTCCAGATCGACGTCATGATAATTCCAGATCAGCATGTCGATCCGCCTTCCCTGCCTGGTCGCAAGCCCACTGATATCCGGCCCGTTTACCACACCGTTCGATTCGATCTGCTCCGCACTCAGTCCGCCGGAGCTCGTGAGCGGCAGTTGTGCGCCGGCGAGCATGCCGTACATGCGAAAGACGTTCAGCACCGGCTTATCGACGCCGTTTGTCGCCAGCTCGCGAAAGCCTCGAAACCAGGGCTGATCCTCAAACTCGAACGCCCAGGTGACGGCGCCCTGCAGGTTCACTCCGCGCAGGCGCGCAAGCTCGGCCGAGCGCGCCAGCATCTCGGCCACGCTCACCCCGTAGAGCGGCCCATTCCGATACCCATTCTGCGGGCCCTGGCAGGCTGCGCATCCCTCCGGATCGGTCTCGCTCAGGATGATCGGCGTATTGCGGTATTCGGCAAAGCGGGCCACCACTTGCATCCCGAGATCGGTCGCGCGCAGCTGCCGGGCCAGGTTCATCTGCACGTGGCCGTTTTCAAACTTCGGCGCGCCCTTGGGATGAAAGCTGATAAAGTCGAGCGGCGCGCCGCCCTTGTGCGAATCCGCATTGACCCCGCGCGCGCAGTGCTCCAGGAACTCATCGAGAAAGGCCGTGCTGCCAACCGGTCCCGTCACCGCCGGACCGCCGACGATCGCATGCGGAAGCACCTGCCTGACCGCGCCCGTGGATATGTCATATAACTTTTCGTACTCTTTGACAGACCCGTGGAAGTAGCCAATGTCCGGCTCATTCCATACCTCCCACCGCCAGGTATCGACGTCCGCGCCATAGCGTGCGTGCAGGTGCTCGACCCAGGCCACCAGCAGGGCGCGCCACTTCGCATAGTCTTTCGGCGGATAGGACCAGCCGGTCCAGATATCGCCACCCTTGGCCGGGAAGTCGTGCCGGTAAGGCACAGGATGGGGCGAAAGAGCCTCCGGCATAAATCCGATCTCGACCATGGGGCGAATATGGGTCGCCTTCAGGTTATCGAACAGCGTATCCGTAATCCGCCAATCATAGACAGCAGTTCCATCCGGCTTTTCCGTGTACACATTGGTCGAGCCCCACTTAAGCGAGCCGTGTCCGTCGCCGGTGGTCAGAAGATTATGCGGGCGAAAGTAGACCGGTATCGCGGGATGGATCGCACTGAGCTCACGCAGCAGCAGCGTTCCATTGCGGGCATAGGTATAGTTCGGCTCATCGGCGCCAAAGTAATTCCAGATCGCGCGATAGGTGCCGGTCCTTTTCTGCGCATCCACGTGGATCACAACCGGCGCAGAGGTCTGCGTGTGCAGGGTCGCCGCGCAGGCTATCCACAGCAAGACGCCACACCGGATCGTGTGCCTCATCATCCCCCGGCGGCCTTTCCCGGCCTGCATAAAGGCTCGTAGCGCCGCAATCGGCGGTCAGCCATCACTGTAGTGCTGCACACGGCGATGTGCAAGCTCCCTTCGCCTGTGCCCGGAGTGAGAGCCCTGGGCGTGGGGCTTTGCGATCCGTTCTCGCGTTTGGTGCGCGGGCCTCCCGAGCCAATAGTCCGCCGACCCGTGTAGAGTTTTGTGCAACATGGCAAAAGCTGCAAGCGCTCGCTGGGGCATCGCGGTGGTGCTCGGGGTCGGCGTTCTGGTGAATTACTTCGACCGAGTCAACCTGTCGGTGGCGCACGGAGCGCTGCGCGACGCCTTCGGCATCTCCGATGTCGTCTATGGCTACCTGCTGAGCTCCTATAGCTGGACCTATGCCGCGATGCAGCTGCCGAGCGGCACGCTGCTTGACCGCTGGGGCGTGCGCCGAGTCATGCTGGCCGCGATCTTGCTGTGGGGGCTGGCCTCCGGGCTCGCCGCCATCGCGCCCACCGTTCTGGTCCTGTTCGCGGCTCGCTTTCTCCTCGGCATCGGCGAAGCGCCGACCTTCCCCGCCAATGCCAAGGCAGTCGGGCTGTGGTTCGCTGAGCACGAGCGCAGCGTCCCCACGGCAACCTTCGACTCCGCAGCCAAGTTCTCCATCGGCCTCGGCACACCCGTCCTGGGACTGATCCTGCTGCGCTATGGCCTGCGCGTGAACTTCGCCACCACGGCGGCGCTCAGCCTGGCCTATGCCGCCCTGTTTGCGATCGTTTATCGCGATCCCAAACTAAACGAGGGCTATCTCGCAGTGACTTCGCCCGATACGGTTCTGCGCCAGGTTCGGTTAGCGGACTTACTTCGCCAGCGTAAGGTCTGGGGCGTGGCGATCGGCTCGGGGGCCTACAACTACTGCTTCTACTTATTACTTACCTGGCTCCCGGTGTATCTCGAGAGCGGCGTTCGTATGAGCGCCCACGCTGCCGTTGTTCTGGCCGGCCTGCCCTGGATCGCGGCCGCGATCACCGAGTTCACGGTTGGCGGCTACCTGGTCGATGCGCTGATTCGCAGTGGACGCAATGCCGATACGGTCCGGAGAACGGTGCTGGTCGGCGGCACCACGCTCGGCCTCTTCGTGCTGGCCCCGGCGCTGCTGCACGGGCCTCGCCTCATCCTGGTTTGCCTCGCGCTGGCCCTCAGCGGCCTTTCAGCAGCGGCTCCGATCGTGTGGAGTATCCCTTCGCTGCTTGCGCCGCCAGGCGGCACGGGGCGCGTTGGATCGATCATGAACCTGGCCGGCCAATTGGCTGCTATCGTCGCCCCGATCGCCACCGGCTATCTCCGTGCGTCGACCCACTCCTTCGGGCCCGCATTTATGGTTGCGGCCGCAGTGCTGCTGGTAGGGCTCGCAAGTTACGTGCTCTTACTCGGCAAGATAGAACGCGCGCCTGTCCTCGATAAGGCTCTAAGTGCGTAGGACCAAGGTCGGTGAACGTGATGTAAGCTGCACGGCGTCGATAGCTCGCAGATTGAGGCGAGCTACCGCGCCGGATACGTCTTACTTATCCCGGTCCGCGCATTCCAGACCGCAAGCCTGCCATCAGCCGCGACACTCAGCTTGAGATAGTTTCCTTCGCTTCCGCCCTTCACGTTCGCAATGCGCTCCTCAGCCACATTGTTCGAGCCGGCGCCCTCGGCAAAGTGCAGCTGCCAGAGCGCCTCGAGCCCCGGCGAAGACTCAATCGTCTGCCAGGCAGCCGGCGATCCACCTTTGGTCGCGCCGTTATCCATAATGGCCAGGCGCGGCGCAAGCCCATGCACCAACGCCGGGCTTCCGCTGTGGTCCCATCCATGGTGCGAGACAATATAAACGTCCGCGTGCCCGACCAGATTGTTCGGGCACATCAGCGGCTGCTCCTTGTCCCAGGTAAGATCGCCGAGATCGATCAGCGTAGCTTTGCCATAGTGGATCGCGACCCCCAGCGAGCGCGCGTTCTCGGTCTGGTCGGCAGCCCGGACCTCGGTCTGCGCGCAGGCAGGGTTGGCAGCGCCGGCGCCGGGCAGGGGCTTTGTCAGGACCTGACCATCTACGGAAACTACCTGCACGTCCAGTCCTTGGATGGGCAACTTCTCCCCTAAGTGCGCTACCAGGTGCGCTGGCGCGCGCGGCGACGCAAGCGCCTTTTGATACGCGGCATAGACCGAGTGGGTCGCCGGTTCCGTGTCTTCGCGATTGTCACCGTGATCGATTACCGTACCTACAGGGATACGCGCCAGCAGCTGCGGCACGCCTCCCGCATGATCCTGGTGGAAGTGGGTGATCAGCACGTCGTCTATGCGGGTCAACCCCGCCTTGTGCGCGAGTGCGACGATGCGGTCGGCATCGCGGCCATTGTTGCCCGGCCAGCCCGTGTCGATCAGCAGGGACTGGCGTTCAGGGGTTACAAAAAGCGTGGCCTGGCCGCCTTCCACATCGATAAAGTACACCTCGAGCGGCGCGGGCGTTTGTGCCGAAGCGACGGAAATCACAAGCAGGAAAAGCGCGAACAATCGAATCATGCGGAACCTACTTTGCAGCTTTTGGTAAGGCACGCGTGGCGCCAGTCGAAATGCCGCCATCGACCAACAAGGTCTGCCCGGTCATGTAGCGGCTGGACTCGGAAGCAAGGAAGACGATGGCGCCGTCGAGATCATCCGGGCGCCCGGGGCGCTTGACGGGAATCCGATCGCATAAGTACTCCACCCACTCCCGATTCTCGTACATGACCTGGTTCTGCTCGGTTTGGAACCAGCCCGGCGCCAGGCAGTTGACCGTAACGCCGTGAGGTCCCCAGTCGTCGGCCAGGCTCATCGTAAGCTGGCGAATGCCGCCGCGGCTGGCGCCGTACGGCCCCAAACTCGCATAGCCGGCCACTGCCGTGACCGAGCCGATATTAATGATGCGCCCATACCCACGCTCGATCATGCCCGGGGCGACCGCCTGCGCGACAAAGAAACTACCCCGCAGGTTCGTATCGAGGACCTGGTTCCAGTTCTCCCACGTAACCTCGACGGCCGGCTTGCGAATATTCATGCCGGCATTGTTGACCAAGATATCGATGCGCCCGAAGGCGGCTTCTGCCTCGGCAACGGCAGCGCGAATCGAAGCTTCTTTTGTTACGTCAAGAGATACAGAAACGGACCGCCGGCCGAGCGCGGCAATCTCCTGCTCAAAGGGCGCAAGCGCCGCCCGGTCGCGGCTCGACAGGATCAGATCGGCGCCGGCGCGGGCAAGCGCCCGTGCAAAGTACTGGCCCAATCCGCGGCTCGTCCCCGTTACCAGCGCCACCTGCCCACTTAGATCGAAAAGCTGTGTCCCAGCGCTCATGCCGGGGTAAGTACGATCTTCATCAAGTTAGCCTCGCGCCGATAGAGGCGATCAAAGGAGCGCGCACCTTCAGAGAGCGGCACCACTGTCGAGATAAGTTGCGCCACATCGATTTGGCCGCCGGCCAGCAGCTCGATGGCGCGTGGGTACTCGCCGGCCGAAGCCGCCGAACCCTGCAGACGGATCTGCCGTGTAACGACTGCCTGCAGGGGCAACTGCACCTGCGCGGCGATGTTGCCGATCAGCGTGATCGTGCCGCCTTTGCGCACCGCGGCCACCGCGTTTGCTACCGTCGCACCCATCCCTGCTGCTTCAAACACATGGTCTGCGCCGCCTGGCAGCGCCGCCGCTACCGCCTGCGCCGTATCCTCTGCCCCCGTGTTGATCGGTGTATGCGCGCCTGAACCGGCAGCCATCGCCAGCCGGCTTTGATCGGGGTCAGCCGCAACAATATGCGCCGCGCCGGCAACGCGGAGCGCCTGCACGACCAGAGTCCCGATCATACCCGCCCCGATGACAAGCGCTGTCGAGCCCGGGGAAAACTGAGCAACACGCACCGCATGCAGCGCCACGGATACAGCTTCGATCATGGCCGCATGGGCAAATGGCAACTCCGGCGGCAGACGATAAAGCACTCTCTGCGGCACTGCAAGAAACTCGGCAAACGCGCCATCGCGGCGATAGTCCCCGCAGGAGACTCCGAAGACCTGGCGGTGATCACACAGGTTCACCTCGCCGCGCTGGCAGTACTTACAGGCGCCGCAGGATAAAGTCGAGTCAAATGTAACTGCGTCGCCTACCTGCCAGCCCCTGACCGATGAGCCTACGGCGGCAATCGTTCCCGCTGCCTCGTGACCCATGATGATGGGCGGAATGCGGCGGCCGGATGAGCCATCGTAGCCATGCACGTCACTGCCGCAGATGCCACAGGCTGCCACGCGCAGCAGCACCTCGTCGTCAGCGATAGCGGGCGCGGGCACGTCTGTCAGCTCGAGCTTGCGATACTCGGAGAGAAGCAGTGCCTGCATGGCGGCAGTGTACCAATTCACAGGCGCGGTTGGCTGCCGCTGCCGCGCGGTTGTAACTCGCCAGGAGGAAAGGGCGGCTTCGTCTCGCCCGATTATGCCTTCCCCGCACCCGCCGCGTCCCCAAGCCTGGTGCCATCGGGACCCAGAAAGTAGAGCAGCTGGCTTACCTGGTGCAATGGCTTGGGCTCGCGGTTGAGCTGTATCTCGATCAGCGTGGTCGTAAACGGGCAGAAGAAAGACTCCGCCTTCTCCGCCAGCCCGCTGATATCGAGCTGGACCGGCTCGGCGGTCGCGCTCAGCATCGACTGGTTATCTCCGTACCCCTGGTAGCAGAGCAGCTCGGTTCCGGTCGACGCGTGGATCTGCGCGATCAATCGCTTGCCTCCGGCCGTAATGCCCTGCGGCAGCATGACATGAAAGCAGCGGTAGCTGCTGTCGGTGCCGTACGCATGCACATCACTCAGGATCTGCTGACAGGAGTTGAGAACACCGTGCTCATCCTCCAGGAATAGCTCCAGAAAATAATCAGTGATCCCGTTGCCATGCGTGTCGATCGCCCGCACTACAAATTGCTGCCATCCATCCAATGGCTCTTCCGTGTTCCCGCCCAGGAGGTGCTGAAACAAGCCGGCCGCCTTCTCACCAAGCGCCCATGCCTTTGCCGGGTGCTCGAGCATCTTCTTGCGGCCCGGTTCTCCGAACGCCTTTGCCGCCTCCAGCCAGCCCCGATACGTCGCGTCGTCGCTTACTTCCAGAAAATCCGAGATCAGCTCGACCATGCCCGGCAGCGGCTCCGCAATCGAGGACGAATGATCCCGGTCATCGAGCGCAATCATCGGGATGTCACTGCGACAACCCACCCACGGCGTGATCGAATAGCGTTGATTCCGGCCGTCACGGTCTACCGGCAGGCGGGTCAGGTCGAGGGTAATCTTGCGCGTATTGAGGCCACAGCCTGCCCAACGGACAGTCCCATCCGAGCCCGGGCTGTTGGCTACGCTGTCCACCCCGGGGTAACCGCGGTTCCCGATAAAAATACCGACGAACGGCGTGTCCGGACCCTTGTCGTAGAAAGGCGCCGGCCCGAGCAGGTCCTGGTGGGCCAGCTTCCAAGTAAAGTCGCTGCCCAGCTCAAGCGCCTGGAGCACGCGGTCGCCGGCATTGAGAAAGTCCGGGCCGATGTCTCGGTTGCCTTTGACAAGTGCTCCGAGAAAAGTTCTACCCTGCGAGGCCTGCGGCGATCCCCACGTTGCCGGCGCGATCCCGACCAGGTGCTTGAGCCGCTTCAGCCTGCCCTTGGTGATTGCCGCAGCGCCCTTGTTCGCCAGCCACGCCCGCATGACGAGCATGCCGGTCGAGTGCACGATCGCATCGAACTCCTGGGTCTCATCCTGAAGCAACGGGTGATTGCGAAACGCCCGGTCCAGTCCCTCGGCGATGTCGGTGATGGTGACTTCATTGTTCAGCGAGACATAGGTGCAGATATCGATCGCCGTTATCTCGAGCGGCCACTTGCCTTGCCGCTCCCGGCAGGCTACCAGCGCGTCCCGCAAAGGGTGAAAGGCTTTTCCGTTCGCAGAGTAACCATGGATAAAAACGATAGGTCGCTGCATTTCTAACTTCCTCCCCGGCAAGACACGGAGCTGCCCGGACCTTCAGCCAACCGTGGGCGCAGGTATCGTGTAAACAAAACAAGCATGCGCGTCAAGAGCACGATCATGCATAAGTCCGCGAAAAACTCTGCATACATTTTTTAAGGAGTAAGTGCAGCCGCACTTATGTCACAACGGTTGGCGTACCTTTACGGTCCCTTCTACTTTAATAAGCGCAGGAGGGATTATGGCTGTCAATCATTTGACTTACAGCAAGGCCGGCCTGTGCCTGACGGAACGTTGCGAAGGCCTTCGCTGCGAAGCCTATCAAGACCAGGTTGGCGTCTGGACGATCGGCTACGGGCATACAGGACCCGACGTTCATCCCGGCCTCGTCATCACCCAGGCCACCGCAGAAAAACTACTCGAGCAGGACATCAGCAAAGCCGCACACTCGGTCAACACGCTCGTAACTGTTCCGCTGACCCAGGCCGAGTTCGATGCGCTGGTCGACTTCGTATTCAATCTCGGCACCGGCGCATTCCTCAAGTCGACCCTACTTACACGACTCAACAGCAGCGACTTTTCCGGAGCCGCCGAGCAGTTCGCGCAATGGGACCATGCGGGCGGCAAAGTGGTGGCCGGGCTGCTCGCGCGCAGAAGCCAGGAAGCAAGCCTGTTCCAGACTGTAGCCGGATCGGATATGGCGCCGGGTTCGCTGGCATAAATCCCCCGGAACGCTGCCTCGTTGTCGCGGCTCGGTCGCCATGCAGAAAGCGACGGCGGTCATACCAGCGGCAGGCGCACCTCCGCTTCGCATCCTTGCGCGTCTACCCGGTTGCGCAGGCGTAGGGTGCCCCCATGCGCCTCTACAATCTGCAGCGCCAGCACTAAGCCGATCCCTGTTCCGCCCGCCTTGGTGGTGTAAAAGGGGACAAAGAGATTGCTCTCGTTGGCGACGCCGGCACCGCTGTCGCAGATCGAGATCACGAGATCGCGCAGCAGGCACTGCCATGAGACAGTCACCTGGGGAAGCGGCGGAGTTTGCTGGTGAACGGCAGCGTCGACCGCGGCATCGGCTGCGTTCTTGACCAGATTGATCAGTGCCTGCTGAAGCTGGTCCGCATCGCCCTCAAGCATCGTGGCCGGCCCTCGTTGCAGGCGCACCGCGAGCCGGGTCTCCACCATGCACACCCGCTCGAGCAGCGGCTCAAGCGCAATCATCGAGCGGCGCGGAGCGGGTAAACCGGCCAGCTGGCTATAGGCCTGCAGAAAGCGGTTCAGCGACTCGGCACGATTTGCAATTACGGCCAGCCCGCGTTCACGATCCTCGACCGAGTCAGCCCCGCTGCGCTGCTGTGCCAGCAGGCTGCCGGCTATGGATTTGATCGGCGTCAGCGAGTTATTGATCTCGTGGCCGATCACCCGGATCAGCCTCTGCCAGGCGATACGTTCTTCCTCGCGCAGCGCCGCACTTACGTCCGAGAGCAGCAGCAGCACGTGCGGCACCCCGCGCAGCCGAAAGGAAGAGCGCTGCACGATCCATCGGGTTGCAGCCGGGCTTGCTTCTCTGTGGCGGTGGATCGAGATCAGCTCATCGTTCGCAGCGGCCAGTACATACTCCATACGCAGCTGTGAAACATGGCTGCCGAGCGAAGCGCGAGAGTCGAGCTCAAAGACACGCTCGGCAGCGACGTTGCACAGGCGCAGCGTTCCATCGGGGGCAAAGGCCAGCACCGGCGACTGCATCGCGCTCATCACGCGCTCGAGCAGAGCCATGGCATCAAGGGCGCTGCCGCGGCGCGACTGCAGCGTGGCCGCGAGCGCATTGACTTCGAGCGCCAGGTCGCCGATCGCATCATTGCGGCGTCCACCGCGCGCACGAAAGGAGTAGTCATCCTCACGCAGCGCGGCGATGACGTTCGCCAGCGTCTGCAGCGGGCGCACAATCTGCTCCGTAAGCAGAGAGATCGCAATCGCCCATCCCAGCAGCAGCACCCCGCAGGCCGCCGCACCTGCTCCTGGCGCCAGGCCCCAGGCATACGCCAGGGCCGCGCAGAGCATCAGGGGGGCAAGCCCCAGCAGCCAAAGCCAGATACGCAGGCGGCGCTCAAAGCTGAGCCGCCGCCCGGAACGCCCCAGCGAGAGCCGGCGCGGGCGGCCCCCGCTGCCGGGCGCGCCCCCGGGATGCGGCCCGGAACTAGAGCCCATACTTCTCGATGCGCCGGTAGAGCGCGCCGCGGCTCAGGCCCAGCGCCTCGGCGGCATGGCTTACATTGCCGGCGGCGCGCAACAGCGCTTTGCGAATCAGGATCGCCTCGACCGTCTCGAGGCTCATCTCGTCCAGGCTCTGAGCGGCGCCGGAGCTGCCGGCGCGCGGCGCGTGCAGCCCCAGGTCCGCGCTCTCGATCCGCTCCCCGCCTGACATCAGCACGGCCCGCTCGATCGTGTGATCAAGCTCCCGCACATTGCCCGGCCAGTTGTAGTCAAGCATCGCCTGCAGAGCCGACGGTTCAAACCCCCGCGCCGCACGGCGATACCGCGAAGCATGGCGTGCGAGAAAGTGCGCCGCCAGCGCCGGGATATCCTCCACGCGGTCGCGCAGAGGCGGCAACCGGATCTCGACCGTATTCAGGCGAAAGAACAGATCCTCGCGAAAGAGCCCGTTCCCGCAGGCGCTCGGCAAATCCGCATTGGTCGCCGAAAGCACCCGCACATCCACACTCTGGGTGCGCGACGAGCCCACACGCTCGAGCTCCCCGGTCTCGAGCACGCGCAGCAGCTTGGCCTGCTGGCGCATCGGCACATTTGCAATTTCGTCCAGAAACAGGGTCCCGCGGTGCGCGAGCTCAAAGCGGCCGATGCGATCCGTCCGGGCATCGGTAAAAGCGCCCTTCACGTGTCCAAAAAGTTCGCTCTCAAAAGTCCCGTCCGGCAAAGCGCCGGTATTCACCGTGACCAGCGTCTGGCCTGCGCGCGACGAAAGCCGGTGCATCGTCTGCGCGACGACTTCCTTGCCCGTCCCATGCTCGCCGGTGATCAGCACATTCGCGTCCGAGGGACCGATGCGCGTCATCGTCTGCAGCACCGCGCGCATCGATGGTGCGGTCGCGATGAAGTCCGGCGCCCCATCTGCGCGCAGCATGCGGTTTTCCGCTTCCAGCCATTGTGCACGCTTCTGCGAGCGATGCAGCTCCAGCTGCGTGCGCAGGATGGTAAGCAGCCGCGCATTTTCCCACGGCTTCTGCACGAAATCTGCCGCGCCCCGGCGCATCGCCTCGACCGCCAGCTCGACGTTCGACCAGGCCGTCATCACAATCACTGGCAGATCCGGCGCAACCGCGAGCACCCGCGTCAACAGCTCGAGCCCTTCCTGTCCGGAGGTGGTGTCGCGGGTGTAGTTCAGGTCGATCAGCACGCCGTCAAAGCTCCGGCGCGCAAGCGCGTCCAGCACCATCGCCGGGGTGCTCGCTCGCTCCAGCCGATAGCCCTCCGGCCTGAGCAGAAACTCGAGCGCGTCCAGAATATGTGCCTGGTCGTCGGCGATCAGCAGGCGACAGCGCGGGTCCTGCTCTGACTCAGGCGCCGAGGCAGCGCTCGCCGGCTCTCCGTGGGTGCTCGCTCGTATGGCCATGGGTCTCGTCTTCGATTATGGTCGGCCTGCCTGCACAATGCCAGTCACCACCCCGGTCTTCGCGTCGCCGATAGAAACCTGGTAAGCCTCGAGCGTAGCGCCGGTGGCGCGCGCAAGCTCCACACGTGACTTTTCATAGGTCGTCTCGGCCTCCACAACCGTTGACTCGGCCAGAGCCAGATCATGCTGGGCGGCGAGTGTCTGCAGGTTCGAGCCCGCGCCCAGCTTCTGCTCCTGCGTGCTGATGTCGAAGGTCTTCTGCGCCAGGTCACGCCCTTTGCGCGCGGCGATCACGCGCGCGCTGCTTTGCTCAAGCGCATACTGCGCGTTGCGCACCTCAATGCGAATCTGCTTCTTCAACTGTTGAATGCGCAGTTCGGACTGGCGGTACTCGAGCTCGGAGCGATACTGGTCTGACTTCGCGATGCGATTGCGCAACGGAATGGCGACCGAGATCCCGACATAGTAGTCAGGCGAGCTGTTATTGAAAGCGCCCGTCATCGATCCGGCAAAGTCGGTCGGCACGGTCGAGCTCGTCCCCGGCTGGTAGTAGTTTCTGTTCACTTCGCCGGCCAGACCCGTGCCGCCGTAAAAGGCCTGCAGGTCGACCGTGGGCAGCACCGCATTGCGTGCGGCCTTGCGGCTGATATCGCGGTTGGCCAGATCGTAGTCCGACTCGGAGAGTTCCGTCCGGTCGTGCAGCGCGCTTGCGATCAGCTCGGGCAGCGGACGGGATGCCTCGCCATCGTTGATCGTAATCTTGGCCGTGGGCACCACCGGTATCTCGCTCAGCCGCGTGTCGTCGAGATTCTTCGTGAGCGCATTTTTGATCAGCGACTCCTGCAATTGCAGAGTGGTCTTGGCAATCGATAGCTCTTCGTCGCGGACGTCCATCTCGCCCTCGGCGCGGGTCACATCCATGGCCGGAATGGCTTGGAGCGCGAGCTGCTGCTTGTCACTGGCCAGCTCCTGCTGTGCGAACGCCAGGGAACGTTCCTTTACCTGCTCGTCTTCATAGGCGCTGGCCAGGTCCCAGTACATGTTCGCGATCTGGGTAATGGTCACAATGACCTGATCTTTAAAGCCGAGCTCGGAGATGGTGCGATTGTTCCGCGCGATGCGAAGATAGCGCAGGTTGGGCCCAAGCCCGAAGCCGGCCAGCAGCGGCTGCTGCAGGGAGACGCGATAGTACGCATTGAGCGCGGGGGTGAGCAGACTGTACGGGCTGTTCTCGGTAGCGCGGCTGTTCTCGAGCTCAAAACTGAACGAGGTGCCGGTGGCAAAGGCCTGCGCGTACTGGAAGGTGTTCGAGAGCGTATTCGCATCGAGCGAGGGCACGCCGTAGAACTGCAGATTCGATTCAGGCACGGTGTAGTGTTCGAGCCCGCCCGTATCGGTGATCACCGGGTCGTAGGAGGAGACCGCCGTACCGGTGCCAAGGGTTGAAGACACCAGGCCCGAGGCGCCCGAACCGGCGCCGCCGGCCCCGCCCGTCGTGCCCCCG
>CAZZYH010000052.1:0-19897 GCA_964658225.1 Vulcanimicrobiota bacterium | reverse complement strand
GGTTCGAGCCGGGCTGGTTCGATTCAGGTGATCGACTCGCATACGGCCGGCGAGCCGACCCGCGTCGTCCTCGCAGGCGGCCCCCGGCTGGGCCGGGGCTCGATCGCCGAGCGACTCGCAGTCTTTTCCGAGCGATGCGATGATTTCCGCACCGCGATCCTTGCCGAGCCGCGCGGATCAGACGTGCTGGTGGGCGCTCTGCTGCTCGAGCCGGTCGACCCGGGCTCTTCGGCCGCGGTCATCTTCTTCAATGACGTGGGCTACCTGGGCATGTGCGGTCACGGAACCATCGGCTTGATGGCGACACTTGCCTACCTGGGGCGGATCGAGCCGGGACCGCACAGGATTGAGACCCCGGTGGGCACGGTCGAGGCGACCTTGCACGAGGATGGCGGGGTGACGGTGCGCAACGTTCCGAGCTACCGCTACCGGTCGGCGATCGAGGTGGAGGTGCCCGGCTTTGGCGTCTTCACGGGCGATATCGCCTGGGGAGGGAACTGGTTTTTTCTGGTGGGCGATCCGCCCTGCCCGCTGCGGGCTGAGAACCGGGGCCGGCTGGTGGCGGTCTCGAGCGCGCTCCGGGCGGCGCTGCAGGCGCAGGGGGTGACCGGGCGCGAGGGAGCGACGATCGATCACATCGAGTTCTCCGCGCAGCCGGAGGATCGTCGGAACTCGTCACGTAACTTTGTGTTGTGTCCCGGAGCCTCGTTCGATCGTTCGCCGTGCGGGACCGGGACGAGCGCGAAGATGGCCTGCCTTTATGCAGACGGCGAGCTTGCGCCGGGCGCGGTGTGGAGACAGGAAGGCATCCTGGGAACGGTGTTCGAAGGCTCGGTCGCGGAGGGGAGCGAGGGAACGGTGCACCCCAGCATTCGGGGACGGGCCTGGATTACGGGCAAGACGGAGTTGTTGTTCACGGCCGGCGATCCGTTTCTGCGCGGGATCCGGTTCTAAGATGAAGCTCTTCGACGTGGCGGTGGTAGGCGCGGGGATCGTAGGATGCGCGGTGGCGCGGGAGTGTGCGCGGCAGGGCTGGCGCGTCGCGGTGATCGAAGGGGGAACGGTCGGGGGTGGGGCGACCTCGGCCGGGATGGGCCACGTGGTGGTGATGGATGACTCGGCTGCGCAGCTCGCCTTGACGGCGCTGTCGCGTTCGCTCTGGAGCGAGGACGCGCGGGCGCTTCCCGGCGCTTCGGAGTACGAGCGTTGCGGCACGATCTGGGTGGCGGCCGATGACGAAGAGATGGCTGAAGTGCAGGCCAAGTGCAGGTGCTTGGAGCGAGCGGGGCTGGAGGCGAAGGTGCTTTCGGCCAGGGAGCTTGCGGAGGCCGAGCCGAATCTTGCCCCCGGCCTGGCGGGGGGTCTGCTTGTCCCGGGCGATGGGGTGATCTACCCGCCGGCGGCCGCGGCCTTTTATCTGGAGCAGGCGCGGCGGATGGGCGCCGAGGTGTACCTGGCGGAGGCGCTCACGGCCTCGCAGGGAGAGGTGCGCTTGCGCGGAGGGGTGAGGCTTGCGGCGGCGCGGATCGTTCTGGCGGTGGGCACCCAGTGTGCGTTGCTGCCGGCGCTGCCGATCGAGAAGCGCAAGGGCCATCTTGTGATCACCGATCGCTATCCGGGCTTTGTGCGGCATCAGCTGGTGGAGCTGGGCTACCTGAAGAGCGCGCACAAGCTCGTCGAGGACTCGGTGGCGTTCAACGTGCAGCCGCGCCGCACCGGGCAGCTCCTGCTGGGATCCTCGAGGCAGTATGGCAGTGAGGATCCGGCGGTCGAAGCGCGGATGCTCAAGCGGATGATCGCGCGTGCGACCGAGTACATGCCGGGGATGCAGAGGCTGTCTGTGGTGCGCGTGTGGACGGGCTTTCGGGCGGCGACGCCGGATAAGCTGCCGCTGCTGGGGCCGGCCGCGGGGATCTCGGAGGATGCGAGCCTATGGCTGGCGGCGGGCTTTGAAGGGCTGGGCATTACGAACGCGCCGGGTGCGGCCCGCCTGCTGGTGGACGCGATGCTGGGGCGGCCGTCAGCGATCGACCGGGCGCCTTACCTCGCGGCCCGACTGGGCAAGGCGCCGGGGACGCAGTATGCCTGAGACGATCTCGATGGTGATCAACGGTGTTGAGAGCCGTGTGGCGCCGGGCACGACGGTGGCGGCGGCGATGCTGGTCGCGCGACGGCCGGCGCGCGTATCGGTGGGGGGAGAGGCGCGGGGAGCTCTCTGCGGCATGGGGATCTGTTTCGAGTGCCGGGCGACGGTGAACGGTCTTGCGCATCGGCGCACCTGCCAGTTGCTTTGCGAGCCTGGGATGCGGGTGGAGACAGGCCGATGACGCGCGCAGAGGTGGTGGTAATCGGGGCGGGGCCAGCGGGCATTGCGGCGGCGACGGCAGCGGCGGAACATGGGCGCAGTGTCGTGGTGCTCGATGACAACCATGCGGCGGGCGGCCAGATCTGGCGGGCGGCGACGGTCCGAGGCGCGGCCGGGCCGTTGGAAGATCGCGGTCCCAGGCAGCGTGCGCTCGAGCGGCTGCGCCGGAGCGGAGCAAAGGTGCTGCCAGGCCGGACGGTCTTTAACGCCGACCCGGGGGGAACGGTGCAGGCGCTCTGCGAGCCCGCGGCGGGCAGCGACACGGAAGCCTTCCATGGGCAGAGGCTGATTCTGGCGACCGGCGCACGCGAGCGTTTTCTGCCGTTTCCCGGTTGGACCCTGCCGGGGGTCTTCGGCGCGGGGGGATTGCAGGCGCTGGTTCGGGGTGGGTACCCGGTGGCGGCCAAGCGGGTGGTGGTGGCGGGCACCGGGCCGCTGCTGCTGGCGGTGGCCGCCCACCTGGCAGAAGATGGCGCGCAGGTGCAGAGCGTTTTGGAACAGGCTTCGCTCTCGCAGCTGGCGCGGTTTGCGGGTTCTTTGTGCGGGACCCCGGCGAAGTTGCTCGAGGGTGCGCGCTACCGTGCGCGGCTGTGGAGGTCTTCGTATCGCACCGGGTGCTGGGTGACGGAGGCGCTGGGCGCGAGCGATGGGCAGGGTCTGCGGGCGGTGCGAATCACCGACGGAAGACGATGCTGGGAGCAACCCTGCGAGCTGCTTGCAGTGGGGTATCACCTGGTGGCGAATACCGAGATCGCGCAGCTTCTCGGGTGCGGCATGCAGGATGGCTTTGTGAAGGTGGACCAGACGCAGCAGACCTCGCTTGCAAACGTGTACTGCGCGGGCGAGCCGACCGGGATTGCGGGTCTGGACGCTGCGCTGCTCGAGGGTGAGATTGCGGGGCTGGCGTGTGCGGGCCAGAGCACCGGGCACCTGGCCGGGCGGGCGCGCAGGGCGCGGGCGTTCGGCCGCGGGCTGGACGCGGCCTTTGCGCTGCGGCCGGAGCTGCGCGGACTGCCGCAGGCCGACACAATCGTGTGCCGCTGCGAAGACGTGCACTTCGCTCACCTCAGCGGCCGGCACGGTTGGACCGACACCAAGCTGCAGACACGCTGCGGCATGGGGCCTTGCCAGGGTAGAGTGTGCGGGCCGGCGGTCGAGTTTCTCCTGGGATGGAAGCCTGCTTCCGTTCGTCCGCCGATCTTTCCGGTACCCCTCGAAGCGCTCTGCGGCGCCGAAGGTCAGGAGCGAGAAAAAAAGATGAATCACGAAAAGGAAAAGGTATGAACTGGTCTGGTGTGATGCCTGCAATGACAACCCCTTTCGACACGCAAATGCAGGTCGATCACGAGTTTCTGGCGCAGCATGCGGCCTGGCAGCTGGGCAACGGCTGTACGGGGCTGGTGATGCTCGGTTCGCTGGGCGAAGGCGCCACGCTCGAACACGATGAGAAGGTCGCGATTTTGAAGACGGCGGTGCGGGTGGCGGGCAAGGCGCCGGTGGTCGCCTCCATCTCGTCGCTCTCGACGACGCACGCGGTCCGGCTGGCCCAGCAAGCCGAGGAGATCGGCTGCTCGGGGCTGATGGTGCTGCCGCCCTATGTGTATACCTCCGACTGGTACGAGATGAAGCAGCATGTGGCCGCTGTGCTTAGGTCCTCCAAGCTGGAGTGCATGCTCTACAACAACCCGGTGGCGTACAAGACGGACTTTCTGCCGGAGGCGATCGCGGAGCTCGCAGGCGAGTACGAGAACCTGGTCGCGGTGAAGGAGTCGAGTGCCGATGTGCGGCGAGTGGCTGCTATCCGCGAGCTGCTCGGCGACCGGATCAGGCTCTTTGTCGGGGTCGATGACGTGATCGTCGAAGCGATCGCGACCGGCGCGGTGGGCTGGGTGGCGGGGCTGGTGAACGCGTATCCGGCGGAGTCGGTGAAACTGTTCGAGCTGGCGAGCGCAGGCAAGCGGGATGAGGCGTTCGCGCTCTATCGCTGGTTTTTGCCCTTGCTCCGGATGGATACCGTGCCGAAGTTCGTGCAGTTGATCAAATGGGTCCAGGAGCAGGCCGGGGTCGGTTCCGCGCGGGTCCGGGCTCCGCGGAGGATGCTCAAGGGGGCAGAGCTTGAGGCGGCTCTCGCGATCTATCAAAAGGCTGCCGCGACGCGGCCGAGCGTAGGAGAGCGGGCGTTCGCAGAGTTCGCCGGGTCTTAAAATTACGCCGGAACCTGAAAGCGGTGCCACGAGCGATGCCCAGTCGCGGTGGCGGAGCGGATCTCGGCCCTCCACCGAAGGTGTGCGAGGGCCCCATTTGCGCGCACCGTGACAAGGTCAGTTCGCGGTGCATGCCGAGCCTCCGCGGTAGGTCCAGGTAACGATGTCTTGGGTTGCGGTCAGTGTGCCGGTGCTGGCCGTGAATCCGACATAGGCCGCACTCCCAACGGTCTTTGAAAGATCGCCGGGTACGCTCATGCTCGCGGATGCGCCCGTGACGGTGTCGGTGATCGTTCCCGTTCCTTTGTCGTTCGCGTAGGCAATGTGTACCGCGAAGAGATGGCCGCTGTGCAGGTTGATGCCGGCAGGAAAAAGGTTGACGGCGGGCGTGTCGGGATAGGCTCCGTCGCCGTACAGACCGGTGGAATCGAAGCCCTCGCCGTTGTTGTCGAAGAGATCGAACTTGAGGGCGATGCTGTTGGGAATGCCGGCGTATCCCAACCCGCCGCCCGGCTGCCCGACCACCTGTGGATTGTTCGACTGGATGGTGAAAGTGATCCCGTCGGCCAGGGGATTTACCAACTGGAAGGCAAAGTCCGTAGTGAAGTTCGATACCGGGACAGCCGTGGTGTAGAAGGCGCTGCGCGCTTCTGAAAAGCCTCCATCGGTAAGCCGGAGCCGGTCGTTCGCCAGGGCAGCCCCGTTGTTGAGCGAGAGCCCGGAGCCGGTAAAGCCTTTCGAGTAGTCAATGGTCTGACACTGGCCGTTGGCGATCGTGTAGGTCGCGGTCGCAAGCGGGCTGGAAGTGAGGCCTGCGATGGCGATCGCGTTGATGGTTTCTGTGGAGGAGACCTGGATGGGCTGGGAGTAGACGGCCGAGTGCGCAGTGGGCTTTGTACCGTCGGTAGTGTAGTGGATGGTCGCGCCGCTGGTTCGATCGGCCAGTGTGACGGCTTGCGCGGTTGTGTAGCTGCCTGGCGCCGGGCTGAAGGTTGGCGCAGCAACGCTTGCCGGCGTGATGGTGTAGGTGGCGGTGGCCACCGGGCTTTGCGCGTAGCCGGGGGCGACGGCAAGGGCTTTGATCGTCTCGGTGCTGGTCACGCTCACAGGTCCGGTATAGACCTGCGATTGGGCCGTGGGCAGGCTGCCGTCGGTGGTGTAGTGGATGGTCGCGGACGGTGTGGCGTCGCTCAGTGCGACCAGTTGGGTGGAGTCATATACCCCGCCGCCGGGGGTAAAAACGGGTGCTGCCGCGGGCGTTCCCCCGGCCACCGTGGTCGTGGCCTCTGCTGTTGTCTTTGGGCCTTCGATATTGCCCAGCAGATCGGTGGCGATCGAAAAGAAGCCGTACTTGTGGCCGGCCGCGCCGCCAAAGCTGGCGCTGGTTGCCGTGGTCTGGTTCTGCCATGCGGTAAATGCGCCGCCGTCCTCAGAGACGTAGATCGTGTAGGACCGGACGCCCGCGCCGGCGTCCGAGCCTGCCCAGGAAACAGTGAAGGTCGCCGAGCTTTCTGTGGCGGGCAGCGGCTGCACCGAGCTTACCGGCGCCCTCGTATCCTTGCTGTTGCAGAAGGGCGCGGTGGCGATTGCGGCATTGGTGTCAAATACGATACTGGCGGTGTTACAAATCTCCGTACCGCTGGCCAGCGAGGCGAGCGGCTGCACGCTGAAGGAGACATGCCCGATACCCGCCGGAGGATCGGTATCGGGAGGGAGAAAGCCCGCGGACGGGTCGGTCACCAGCTGCATCGTAGCCGGATCGAGCGAGGTAAAGTTCCAGGTGGCGAGGCCGGAGCTCTTGTTGAGGTTGGCGCTGACCGCGACGATCACGTTCTCCGACGGCCGCAGGTCAAGCGCTCCTTGAAAGCTGGTAAGCCCGGGCGGTGGTGTCAGCACGTAGGACCCGAACGAGATGGGTCCAAGCGCAAAGGTCGACAGATCGTACTGCGATGTATCGAGCGGATCGGTCACGGAGACAGTTTGCGCAGCCGCGCTGGCTGAAGCCGAGTTCTCAAACTCTACCTGGTAGTGGAATGGATCCGCCGCGACGGTAAAGTGCGCGCTGCCGATGCCGAGGGGGCCGTCTTTCTCGTTCGGGTCCACGCTTTCTTCGATGGGAAAGTATCCGCAGTTTACCGAATCCGCAAACAGGGGATTGGCGATGATCGCGCATCCATGCGGATCGTTCGGCACGCAGGTCGAGCCGTACTGCGAGATGTGGTGGCCGGGCAACGCCAGGCAGTCGTCCCGCGTGATGTATCCAGGCGGCGGCGGATTGCTCGGCGTGGGCGCCGGTATGGGCGCATCGCCGCAGCTGGCGCCCGGCGCAAGGGGTGCGCCGCCGCAGGGTTGGCTTGGAAGGCTGGGCTCGGCGCCACCCGCGTCCGGGTGCAGGCCCGCTTTAGGCGCCACCGACGCGCCCCCGACGAGCTTTGCCCCGTACGTTGCCACGTCGATCGAAAGCTGCGCGGTATCGAAAAAGACAGGGCGCCCCTGCGCGGAAGAGACCAGCGCTGTCTCGCCCTTGGTCTCCACCTGCTGCAGCTGCCCGGCCACGTAGGCGCTCATCTGGCTGAGGGCGGTGGGGGTCAGAGTCACCCCGAGGTTGGTTTGCGCGTAGTTCTGGGCGCCGGCGACCAGTTCGCTCAGCACGGTTGGATCGACGGCGCCGCCGGGGCTGATCCCGTAGGGGTCGCCCAGAGTGGCCGAGAAAGTGAACGTGTCGCCGTGTTTGGAGCTTACGGGCGCGGTAAGCGAAAAGCGCAGAATGCCCTGGGAGCCCGCGGGAATGACCGGCACCAGCAGGGGAACGTTCGTAGCCGCGGTTGTCGCGTACGGACTCACCTCGACCGGCACGTTGGTCCAGTCGGTGATCGCCTGCCCGGTGGCCGCCGGCGGCGCCAGCACAGGGCTGAGGATGAGCCCGGCGAAGTTCCCCGGCAGCGCCAGGGTGAGCGGAACCAGGTACGCATCGGCATTGCCGCGGTTGCCGTAGATGACCGTGTACTGGCTCGGCCGGCCAGGCCGCACGGCGCCGGGGCCGAGGACGTAGGAGTAGATGTTCGGCGGGTTTGCCTTCTCGACGGTATAGGCGCCGGGGAGCGTGGTGGTCGCGCCGGCGGGCGTCGTGACGACGACATCGTAGCTGCCGGTCGCAGCCTTGCTCAGGTCCAGCAGCCCGGCGATCGAGCGGGTATCGGGCGCGACCGTGCTCTCGAGCAGCGGGATGGACTGGCTGCCGTCGCGCAGCGCGAGGGTGCTGCCCGCCAGCAACCCGCTGCCATGCACCACCACGCCGGCGGTGCCCCCGGGCGAGCCTCGGTCTGGCAAGATATCGCCGATCTGGAAGGCGCCGAGCGGCTCCACCGCGCCGATGGTGCACACGCCGCCCACCCCGCGCACAAAGCCGCGCTCGTCGATCGCGGTACACGCGCCGGCGCCGGTGCCGGGTGTGGCCTTGGAGCCGGCGCCGATGGCCGGGCTCCCGGCAAGCGGCTCCTGGGTCGGGAAGACTCCGCCATTGACGGCCACGGGGCCGAGCCTGGCATCCACTCCCTTGAGCGTCGTCGGGCTGGTGATGTTGCAGAGGCCGGGCTCCGGGGTCTGGACCAGGTTGTGTCCCAGGTCTGTGAGCCCGTCCACAGCGCAGTCGTAGCCTGTGTTGCCGGCAAGGATCGTGTTCGACATGGTTACATTACTGGCGAACAGGCCCCCAATCGAATTCCCCGCGGTATTGCCGGCGATGGTGTCGTTGTCCAGCGTGAGTGAGCCGCTGGTGGCCACGGCCCCGGCATTGCCGATCGTGTTGCTGCTGATCGTCGAGTTCGCTATCGTACTCGTGCCACCGTACACGCTGACAATGCCATTGCTACTCACAGTGTTGCCGGTGAGCGTGCTGTTGCTCATCGACACGGTGCCCTCGTAGATGGAGATGGCGGCTCCCCCGTAGTAGGCGGTGTTCTTGGTGAAGTAGGAGTTATCGATCGAAGTGAGGGCATACTGCGCCGCGATGCCGCAGCCGGTGTTGCCCGTAAACGTCGAGCCCTCCACAAAGAGCGTTCCCCCGTTGTAGACGCCCGCACCCTCTTCTGTCTGCGAGATGTTGTTCGCGAAGATATCGTTGCTGAGGGTGAGCACTCCCTGGTTGTTCACGCCGCCGCCGCCGCCATCGTAGGTTCCCCCATACTGGGCGCCATTCTGGATGGTCATGTTGTTGATGGCCGCGTTCACGCCGTAGCTGACAAAGAAGTCCCTGTCGAGCTGGGCGTGGTCCACGATCGTCGTCGCCGGGTCAGCCCCGTTGAGCGTGACGTTGGCCGAGACGCAGAGCGTGGCGGAGGGGACCAAGCCGATATAGCCGCCGACGTCGCGGTACCTGCAGGTCTCGGTCGTGGTCAGGTTGTAGGTGCCCGCCATCACCGAGACCGTGTACTGCAGGCTCGGGTTGGCCGCCGAGAGGGCATTCGCCTCGTCGATGGCGGCGCGTAGGCTGCACTCCGGCGTGTGCCCGTCGGCCAGCAGCGAGCCGGTCGAGCAGATCCCGTCGCCCGGCGAGACATCAACCTTGTCCACGACGCTGTTGACGTGAAAGCTGACCGGGCTTTGCGCCAAGGAGACTTGTGCGGCGAGAAAGCCGGACAGGAGAAAGCAGGCAGACAGAACTGGGCGGAGAGACACGGCGCGGGGCATGAAGCGGACTCCTTAAGCTAGGCAACGGAAAGAAGCGAGGAAACGGAAAGTGCGCAACCGCTGCGCTCGTTCGGGCAGCCGGTGCGGGATGCACACCGAGCCCAACAGCTCAAGGTATGTCACGGACGAGGGGAGTCGGTCCTCAAGAGGACCTCAAGATGGAGATCAATTTTTTCTCAAGAGGGCTCTCTTTGTGGCGATGGCTTGAAGAGAAGCTGTCAGAATCATGACGATGCGTTTTGTGTTCGATCAATTCGTGCTGGACTGCGAGCAAGGGGTTCTATGGAGGGAAGGCGATCTGGTTGCCCTCCCTCCGAAGGTGCTTGAGACGCTGAGTCTGCTGGTCCAGGGCGGCGGGCAGGTGGTCTCCAAGCAGGAGTTCATGGAGGCGCTCTGGCCGCATAGCTTCGTCGAAGACGGAAACCTGACCCAGAATATCTTCCTGCTGCGCAAGACCCTGGGCTGTGCCCCGGATGGACGGGCTTATATCGAGACGGTGCCGAAGCGGGGCTATCGTTTTGTGGGCGCGACCGTGCAGCAAGAGCCCGTGGCGCCCATCGCGGAGGCCGGAGAGGCTGAGCAATTCTCTGCGATCCCGGAAGGGCGCGAGGCCGGCTCTTGCGAAGTCAGCATACCGCCGTCACCGGCCGGTGAGGATGCCGATACCGGGGACTCGGCGCAGCGGCGCACCCGGCCGATACGCCTCGAGGGGATTGCCGGAGCGATCGGCCTGCTCTTGCTTCCGGCCTTGCTGATCGGCGGCTATCTTGGGCTGCACTCGGGCTCGCGGATGCAGGTCGGCGAGTACCAGCGGCTCACCAGCGACGGCTTGTCCAAAGACTTTCGCTTTACGCACGCGTCCATCATTGAAAACCGGCACACACTTTACTTCAACGAAATCAGGGGCAATCAGGCGGTGCTCGCCCATGTGGCGACCGGGGGAGGCGAGACGGTCTATGACGGGCAGCCCTCGCCTGAGAGCCAGGCTGTGGGACTCGATCCGCGAGCAGAGAAACTCCTCTTTGGAAGTACCTGGAGAGTGGAGGATCTGCCGCCGCTCATCAGCAAGGATCTCCATAGCGGCGTCTTCACGCCGGTCTTCAACCTGCATGCGCAGGATGCGAGCTGGTCTCCGGATGGAAGGCGGCTGGCGTACGCGCAGTTCGGCAAGCTTTTCATTCGCGCGCCGGACGGCTCGGCCAGCCTGGTCGCCTCCGTCGACGGGCAGGCGTACTGGCCCCGGTGGTCGCCCGATGGACGGGTGCTGCGTTTCACCCAGAACTATGACGGGTATCATGACCGGCTATGGGAGGTAGACAGCACCGGAGCCAACCTGCACCAGCTCTTTGCGCAGCAATCGGGCAGCGACAGTATGTGCTGCGGCTCCTGGACTCCGAGCGGCCGCGCGTTCGTCTACATGTCGGACGTATTCCATCGCAGCAGTATCCATGTGCAGCCCGAGCTCGTTGGCGGTCCGTGGAATCGTTGGCTGCGCAGTCCGCCGCCGCCGATGGAAGTGCCGGCGGCGCCGCTCGACAGCTGGGAGGCGGCAGTGCCCGGCTCGGATGGCAAACACATCTATGCGATCGGCGAGCAGATGCGTGGACGCCTGGTCCGCATCGACCCTCTGACCCGCAGGCCGGAGCCTTTTCTGGGCGGCATCTCTGCCGAAGGGGTAAGCTTTTCGCCGGACGGGGCCTTCATGGTCTGGACGGCTTATCCTGAAGGCACCCTGTGGCGCAGCCGAATCGACGGAACCAAGCGGGTGCAGCTGAGCCAGGGGCCCTTGGTGGCGCGCTTTCCTCACTGGTCTCCGGACGGAAGCACGATCGTCTTTATTGCCGCCCACCCGGGATCGGACTGGAAGCTTTACACGGTGTCTGCGCAAGGAGGTGCGGTCAAGCCCCTGCTGCAGCAGTCTGCCGGCCAGGGTGTGGCCACCTGGTCGCCGGACGGCAAAAGTGTCGCCTTCGGCAGCTTGATCAATGTCGGTGAGACGCACACGCTCCCCTCGACGATCGAGCTGTATCGTCTGGGCGACGCGAAGCCGACCGCCCTTGCCGGTTCCATCGGCATGTGGACGGCGCGCTGGTCGCCCGACGGCCGCTTTCTCTCAGCGCTGACCAGGGACAACCAGACGCTGCGTCTCTACGATCTGCAGCGAGGCACCTGGACCGACATGGCCCACGGCAACATCAACGACGTGGTCTGGACACCGGACAGCAAATACCTGTTCTTCGATACGGCCCTCGGCGCCGAGCCATTGCTCTATCGCCTCAGACTGAGCGACCAAAAGGTGGAGGCGTGGGCCAATCTTGAGAACGTCCGCCGCGCCGGCTTTTTCGCCCCTTGGCTTGGGGTTGCACCGGACGGAGCGCCGATCCTGCTCGAGGACGCAAGTATCCAGGAGCTTTACTCGATCAGCGTGAACCTTCCCTAGGGAATGGAACCTGCTGTGGGGCTCTACTTATATGTTTGCAGACTCGGGAGGTGGGAGCACGAACGCGCACATAGCCTCGGACGCGCGAAAAAGCGCGCCGCTCGGCAGCAGCAGCAGTAGCCATGCGGGTTGCGGGGCGCCGCGGAGCCCGGAACCCAATGGCGCCAGGCAGAACGGAGGGCCCGGCAGTCGCGCTCTTTTGTAACAGTCAACGGTGGGATTTGCTGCGGAGCGGCTCCGGCAACGAGGCAAGCGGTCAGGGTTGGGTAGCTGCCGGCGCGGGTTGGGTGCGCACAGTGCGTATGCCGAAGACGCCCGGGATCGATGCGCCTTTTTCTGCCTGGAAGCGAACGGTGACCTTCTGCTTGCCCTCGATCAACTGGGCGGGCAGCGGGTACTGAACATCGAAGAAGCGGATGTCCTGCTCGGGGCTTCGGGAGGGGATGGTCTGCTTGCCCACCTTGGCGCCGTCGACGAGCACGGAGAAGTCGCCCCGGGGCCGGTGGGCATCGTTGCTGTAGCTGACGACCAGGGTGACGGGGCCTGAGGGATCGACCGGCAGCTCGTAGGAGAACCAGCCTGTGCCCTTGCGGCCGTAGCGGCCTTCGAGCTGCACAGGGGCGCTGGCTTCGTCCTTCTCGCCGAAGTCGCGTTCGGTCTGCATCTGGCCGGGCTGCGCGAAGCCGATGGTGGCGGCGGCCAGCTTCTTCTCGCTGGCCGTTGCGGCCTCGTATGCGGCCGCCCTGCGCGCCCACTCAGACGGCGTAAAGACATCCCAGTAGATCGCGTAGCGGCGGCGCGGGAGCTCGTAAAAGGGCACGAAGTCGATATCCTGCTTCAGGCCGACATCGGCGGTGCGGAAGACCCCCGGCCTGCCTGCGACCGGCTTCAACCAGCCGTCGACACGCTCGGCGGCCGTGATGAGCGGGGGGGCGGCGGGGGGAGCATCGTTGCCGTCGTGCCGCGTGTCCCGGCTCTCCTCGGGGCCCAGGTCGCCGGCGAGCACGAGCGGGCCCCACAGGATGGCCATGCGGTTCGTGTTGTCCGGGAGAGGCTCCTTGCGCAGGGTCTTGGGCATGAAGAGCTCGACGCGATCGCCCGGCTTCCACCTGCGATCGATCTCGATGTAGGTGTCCGGGCCAGAGAGGCTTTTCACGGCGTGGCCATTGACCTTGACAGCGAAGCCTGCGAGCGCCCAGTAGGGACGGCGGAAGGCGAGGGTAAAGTCCCTGGGCTGCGTGGTGGAGGTGACCCTGAAGGTTGCCGAATCGCCGAGGGGCATATCGGTGACCATCTCGAAGTGGACGCCGTGCGAGGTCCAGTCGACGGTGGTGGGAGCGTACTGGCTGACCCAGAGTTTGTCTCCGGACTCGGAGTAGATGCCGTAGGCGTGGAGCGCGTGGGTCTCCATCTGCGAGCCGACGCAGCAGGTGAAGTCTTCGAATTTATCCTGGTACTCGTGCTCGACGCCCCGCCCGACCGGGACCATGTAGCTGACGCGTCCATCGTCAGGGTCCTGGCCGCCGAGGATCGCGTTGAGGTCGGCGCGTTCGATGAAGTCGGCGTAGCGGGCCTCGGGGTGGAGAGAGAACAGAGAGCGCGCCATCTTGAGCATGTTGTAGGAGCCGCAGCTCTCGGCGGTGCGGCCGTCGATCATGTCGTTGAGCTTGCCGGGTTCCCCGAAGTACTCGTTTTTGCCATGCCCGCCGGTGGCGAAGCTGTGCTGTTCGGAGACCTCGTCGAAGAAGAACTCGGCTGCCTTGCCGTCGGTCGAGTTGCCGGTGTAGACGTAGCGTTCGAGTTCGCCGAGCATCTTGGGGATGTTGGTGTTGGCATGCTTGCCGGCGAGAATGTCCTGCCCTTTGGAGAGTGGATCGACGATGGCGTGGTGCTCGAACTTATCCGAGAGCCTGATCCAGCGCGGATCGCCGGTATCGGCGTAGAGATCGGCGAGCACTTCATTCATCCCGCCGAACTCGGTCGCGAGCATGCGCTGGATCTGCTCGTCGTCGAGGTTGCGCAGGATGGCCTCGACCCAGCCGGCGAACTTGATTTCGACCTCGAGCGCGGTGCGATCGCCGGTGAGGTGATACGCATCGCGCAGGCCGGCGAAGAGCTTGTGCTCGACATACCACGGGGACCACAGCCCGTTGAGATCGAAGCCGCCGGAGTGGATCTCCCCTTTGCCGAGCTGCGCAAACTTGATCTTGCCATCGACCCCCTGCGCGTCGACCAGCGCGCCGATGTAGCCGTCGCCCCGCGCGTTCTGAATGGACTGGAGCTCGGCGACGAAAGTATCTGCCCGCTGCTTGAAGCGCACATCGCCCGTAGTTGCGTACATCATGCTGATGGCGGAGAGATAGTGCCCGGCGATGTGGCCGGTGAGCTCACGTCCGGGGCCATCCCAACCGCCGTAGCCCTGGACCTTGGGGTCCAGACCTGCGCGCTGGCGAAGAAAGGCGAGCATCCGTTCGGGCTGGAGGTCGAGCAGGTACTGGGCGTCCAGATCCTGGGCGCGCTTGAGTGGACCGCCGGTCAGGCGCACACTGCTGAGCGGCAGAGGGACGGCCTGGAGCTGAATTTTTTGGGGAGCCGGCGCAGCCGCGGCCCACGGAATCGCGCCGAGGGTGAAACAGAGCAGGGCAGCCCGGGCACTCAGCTTGAACATGGAACCTCTTGCGGCCGAGCAGATATTTTCTGCTGAGCGCGGAACGCTTCTCGCCGACGCGTATCCGTAAATGTACACAACCCGCGAGACCGCTGTCGAGAGCGCTGCCCGCGCTTGCAGCACAGGGGCGTACCCAGGGCCGGGCCGCAGGCTTCTCGATGGCCAGGCGGCCGGGCTGGCTGAAACATTCTGTTGACAGCGTCGAGCAACTTTGGATACTTACTCACATACATAATCGGATTATGGAAGCGCCCGCGCCAGCCCGGTGCGAGGCGCGCAAGCTCCAGAGAATCCCGGAGGAAAGCACCCATGAAGCATCTGGATGGCTCGATCGATCCCGTCGCGCCCCGCAAGCTGAGCCCGCGGGTCGGCACCTTGCTGCGCCTCTTGTTTTGTTTCCTGGGCGCTGCCGCGCTTCCCGGCGCGGCGCAGGATCTTTCCACCGGCTCGCTGAATGTAACGGTCGTGGATACAGATGGCGCGCTGGTTCCGGGCGCGCAGCTGGTGTTGAAGGACCTGGGCACCAACGATGTTCACACGGTGACGAGCCGGTCGTCGGGTGAGACGGTGATCCCGTTTCTGCATCCTGCGATCTACAGCCTGACGGTGAGCAAGCCGGGGTTCAGCAACAGCCAGTTTGCCAAGGTGACGATCCAGACCAACCAGGTGACCAACCTCACCGTGAGCCTGGGGGTGGGTGCTGCGACCGACACAGTCACGGTGAACAGCGATACGAGCTCGATCCTGAACACGACGCAGAATACGCTCTCGACGACGATCGATCTGAAGCAGGTGGCGGACTTGCCCACCGGAGCCCGCGATGTGTTCTCGCTGGCGTTCCTGGTGCCGGGCGCCGTCGATAATAACTTCAACAACCTGCCCGGCGGCGCGGTCAATACGAGTGCGAACGGATTCTCGACGATGACGAACCGGAACAAGAGCAGCGGTTTTGATGACGACGGTCCGAGCACCACGCAGCGGCTGGAAGCGACCCAGGAGATGACCGTTGAGACAGGCGAGCTCGACGCCTCCAAGGGCGGCACCGCGGCAATGGACATCGGCTTCTTGACCAAGCGGGGCACCAACCAGTTCCACGGCCAGCTGTTTGAGGATTACCGCAGCGAAGTGCTGAACGCGAATGGCTGGAACAACAACAGCGCGGGGCTGCCGCGCAATCTGCTGATCATCAACGATTTCGGCGCTGACGTGGGCGGTCCGATCTTCAAGGACAAGGCTTTTTTCTTCGCCAGCCTGGGCAACTACCGGCAACCCGGGCAGGCCCTGGTGCAGACCTCGATTCCCACGCCCCAGGTGCTCAACGGCATCTACAGCTACACGAGCGCAACCACGGGCCAGATCGAAACCACCAACGTTCTGACGGCGGGCGCGAGCGCAGGATGCTCCACGTGCACAGGCTCGATCAATTCGATCATCGCTGCGGATCTGGCCAATATCGTCACTACCGAGACGCTGCCGGGCAGCAGGATATCGGCTCAGGATCTGAACCACAACCTGCTGAGCTTTCAGCAGAAGAAGTCTACGATCGAGCGCTTTCCCTCTCTGCGCCTGGACTACAACGTGACCCCGAATTTTCGCTTGACCGGGGTTGCGACCGAGTCGAACTTCTACTACTTGAACACTGGCAATGCGCCCTATCCCGGCAGCTCGTTCGCCAATCAGGCGTCCAGCGGGAAGGCGCGCAATTACCAGGTGGTCGCGGGTTTCGACTGGACGCTGAAGTCGAACCTGGTCAATGCGTTTCGAGTGGGCTACCTCTACACGGGCGACACGTACAACTCGCAGGGGACCGCGTCCCCGACGCCGGATATGGTGCAGCAGGGCGACCTGGCGTTCGGCCTGGGACTGACCAGCGGGGTCAATGGCTTCGCGTCGCTGAAGGGCGGAAGTTTGTACCCGGTGGCGAGCGTCAAGGATGACAACACCTGGACCCGGGGCCGGCACAACATCACCTTTGGCGCCTCGGCCGCCACCGAGATCGATCACTACTACAACAACCAGTTTGTGCCGTATATCGGCGTGGACAGCATTGCGCAGGGCGACCCGGTGCAGACCTCGCTCGATACCGCGGTAGCGGACGGGCCGACGGGCGCGAGCACCGATGTGGAAGGTTTGTATGCCACGCTTACGGGCCGGATGGCCTATTACAGCCTGGGGGAGTTCGTCAATATCCAGACCAGGCAGTTTCAGCCGGGCGTCGCCTTCGACCTGCACGAGAAGCTGACCCAGTCGGCGGTCTTTGTGCAGGACTCCTGGCGCGCGTCTCCAACGCTGACCTTGAACTATGGACTCCGCTGGGACTTTACCGGAGCTTCGAAGGACGAGACCGGGTTTTACACCCATCCGACGATCGATGCCTTTTGGGGCCCTTCGGGCGTGGGCAATCTGTTCAAACCCGGGGTCCTGACGGGCGACCAGAATCCAGTGGAAGGTCCGCACGCCGAGGCCTACGCGCCGACCTACGTGCATCCGGAGCCCACGGCAGGGTTTGCCTGGAATCCGCGGCAGGATCCGGATTCGGCGTTTGGCAAGCTGATCGGGCAAGGCAAGAGCGTGGTGCGTGGAAGCTTCACGTTGAAGAATTACACGGAAGGCGCGCAGAACTTCTGGAGTATCGGTTCGAACAGCGGTGCGAACTTCAACACCTACTACTACGCCTACCCGGTGGCGCCGCAGCCTGGCGTTACGCCTGCGCCGGGCTTCTACAATGCGGGTTCGGTGATCCTGGGCGGGGCTCTCCCGCAGCTCACCTCGACATCTCCGTCCCCGTTCCAGGCGGTGATCCCGGAGTCGTACCAGACGTTCAGCGGAACGGGATACTCGACCTTCGATCCACATATCCGCCAGCCCTATGTCGAGTCGTGGTCGCTCGGGGTGCAGCGGGAACTCGGAACCAACAACGTTCTCGAGATCAGGTATGTGGGCAATGTCGCCAAGAAGCAGTGGTTGCTGGAAGACTTCAACGAAGTCAATATTTTCGAGAATGGCTTCCTGAGCGAGTTCAAGAACGCGCAGGCGAATCTTGCCCTCTCGGGTGGCACGACTTTTGAAGGTCCGAACGCGACCCCGATCATGGATCAGGCCTTTGCCACCTCGGGCCTGGCGGCGAACTACACCAACGGAGGCTTCATCAATTACGTCAAGCAGGGGCAGGCCGGGGCGCTGGCAAAGCAGCTCGCCAGCAACTCGACCTATCTGTGCTCGCTCATCGGAGCGAACTTCAGCCCCTGCCAGGCGCAGGGCATTCCGGGCGCGGGCGGGTACCCGATCAACTTCTTCCAGGAAAATCCCTACGCCGCCGGCGCCGGGAATGCGGAGATGACCAACGCCGGCTTCTCGAACTACAACGCCCTGCAGGTGGACTTCCGCCAGAATGCGACCCATGGCATGCAGTTCGACGCAAACTACACCTATGCGAAGTCGCTCGGTACGAGCGTGCAGGGCAGCACGGCGCCCGGTTACTACAGCGGCCGCAGCAACAGCGCTCCGGGTTTTTATACGCTGCGCAACAAGGCTCTCAATTACTTTCCGAGTGCGTTCGACGTGCGCAATGTCTTCCACGCCAGCGGCACGTATGACTTCCCCTTCGGGCATGGCAAGGCCCTGCTGAACAAGAGCCGGGTGGCGGACGCGGTGGTGGGCGGCTGGACGCTGGGGACGATTGTGACCTGGCAGAGCGGCGAGCCGCACCTGTTTACGGGCGGCACAAAGACGGTCAACGGCAACGATTCGGGAATTACGCTGACCGGCGTGACCGCGCAGCAATTACAAAAGCAGCTTCACCCGCGGACGATACCGGGCAAGCAATACGTCAGCCTGTTCGACCCGAAGTACCTTACGGCCAGCGGCGAGGCGAACCCGGCCTACATCGCGCCGGCCTCGACCCCGGGCCAGTTCGGCAGCCTGCTGTGGTTGCACGATCCCAGGAACTTCAATACCGATCTGTCGTTGAACAAGCTGATCCCGATCAGGGAAGCGGTGCACTTCAAGGTGCAGGCGGTGTTCTTGAACGTCTTCAACCATGTGTCCTGGACCGGGATCGATACCGGCGCGCAGGACTCCACCTTCGGCACGACCTCCTCGCTCGCCTTTACGCCGCGACAGATCGAGCTGCGGGGAAACCTGGAGTTCTAGGCGCGCGGACGGCGCAGGTTCTCGGCGGCGGGCGCGACGAGCGGCCGGCTGCGCGTCGGCGGCTCGTCGCTGTCCTGCCCGGTCGCCGTTGCCTGGCTGGATAAGCTTTCCCACTGCTCTTCTCATGCGCTTCACGGATGCGTGGGATGCTCGCCGTAGAACTTCCAGGACGTTGCGAAGTCGGGTGTGAGGCTGCCGTCTTCGAGGTCGGCGCGCAGCAGCTCGAGCGGCATGGGGCCTTCGTGCAGGATGGCGTCGTGGAATTGGCGATCGGTCATCCGGTGCGCGTCGACAAGCTCATGATGCAGTTGGCGAAACTGCAGAGCGCCCATCAGGTAGCCGATTTGGTAGAGGGGGCCGACCGAGCCATCGAAGGAGCGGCGCACCTCGGCAAGATCGTTTTCCGAGTCGAAGCCGACGTTCTCAACCAGGTACTGCACGCACTGTTGCGGGGTCCACTTGCCGAGGTGAAAGTTCATCGTAAAGATGACGCGAGCGGACCGGTGCATGCGCCAGACGAGCGCGCCGATGCGTTCTTCGGGAGTCTTGTCAAAGCCCCGGTCGTAGAAGAGCATCTCCCACCAGAAGGCATTGCCTTCGCCCCAGAAGGCATTGTCGAACCGTTCGCGGTAGGGCCGGTAGCGCTGGTTCATGTAGAACTGCAGGAAGTGACCCGGGATCATCTCGTGAAAGGCGGTGGCATGGGCAAAGGCGATGTTGTTGCCCCGCATGCTCATCTCGCGCTGATCGTAGGTCATGGTGTCGGTGGGGTAGCTGACGCTGATCTCGTCGCCGCCGGTGAAGAAGGGATTTACCAGCTGCCGCTCGGGCGTCATCATGATCATGGTCCAGGTCTCGTCGGCGAGCGGGGGAACGGTGACCAGGTCGTGTTGCTTGACGAAATCGCTGCCTTCGACCACCAGCTTGCGAATAAGTTCGGGTTGCTCGCCGGGCGCCACGTGGAGCTGCTTGACCTTCTCGACGGCCGCGTGCCAGTCCTCGCCGTAGCCTAGCTCGCGCGAGGCCTTGAGCATCTCCTTCATGCACCAGTCGTACTCGGTCTGGGCGATCGCGATCAGCTCCTCGGGCGTGTACGGGATCAGATCGTCGGAGAGGCCGTTCAGCAGAGCCTGGCGCCCGACCGGGTCGCCGATGATGGTGGTGGTGTCGTTGGGCTCGATGCCGATCAGCTTTTCTTTGAGGAAGCCGCTGTAGTCTTCGAGCGCTTGGTTCGCGTTCTTGTACGGCAGGGCGACCCACCAGGTGAAATTGGGGTCGTAGCCATCGTACTGGCGAAACCAATGGGCCAGCGCGACCTTGAGCTCGCGCGTGGCCAGGACGGCCCGGTTGGCGACGACCGGATCGATCTTGGCAGGTCC
>CAZZYH010000051.1:0-19980 GCA_964658225.1 Vulcanimicrobiota bacterium | reverse complement strand
CAGTTGATCGGCGTTGCGATCAAGGGGTCCGCGGCTCCCTTCCAAAAGAACAAGCCCGAGGAGCTTGCTTTCAGCCAGGGGCGGGTCCACCTGAAGTCGCAGCCGGCCTCGAGCGGCGAACCGTTTGACCAGATCCTGCGCACCGTCAACATGCGCTCTGTCTCGGGCGATGGCAGGTCGGACTCTTCTTTCACAAATGAAGGCATGAAAAAGTATTCGCTGCATTCCTATGGGGCGCACTTTGTCGAAGTGGAGTGGGAGGTAGACATTGCGCGGCTGCGTGTCAGTCGCGTCGTCTCGGTCATCGATGTGGGCCAGATCATCAACCTCGCCGCGGCACGGAATCAGATCGAAGGGGCCGTCGTGATGGGGATCGGGATGGGGATGTTTGAACAGACCGTCTACGACCAGCGCAACGGTCATCCGGTAAACAACAATCTCGCCGACTACATCTTGACTACCAGCGCGGACTGTCCCGAGATCGATGTTCATTTTCTGAACTATCCGGACCTGGTGCTGAACGAGCTCGGCGCGCGCGGCGCGGGCGAGATCGGTCTGGCGGGCGTCGCGCCCGCAATCACCGCGGCCGTCTATCACGCAACTGGAATTCGCGTGCGGGAGCTGCCTGTGAAGATAGAAGCGCTCCTCGCGCCGGTGAACCGGGCTTAGGGGCCTGGTGCTTACGACTTACCCTCGGTGGGGATCGTTGTCACTTCAGAGAAGGAAGCCCGCGGTAATTTGGGAACAACCACCTGGAGCAGCAGAAGGGCGCTCACGTAGGCGCCGGCCGCGTAGCCAAAGAGCGGCCAGTAGTGCCCGGTCTTCTGCAGCACTTCACCGGCAAACAGCGAAAGCAGCACCCCACCCAGCGCACCAGCAGAACCGCCGATGCCGGTAACGCCGCCTACTGCTGACTGCGGAAACATGTCAGAAGCCAGCGTGTAAAGGTTGGCAGACCAGCCCTGGTGCCCAGCCGTGGCCAGCCCGATGATGGCAACCGCCACCCATTCGTTGGCAAGATGGCTGGCCAACAGGATTGGCATCACAGCAAGCGCGCAACAGAGCATGGCAAGCTTGCGACTGCGATACAGGGGAACGCCTCGACGCGCAAGAAAGCCCGGCAGCCAGCCGCCTCCGATACTTCCCACGTCAGACGCAAGATAGATCAGGATCAGTGGTAATCCAAGACCAGTGAGTGTAAGTCCATACGTGTGGTTGAGAAACTTGGGCAGCCAGTAAAGAAAGAACCACCAGACTGGATCGGTGAGAAACTTGGCCGCCGCATATGCCCAGGTCTGCTTGCGCCGCAACAGTTCGATCCACGGCGGGGCGATGGCCCGGGCGTCTTCACTGCCGCTGCGAATGTAGGCCAGCTCTTCTGCGGAGAGCCTGGGCTGGCGCTCAGGTATCTGGTAAAAACGCAGCCAGGTGGCAATCCAGAGCATGCTGAGCAGGCCGGAGAACAAGAAGGCCGCGTGCCAGCCAAAACGCAGCGTGAGCAGAGGCACCGCCAGCGGCGCGAGGATGGCGCCGAGATTGCTGCCCGCGTTAAAGATGCCGGTTGCCGAGGAACGCTCCCAGCGAGGAAACCACTCGGCGACGGTCTTGATCGCTGCCGGGAAATTGCCCGACTCGCCCAGTCCCAGTGCGAAGCGCGCCATCGCAAAGCCCAGTACTGTGCTAGCCAGCGAATGGGACATGGCCGCCAGGCTCCATGCCGTGATCACCATTGCGTAGCCCGCGCGCGTACCGAAGCGATCAATCAGCCGGCCGGTGAGCGACATACCGAAGCCGTAGGCGACCTGAAATGCGACGATGATCCAGGAGTACTGGCGCTCATCCCAACCAATAACGCGCTGCAGTGTCGGCGCAAGCACGGCGAGTACCTGGCGGTCCACATAATTGATTGAGGTTGCAGCAAAGAGCAGCGCGCATACCACCCAGCGCTTGCGGCCCTCCGGCTTGTGTTGCCACTGCGCGCGCGGATTGGTTACGCTCTCGATCACCCTCTCCCAACTCTGACCATAGCACGGTCCCCCCGGGACGAAGATGCATTGACTTGGGTACACTTAAGGAGGCTGCCGGCCAGCCCTGGTGCATGTTCATGACTCTACTTGATGACGACCGGCTCTTCCCTGCCACGCCCGTGGCACGCAGCATTGCGAGGCGCTTGTACGATGGCATTCGAAGCCTGCCGATTGTAAGCCCGCACGGACACACACAGGCAAGCTGGTTTGCAACCAATGAGCCTTTTCCGAATCCTGCGCAGTTACTCGTGCAACCCGATCATTATATCTACCGCATGTTATACAGCCAGGGTATCTCGCTCGAGGATCTTGAGATCGGCTCGCCGCAGATGAAGGACCCGCGCAAGGTCTGGCGCATCTTTGCCGCGCACTATTTTCTCTTTCGCGGGACGCCTACCAGGTTATGGCTGGACTTTGTATTTCAGGAGCTCTTCGGACTGAGTGAACGGCTGAGCGCAGCCAACGCGGACGCGTACTTTGATCTGATCGATGAAAGACTGCGCAGCCCCGAGTTCTTGCCTCGAGCGCTCTACGAACGCTTTAACCTCGAAGTGCTCGCTACCACCGACTCGCCGCTCGATACGCTGGCCGCTCATGCAGCCATTCGCAATTCGGGCTGGGCCGGCCGTATCCTGCCTACCTTTCGCCCGGACGCTGTGGTGGATCCTGCCTTTCAGGGATTTGCTCAAAACATCGAGGCGCTGGGAGCGCAGACTGGCGAAGATACAAAACAGTGGAACGGATACCTGAGGGCGTTGCGCACCGCTCGCGCTCGCTTCCAAACACTCGGCTGCACGGCAACCGACCATGGGCATCCGTCGGCGCAAACGGCAGACCTTACCCAGGCCGAGGCCGATGCGCTCTTCCAGAAGGTTCTCGGCGGCGCAAACGCAGCAGAGCAGGAGCTCTTTCGAGCGCAGATGCTGACCGAGATGGCGCGTATGAGCCTGGCAGACGGGTTGGTAATGCAGATCCATCCCGGAAGCGCGCGCAATCACAACCGCATACTGTTTGCACGCTACGGCCGCGACGTAGGCGCAGATATTCCCACGCGCACCAACTACGTCGATGGTCTCCGCCCTCTGCTGGAAGCTTTTGGCAACGAGCCCGATTTATCGATCATTCTGTTTACCCTGGATGAGTCGACCTACAGCCGGGAGTTAGCACCTCTGGCGGGACACTATCCTTGCTTGCGCCTGGGGCCACCCTGGTGGTTTCATGACAGCCCTGAAGGCATGATGCGTTTCCGCGAGCAGGTTACCGAGACTGCCGGCTTCTACAACACCGTTGGCTTCAACGATGACACCCGTGCCTTCCTGTCCATTCCTGGCCGGCACGATATGGCTCGACGGGTGGATTGCGCCTTCCTCGCGCGTCTGGTTGTTGAGCATCGGCTCGAGGAAGAGGAGGCTCACGAGTTAGCCTATGAGCTCACCTATGGATTGGTCCGTCGCGCTTACAAACTTACTTAGATCGGGGATCTTCTCAACCCTCTGAAGAAAGCAGGGCCATTTCCGCATGAGTCTGTACCTGGCAGTGGGAAGTATCGACAAAGAGATAGGCAGCAAAGAATTAGAGAGTCTATTCTTTGAGACATTAGCCAAGCTGGGTGAACGGAAAGCGGTGCTCGCGGTTCCGCCTGATCAAACGCGGGCTGCGTCCCGGGCCGGCGAACTGACGCGCCTGCTGCACAGCTTTTACGGGGATAAGCTGAGCGCGGTTTTACCCGCGCTGGGCACCCATGCGCCAATGACCGCTGAGCAGATTGCGCGCATGTTCGGCGACCTGCCGGCGCACCTGTTTCGCGTGCACCAATGGCGATCGGAAATTGAAACAATCGGCGAGGTGCCGGCAGAGTTCATCGAGGAGCAGTCCGAAGGAAAGCTGCATTATGCCTGGCCTGCGCAGGTCAATCGTCTGCTTTCGCAGGGGGGCCACGATCTGATCGTGTCCATCGGACAGGTGGTACCGCACGAAGTCATCGGGATGGCCAACTACAACAAGAACATTCTGATTGGCACGGGTGGTCGAGAGGGTATCAACCGCAGCCACTATCTGGGCGCCGTGTACGGCATGGAACGGATCATGGGACGGGCTGAAAACCCTGTGCGCAACGTTTTGAACTATGCCGCGGACCACTTTCTCCAGGGGCTGCCAATCCTCTATGTGCTTACCGTGATCGGGCGCTCTTCAAACGGGACCAATGTAATGCGCGGCCTCTACATTGGAGACGATCAGCAATGTTTTCAACTCGCGGCAGAACTCAGCCTGAAGATCAACTTCGAGATGTTGGACAGACCCATCCACAAAGCAGTTGTCTTTCTTGACCCTCACGAATTCCACAGCACATGGCTCGGCAACAAAGCGATCTATCGTACCCGCATGGCGCTTGCCGACGACGCCGAGTTAATCGTCCTCGCTCCAGGGGTGAAAGAATTTGGCGAAGATCCCCGCATCGATGAGTTGATCCGCAAGTATGGCTACTTCGGCACGCCGGCCACCCTGGCAGCGGTGGAGCAGAATCCGGACCTCTCTGCGGAACTGAGCGCTGCGGCACACCTGATTCATGGATCGTCCGAGGGTCGCTTCCGGATCACCTGGTGCCCCGGCGGGCTTTCTCGCGAAGAGATCGAGGGGGTGGGCTTCAGCTATGGCGACCTGGGTGAAATGGGCAGACGCTATCGGCCTGAGAGCCTCGCTCACGGCTATAACCTTGTCGATGGAGAAGAGGTGTTCTACATCGCCAATCCGGGACTCGGGTTATGGGCATCGAAAGAGCGCTTCTAAGTCAACAAGAGCCCGACCTTCGTCAACCTAAGTGGACTTAGCCGGTTCTGAGGCCAGCACACTCGTCACCGTAACTCCCGACGTCTCAAAATGAGTGACACGGTGATGCGAGCTATGACCCATCATGACTGCTTTGCGCAATCGTTGTATCAGGGCGCCGGACTCCTCGGCAAACCAGCGATCCTGTGACTGGTCCCAGTCGGCCACAAGGTTATAGGTGACGTCGCACTTGGGGCAGGCCAGTGGCGTTTCAAGCCAGCGATGGAACGCGCCGCCGGGCAATTTGCCCACCGGCTCGAAGCCTGAGCGAATGGCAGCTATCTTCAAAAGCATCTCGATCCAAGGCTAACAGTTCACAAGCCGGCTGCGCTCGGCTTTGCATGCAAAACGCATCTCAACGGATGTGGCCTTCAGGAGTTTATGTCTTCATCGCGTCGAACGTTTCTAGCCCACAGTTCTCTGGCTCTGCTGGGCGGAGCTCTGCCGGCCTCGGCCCAGGACCCTGCTCCGCCCGAGAAGCAAGCTGCTCTGCCTCCAGGCGCCCCTCCTGCTTTCGGAACCGCGCCGCCGGTCGGACCCGCAGTGACACCGTCTACCTTTGCGGAAGCCGAGAAGCTGATGCAAGTAGAGATGACGGTGCAGGACCGCGCCCAGGCAGCCGGCAACTGGCGCGTTTCGATGGCCTCGCTTTATGAACGGCGAACCGGCCCGCGTGCTGTTGCGCTGGAAGCCTCGCTGGCGCCGGCCACCCAGTGGAACCCCATGCTGCCCGGCTCAGACGGCACCGCGGCGATAGCCGAGTTTCTACGCAGCGCCAACGACCCAGGCCCCTTGCCCCGAGGCGATGACGCAATCGCCTATGCCCCGGTAACGCGACTCTCCCGCTGGATCGAGAGCCGCCAACTCAGCTCCGAGAGGCTCACAAAGATCTACCTCGAGCGACTCGAGCGTTATGATCCGAAGCTTCACTGCGTCATCACGCTCACCCGCACACATGGTTTGGAGCAGGCCCGCCGGGCCGACGCGCAGATCGCTGCGGGCCACTACCTGGGGCCGTTGCACGGCATACCATGGGGCGCAAAGGATCTGCTTGACACGGCCAGCATACCCACCACCTACGGCGCCGAGCCTTTCCGGAACCGTGTACCCTCGGCCAACGCGACGGTGGTCCATCGACTGAACGCCGCAGGCGCCGTGCTGGTGGCAAAATTGAGCCTGGGGGCTCTCGCGCTGAATGACATCTGGTTTGGCGGCCAAACTAAAAATCCCTGGCTGCTCGAAGAAGGCTCGTCCGGCTCGAGCGCGGGCCCGGGGGCCGCGACCGCTGCCGGCCTGGTCGGCTTCGCAATTGGCAGCGAGACCGGCGGCAGTATCGTAAGTCCCTCCATGCGCTGCGGGGTGGAGGGCCTTCGCCCTACCTATGGCCGCGTGCCGCGCACCGGCGCCATGACTCTCTGCTGGTCGCTCGACAAGCTGGGTCCCATGGCCCGCAGCGTGGAAGACACGATGCTTGTTCTGGAGGCGATCTCAGGACCCGACCTGCAAGACGGTTTAGGCGACGTGGCCTGCGTGCCGAGCAAGCTTGCTTTCGATGCGAACACGGATGCGGCTGGGCTGCGGGTCGGCTACGTTCCCGCCTGGATGAACGAGGCTCCGGCGACCGAGGTCGACCGCATGGCGCTTGCCACCGTAAAGAAGCTCGGCATGAAGCCGGTCGAGGTGGCAATCCCCGATTGGCCTTACGACTCGCTCAACCTGATCCTATTCGCTGAGGCTGCCGCCGCGTTCGAGGAGCTGACACTAAGCCACAAGGTCGATCAGTTGACCGCGCAAGTACCGGACGCGTGGCCAAATAGTTTTCGCCAGGCGCGCTTTCTCTCAGCCGTCGACTTTGTGCAGGCAGATCGCTTGCGCCGCAAGGTCGCACAGGAGATGGCACGCATCTTTCACGAGGTCGACCTGCTGCTGGTTCCCTCTCTCCGCGACGAGATGCTGGTGATCACGAACTTTACCGGACACCCCTCGCTGACGCTGCGCGCCGGCTTCATCGAGGTTCGTGAGGCGCGCAGCGACTGGGCGCCCGACCCTGCTCACCCTTTGCCTAGGTTCTCCACGCCGCGCCGCGTGCCGCATGGCGTCACCCTCATCGGCAGGCTCTTCGAGGAAGGAACGCTCGCCCATGCGGGTATCGCCCTCGAACGGGCGTTTGCCGTCGCTTCTGAGCGGCCGCCGGGCTTCTAAACCCCTTACCCTCGCGCGCCTTGCGACCCGCGGGCCAGAACCACGGTAAGCTGAAGCGAGCGGAGTTGCTTTATCTTGGAAGAGCGAGCGCGTCCTCGAATGCATGCGCGAGATCAGAATGAGGAAAATGAGCATGAGTGTTTCTGTACAACTGCCGAAGTATTCGCTTGGCGTCGGAGATCGGTTCGCGCACCAGGCGCGAGCACAACTTGCAGCCTGCGTGCACGCCGCGAAGGCCGGCGTAGACATTGCGCCTGTCTGGAACAAGTCCAACCGCGAGCACACCATCATTGGGACTGAACCGCAGGCGACGCGTCAGGCAGCCGATGCCGCCGTTCGGGAGCTCCACTGGACCGCACCCTATTTCTGCGACGCAGACCACATCAACCTTGAGACTGTCGATCGCTACCTGGCGCCCTGCGACTTCTTCACGATCGACGTCGCCGACATGATCGGCAACTCGGCCGATGCTTCGCTCGTCAGCGCCTTTGTCTCGCGCCATCCGGAGTTAGTCGGCGCCCTACACATTGAGGGTGTAGCGCCTGTCGAAATCAAGCAGGACTTCCTGGTCAAGACCGCGAATCACTACCTCGCGGCGGTACAGAAGGCTGGCGTCATCTATCGCAAGATAGAAGCTGCCAAAGGAAAGGACACCTTTATCACCGAGGTCTCGATGGACGAAACTGCATCCCCGCAGACCCCGGTGGAATTACTCATCATTCTTGCGGCAATCGCCGACGAGGGGATCCCGATCCAGACCATCGCGCCTAAGTTCACAGGGCGCTTTAACAAGGGAGTGGACTATGTCGGCGATCTAAGTCAATTCCGCCAGGAGTTCTCCGATGACATCGCGGTCATCGCCTATGCTGTCCGCGAGTATGGGCTGCCATCCAACTTAAAACTAAGCGTCCACTCAGGCAGTGACAAGTTCTCGATCTATGCACCGATCCACGAAGTGCTTCAAAACTCCGGCGCGGGTGTGCATGTAAAAACGGCTGGAACCACGTGGCTCGAGGAGCTCATCGGCTTGGCAGAAGCAGGCGGCCAGGGGCTCGTGCTGGCCAAGGAGATCTACGCACAAGCCTTTGCCCATCGTGAAGAACTCTGCGCGCCGTACGCGAGCGTGGTTGATGTCAAGCCGGCTTCACTGCCCACTCCAGAAGACGTTTCGCAGTGGAGTTCCGACCAGTTTACTTCTGCGCTGCGGCACGATCCGCACTCGCCAACCTATAACAGCAGCCTGCGGCAATTACTCCACGTAGGCTTCAAAATAGCAGCCAAGATGGGGCCTCGGTATCTCGACTTGCTCGAGGCCAACGAGGCGGTCGTCGCCAGGAATGTAACAGCAAACCTGTTTGATCGGCACATCGCCCCGATCTTTCTTGGCAAGTAGCGTCAGCAGAACAATCCGCTGCAACGGGCGTCGACGATCCCTTCGCGGCGCCTGGCTTGCTCCGCCAGAGCAGCGGAGAGCAAACCCTGAAACGTGAATTCCAGGAGTTAAAACCCGGGCCGCGGACGCTCGCTCCACCTGAGATCAAGAGCCGCTCGCAGGAGTATCTGGACGCCTCCTCCAGTCCTCGCTCGCAGCAGATCAAGGAGCACCCGGCCCGGACGGATTACAGCGGTGCGGCGGCGTCCTGAATCGGCGCGCACGCGACCTTCGGCAAGAAGCAGGCAGCGTCCCCAGAGCAGGTTTTAGAGGCTCACCGGACCATGGCCGCATCCTTCGGCAATCCGCCCGAGCGGGTCGTCCAGGAGGCCCGGCAACGAGCGCGAACCCAGACCCGGTCTCGCGATCAAATGGCAAGAGAAAGCTAACCTGCCCCCAAAAAACTTTACCCGTGGTAGCTTGAGTTCTCTCGTAATGTGGACGGGCGGATTTTGTAGGAACAAGACCCGGTACACCGAAGAGCAGATCATCGGGATTCTGAAGTACGAGGCAGGGATGAAGACGTCGGACCTATGCCGGGAGCACGGGATCAGCGCAGCGAAATTCTACGCCTGGAAGGCGAAGCACGGCGGCATGGACGTGAGCGAAGCGCAACGGCTCAAGGCGATGGAAGGCGAGAACCGGCGACTGAACCTGCCGGTGGCGGAGTTGAGTTTTCACGGCGAGGCGCTGAAGGGCGTGATCCGAAAAGAACGGCTGGAGCTTGCCGGCCTGAGAGAAGCGGTGGCGTACGCTCAGGCCGAGCCTGGCTTGAGCGAGCGCACGGCCTGCAATCTGCTCGGCATGGAGAGGTCAAGCTACCGGTACGAGCCGCGGCCGGACCGCAACGCGGCATTTGCGCAAGGCGTTGGTGAAGCTGGCCCGGCAGAGGCCGCGCTATGGCTCCCGGCGGCGGCACGCGGTGTTGAGCGGTGCGGCCATGAGGTGAACGGGAAGCGGCCTATCGACTGTGTGTGGAAGAGCGACTGATGGTGAGGCGCAAGAGGCGCAAGCGTAGGGTGCGCGATCGCGCGGCCGAGCCGCGGCTGACGGGAGCCAACCAGGAGTAGGCGATGGACTTCATCGTGGATGGGTTGGCGACGGGGCGGATGGTGCGCGTCCCGAGCGTGGTCGAGGTGTACACGCGCGAGTGCCTGGCGCTGGAGGCCGACGCCAGCCTCGGCTCTGGGCGCGTGACGCAGGTGCTCGAGAGGCTGATCGAAGAGCGTGGCCGGCCGGAAGATGTGCGCTCGGAGAACGGGCCGGAGTTTACCGCGCGGCGCTGCTGGCCTAGTCAGAGGACTGGAAGATCGGGCTGGTGCCTATCCAGCCAGGCCGCCCGATGCAAAACGGCCACGTCGAGAGCCTCCACGGACGGTTGCGCGACGAATGCCTCAACGCAAGCTGGTTCCGGACCTGGAACGATGTGCGCGACACTCTGGCGAGTTGGCGCCAGGAGTATAACTCGCAACGCCGGCACAGTTCGCTGGGCTACCCAACGCCGGAGCGGGTCCGGCAAAGAGCAGGCTATGCACCTGAGGAAGGCCCACCACGCCTCCCACATTTACAGCCACGACGGCGTCTACGGCGTTTCTCCAAAGCCAAACCTAGACCGAGAATCTCCAGGTATGACTAGTTGAGAAAAACGGGGCAGGTCGGTCGAGACCAAGCGGCTGAGCCATGCACGCGCCATCGTAAAGGCGCAGCATCGTGAAGCGGATCGTGACCCTGGTTCAGGGCGCGACTGAAGAAACACAGAGCGCCCGCGTGTGTGCCTAGGCTATCCAGGAACGCGTGGACAATCCGCTGGTGTCAAGGCTCGCCGACTCTAATGAACCCGTGGTGCCGATCGATCCTGACGCCAGCTGTTGAAGGTTGACTGCCGCTGCCGCAGAAACAGTAGACAGCTGAGTCTCTGCTTGTAGTACCGGTAAAGCATTCAGAAGACTGATCCCCATAAACACTGCTCCTATCCGGGCGCGCCTTGCTCTTGACCGGTTGGTCTACTTTGTCAAGATGCTGTGAGGGCGGTCCGCACCTTACCGGATGTATATCGGCAGGTCTCCTGCAGAAGATCAGGCCGGATGACCGAATTTTTTTCGTCTGAAATGGGGAGCGGTGGTGCTTCCAGGCGATTGCCGCCCCTCCGTCGAAATACCGTGCCCCGGCGGAAGCGCCTCCGGCCGCATATCGAGCTGGGTCAGGGTTGCGGGGACCGAGCAGCTGTCGCCTTCGAAGCAACCCGAGCCCCGGACATGAGCCTTGGCCCTGGCCAGCGCCCGGCGAGCGGCCAGAAGCGCAGCCTGGACGAAGGGCCGACTTTGCACCCTCTGGTCGGCCTCAACAGGCAATCCAGACTCGGAATCGAGGAGCCTGCTCCCCGGTCCCACGCCCGCAGCATGGATGCGGCTGCGCAAGAGGCCGGGGGGCACAGGTAACGGCCACCGAGCTGCTGCATGCCCGCCGCAAGCCTCTAGCGCGACCGCTTTCATCGTCTCGCCGCGACGGATTTCCGGCCGAAGCCCTTGTGCGGGCGCCCTCTGGCTACTTCAGGTAATCGAGCAGCGTGGTCGGCAGGACTTTGGCGGCGGCCTCGAGCGTGGCGCTGTTTGCCGTCTCCGCCTGGGCCAGGTTTTCAGCAGCCGTAGCGGTATCAATGTCGACCAGCGACGATTGCTGCGAGCTCAACGTAACCTGTTCCTGAGAAAGAAATGTCTCCTGCGCGGTCAATTGATTGGTCGAGTTGCCGTAGGTTGCGTGCTGCACGGCCACGTAATTCAAGGCGCTGGTAACCGCGTCGGTGGCGGCGCTGATCTGGGCGGAGGTGCCGCTGCTCAGCGCGGTTGCCAGCTGCTGCAGCGAACCAAGGGCGCTCGCTCCACTTTTCATAAATATCTGATCGCCGGGGACATTGGTTTGCACCTTGAGCGTTGCGCCCACCGAAACATAGTTCACATCGCTGTTGCCGGTGTAGGTGTAGCCGCCGGATCCATTCGGCGTAAATGCAGCGCTGCTGCCTACGGTCCCGCCAAAAAGTGAGACGCCGCTTACAGTCGTATTCGCATAGGACGCAACGGTGGTCAGCAGACCCTGGACCTGCGTGACGAGGGCAGACTTTTGGCCGGCGGAGATGGTGCTGGTTGCACCCTCGGTACCAAGCGTGATCGCCTGGTTCAAGGCCGTCGTCACCTGGCTCAGCACAGAATCGGCGGCCTGGGTCTGGGTGAGGGCCGTGTTGGCATTGGTCGTGTACTGCTCGTTTTGCGCGTACTGGTTCAAATTTTGCACCAGGGCGGCCGAGGCTGCCGGGTCATCTGAAGGCAAGTTGACGCGTTTGCCTGTCGACACCTGCTGCAGAGCCGTTTGGAGCGCTTGCTCGCTTTGCTGGATGTCGGTGTCAATGGTGCTGGAAAAGGTAGGATTAAAGCGCATGTCAGTCAGCCCTGGACCATATTGATGGTCGTATCAAAAAGTGTGGAGATCGTGCTGATCACCTTTGCTGCTGCCTCGTAACCCTGCTGATAGCGGACCAGATTGGTCGACTCTTCATCGACCGAGACGCCAGAGACAGAACTCTGCTGCTGGGTAAGCTGGGTGAGGCTGGTGCCGATCGCCGACGATTCGCTGGTCGCATCCGATGCGTAGCTGCCTACCTGGTAGACCAGGCTGGCGGTAGCGTCGGTCGGGTTGGAGCCGGAAGGCAGCTTGTTGGTGGCCACGGCGGCCAGATTGGCAACATTGCCGTTGCTTTCCGCGCTTCCATCGGAGCCGGCAGCGATGGCGGCCGGATCGGTGGTCGCGAGCGAAATCGATGCGGCTGATCCCGCCACGGTACTCGACACGGTGAAGAGCGCGGTGCCGGCAGTTCCATTCTGGTTGTAGCCGGATGCCTGCGCTGTGTTGACCGCGGTGGCAAACTGGTTGGCCAGCGTATCCAGCTGCGAGAGCAGTTTCGGGATCGCCGTGTCCCGCGCCTCGATCGTTCCGCCCAGGTCTCCCCCCGTAATCGACGCCGTGATATTGCTGCCGGTCGAGTCCAGCACCTGCTGTTGTCCGCTCGCATTGGTGGCGGTCTTGAGCGCGTAGCTCTGGTTGCCCAGGACCAGCGGCGTCCCATTGCCGCTGGTGATCGAATCGGCCCCCCCCGTGTGGGTGATCGAGATATTCGTGAGCTTGGAAAGCTCGAGCTCATCCTCCCCGATCTGATCCTGGATCGAACCGGTATTCCCGCCATCGGCGCCGATCTGCGAGGATTGCGTGTTCAGCGAAGCGATCTGCGAGGAAAGCTTGTTGATCTTGTCCACATCAGTGACCACCTGCTGGCTCAGGCTGGTCTGCTGGCTGGTAAGTCCATTCGAGATCGAGTTGAACTGGCTGGCCAGATTTTGCCCCGCATTCAGAACTGCCTGGCGCGTTGCCGTACTGCTCGGCGCGGAAGAAAGCGCGGAGACGCTGCTGAAAAAACTGGAAAGGTTGGTCGAGAGACTCTCCCCGCTGCTGGGGAAAAGGGTCTGGACTTGCTCGAAGGCGCTGGCTTGAGCGTCGGCGCTGCTCTGCTGCGAGGTCTGCTGCTGGATGCGCAAGTCAAGCAATTGGTCCCGCACACTGCTAAAACCCTGCAGGGTCACGCCGCCGCCGAGCGATTGGTTGCCCTGCTGAACGGAAGCCGACTCGGTCAACACGACCGTCTCCCGGGAGTAGCCTGCGGTGTTCGCATTGGCGATGTTGTTGCTCGTAACCGAGATCGCAGCTTCCTGGGCTTGCAACGCCTGCGAGGCGATCGACAACGATGTATTCAATCCGGCCAAGATGTCACCTCCAGCTTAGAATTTGCAAGACCAGGCGGTACGTGGCTGACCTGCAACCACCGGCGGCTGAAAGTGCGCGGTGTAGCTGCGGCAGAGTCCGGCAAACAAGCGGACCGATTCTCCGGAGTGTCGGAGCAAGGCGGCGTACTCGGCGTTGAGTTGGAGCAGCGAAGCCCCGGCGAGCTGGATCCTCCGGGCCAGGCTGCGGTCCGCAGCCGACAGCGGCCGCAAGCTGCCTCCGTCCTTGGCCGCTGCTGGCTGCTCGAGGTTCAGCTGACCGGCCAGACGGCAAAGGCCGGCGCAGATCTCCTGCTGCCGGGCGACGCTTTTTTCAAACGCCGGCAGCGCATTCGCGCCCACAGCACTCATGCCCGTCTTCACTGCGTCCGCCAGCAGCTCGATTTGCTCCAGGTACTGGAACGCCAACTGCCGCGGGAAATCAACTTGTTCCGATGTCATCGCACCCTCGTTCATGGCTCGATCTAGGACACTTCGACCATCAAGCCGGCCTGGCAATGAGCAGCGAGCGGCCGGCGCCCCTTGATCAAGCGCCCGACGTCACGATCGCCTGGGCAATGACGCCCGGATCGAGCGTGTATGCACCACTGTTGACAGCGCGGTTGAGGGCGCTCACTTTTTCCAGCCGCGACTCCGCTTGCTGGAGCGCCTGGGCCGACAGCGAGGGTACCGAGAGACTTCCTTCAGAGAGCGTTGCCGTGTCAACCGGCACTTGCTTGCCGGTCGCCTGGGCGCTCGAACTTACCGCCGTCCCGGTTCGGTCCGCCGCTACTGCTGTCGCTCCGAGCAGATCAATGCGCATAAAGAAACCTCCAACTGCAACGGGTCTCCTATCGGCATACGGCGCGAATCCGTTCAGTGCCAGCGCGAAAAACTCTCCCCTTTCTTAATAACCTCTCAAAAACAGCCTCTCTGCTAGGAATCCTTAACGCTTTCGGTGCGTCCAGACGCGGCATGCAGACTCTTCGCGATCATTTTCGCAATTCCTATGCCGCCCGAGGCGGTTAAGGATCCGGCCAGCGCCTGCATCGCAATACCCTGGAACTGGTCCTTGCTGGTGTCCTCGTCGTCCTCGCCATCGCCGCCCGGTACCTTGGCGAAGGACTGCTCCGCCCCCTGCAGCCAGCTGCCCAGCAGGATCGACTCAAAATCCTTTGCAGATTTCTCGATCTTCGCGTCCTGGCGTTCCTGGGACGCACCGGTCGCCGGACCCGCGGCCGCCTGGGTGCGTTTGAGCAGCTGCGCCGCCTGCGCATCGAGCAGCCCGCTTTGCCCGCCGCTGATCGCTGTTCCATCTGCCATCGAGAGACTCTCCCTTAGATAATTTCGAGGTCAGCCTGCAGGCCGCCCGCGGACTTGATCGCCTGCAGGATGGCCACAATATCGTGCGAGGTTGCGCCGATCGCATGCAGCCCACGGATCAGATCATCCACGTTCGCCCCATCCTCAAGCCGGATCGACTGGGCCGGCAGGTCCTTGACCGCGACCGCGGTGTTGGCCACCGGCGTCGTCGTCCCGGTGCTGCTGAAGGGCAGCGGCTGCGAGACCGAGTAGGTGGTCTCCACTTGGATACTCAGACTTCCGTGCATCACCGAAACCGGCGAGAGCGTCACACTGCCCCCCATCACAATGGTCCCGGTCCGTTCATTGACGACCACCTTGGCCGGCGCCTGGAAGTGGATGGAGAGCGACTGCACGCGCGAGATCAGGATCGGTACCGAACTTGCGCCGCTTCCCTGCACGTCCACGGTGATGGTCCGGCTATCGACGGCGACCGCGACCGCCTTGGTGAACTCCTTATTGATCGCCTCCGCGATGTCGCGCGCCGCCGCAAAGTCGGGGTTGCGCAGCATGAAAGAGACTGTGTGAAAGCGGCTCAAGTCCACCGAGGATCCGCGCTCGACGATCGCCCCTTCCGGGATCCGCCCTACATTGGGCTGGTTGACGGCGCGGATGTTGCCGGCTGCCCCTTCGCTGTAGCCGCCCAGCGCAAGTGGGCCCTGGGCTTCGGCATACACCTGGCCATCGGGCCCCCGCATGGAGGTCATCAGCAGGACCCCGCCTTCGAGGCTCCTCGCATCCCCGACCGAGGATACCGTGATATCCACCTTCATCCCGGGCCGGGCGAAGGGCGGCAGAGAAGCCGTGACAAAGACTGCGGCGATGTTCTTGACCACCACCTGCGAAGGCGAGATCTGCACGCCCATCCGCTTCATTGCATTGGCCAGGGTCTGCACGGTGAAGAAGGTCTGCTGGCGATCGCCCGTACCCCGCAGCCCGACCACCAACCCGTAGCCCACCAGCTGGTTATCGCGCACGCCCTCGACGTCGGTGATGTCGCGCAGCAGCACCTGGCGCCCGGACTGGGAGGCGTGGGCCAGCGGCGCAAGCAGGCAGGTAAGCAGCAGCAATGCAGAGCCGCCACGCAGCAGGGTGCTGCAGAAAGAGCGAACCGGGTTGATCACGGAGCCGTTCATCAGAATCCAAAGAGCCACAGAACGGCCCGGGTCATCGCGTTAGGAGGACGGTTGCTATCCGAGATAATGCCCTTGCCCTTCATCTCGATCTCCAGGTTGCTCAGCGAGGTAGAGGCTATGGTGTTGGCCGAGCTGATATCACCCGGCCGGACGATGCCGCGAATGATCAGATCCTCATGCTGGTTGTTCATCGCGATCTGGCGCTCCGCCTCCACGACCATGTTTCCGTTGGCCAGCACCGCGATCACCTGCCCGGTGAGGCTGGTCGAAAAGGTGGTGTTCGATGCCGTGGCGCCGGAGCCCTTGAGCGTAGTCGAAGATTGCGCGTTGAGCAGCGGGTTGGTTCCATGGGTGGCAATGCCCCCCACCAGACCCGAGATTCCGGAGGCCGTCGTAAAGGCGCGCGAACTGTTGGTGCTCCCGCTCTGCGCGGCCGTCGTCTGGACCGAGACCTGGACCACGATCGTGTCATTGATCATGTGCGCGCGGTAGTCGCTCGAAAGATCGCCCAGCACATAGGAGGCCGACCAAAGGCTGCCGGTAGTACGAGGGTCGGCAGGCGGCATGTACTGCTCCTGCAGACGGGTCAAGTAGTCGGCGCGAAGCTCCTGGGAGTCCTTCTTCTTCGGCAGTTTGGGTATCTTGATGTCCAAGCCCGCGTACGCAGGCGCAGCCAGCAGAAGCGCGATCGAGGCCGCGAAGGCGCGCGCCAGGCGGCAGGGCCGGAGCAAAAGAAGAGTTGCAGCAGGTTGTTTGGGATCGAGCATGGCGGCTATGTCACCCTCTTTTTAAAGAGTTCCTTTCAGCAGCGTGCTGTCGACCACCTCGGCTCGATAGGTCTGCCGGTGGTCCAGTGCGGTCACCCGGATCGTGTGGCCAGCCTCGCCGGCTTCAAGGCAGATCACCGGCACCTTGATATGCAGCCGGCCGCCGTCGATCAGCAGCACTGCCTGCGATCCGGCATGGACCTGGGTCCCGGTCGCGCCCGCCACCGGCCCGACCGGCCGGGTAGAAACCGCGCTCGGCAGACCGGGCGCATCCTGCACCGGGGCGCTGGGCACGCCATCCCTGCGCGCCTGCTGCGCGGGTCGGCTTTCGCGCCCGTGATCGGGGGCCAGAGCGCCCTTGGCGTGCAGTGCGCTCCCGGCCGCGTCGGGGTCCGGCCAGCTAACCGCGACATAGAACGGCAAGCATTGCTCATGCGCGACGCACCCCATCCTGACCCGCGCGCCGCGATCCCCCCAGGGCTCCAATCCCCTTACCTCGAGCCCGGGCTCGACAATCGTCGCCAGATTTTCGGCCAGCAGACGGACCTCGGCGCTGGCCAGCGAAAGCCCGGAGGCGTTGAGCGCCGCAACCACCTGCTCCAGGCGAATGACGGAGTGCAGCATCGGTGGGGCTTCGGCTGAGCAAAGCAGGGTGGTCGCAAAACAGAGCGCGAGTACGGCTGCCCGAGCCAGGCGGGCCGGGGGAACGAGCGGGAATCGGGTGGTCCTGGTTGCGTTCATCGTGCGAATGGTCAGCATCCTCACTTCCTCGATAACTCTCAGACAGGCGGCGCCGCTTACTGGGTAAGCTGGTTTAACTGCTGAAGCATTTCGTCGGCGGCCTTGACCACCCGCGAGTTCGACTCGTAGGAGCGCTGGGCCACGATCATCTGCACAAACTCGTTGACGATGCTCACGTTCGACTCTTCCGTCATACCCTGCTGGATCGTGCCGATGCCCTCCGAGCCGCCAGGATTGCCGATGATCGGGTCCCCGGAGGCGGTCGTGGCGAGATAGATGTTGTTGCCCGCGCTGTCCAGTCCGCCGGGGTTGACGAACAGGGCCAGCTGCAGGCTGCCTACCTGCGAGGCCTGCGTCTGGCCGGGCTGGGTAACCGTCACGGTCCCGTCGCTGGCAATCGTCACGCTGGTCGCGTCGGGCGGAATGGTGATCCCGGGCTGCAGCGCATTGCCATCCTGGGTCACGACATTGCCCTGCGCATCCAGGTGAAAGGAGCCCGAACGCGTGTAGCCGGTCTGCCCATTCGGCAGCAGGATCTGGAACAGTCCCGCACCGGAGATGGCCAGGTCCAGCGGACTGCCGGTGGTGTTGAAATCGCCCTGGGTCTGGATCACCTCCGTGTTGGTCGGCCGCACTCCCAGGCCCACCTGCAGACCGGCTGCATTCGTGGTCTGCTGCGAGGCAGCCGAGCCCGGGGCAACCGTGTTCTGGTAGAGCAGGTCGGCAAACTGGACCTGCCGCTGCTGGAAGCCGACCGTGCTCGAGTTGGCCAAATTGTTCGCAATGTTGTCCAGATTCATCTGCTGTGCGGCCATCCCGCTGGCGGCCGTATAAAGAGCGCGGATCATGAATACTCCCGGTGTCTGAAATGGTGCGCGCCTAGCTGATGCGCGGCAGATCCTGTACGGCGGTCTTGTCGATGTCGGAATCAAACATGGTCAAGGCGTGGCGCATCGTCTCCGCCGAGCGTTGCGCGTTGATCAGCTCGACCACTGCAGCCACCGGGTTCACGTTTGATCCTTCGAGCATGCCCTGCCGGACCCTGGAGTGCGTGGCCTTGATGGTCGAGCTCTCGGGCGCCGTGTAGTAGGTGTTGCCCAGGCTTTCAAGATCGGTGCCCGGTGCGAATTCGACCAGCTTGAGCCGCCCGGCCACCGCGCCGTCGGCCGAGATCGTGCCATCGGGACTGATGGCGATCTTTGCGTTGACCGGCAGCCGGATCACGCCCTGGTCGCCGATCACCGCATCGCCGGCGGCGGTCACCAGTTGGCCCTGGGCCGAGATCCTCAGGCTGCCATCGCGCGTATAGGCCGGGCCGGCGGAAGTCTGCACGGAGAGAAACGCGGGGCCGTCCAGGCCAACATCGAGGTCGTTGCCGGTCTTGACCAGCGAGCCCTGGGTCAGATCCAGATGGGAATCGCCCAGTACGCCGAACTCGTTCGTCACCCGGTTCAGCTCCGAGCCGAGGGTGTGCCCGCTCCCGGCCAGCACCGAGCTGAAGGTCGCGTGACGCGCGCGGAAGCCCTGCGTGCTCGCATTGGCCAGGTTGTTCGCGATCGTATCCAGCGCATCGGTCCGTGCCACCAGTGCGGTCGCTGCCGCGTAGAGACCACTATCCATGAAAAATGCCTCGCCCCTGCCTAGTGCACGAAGCGTGCCATTCAAACCCGGCAAGTTTTGCCCGGCTTTGCGCCCGAAACGCGCAGCCGGCGGGCGGCAAGTGCCTGAGGCGGTGAGAGCAGGGTGAGAAAAATTAGGCGGCGCTCACAGACTTCCCATAGCAAGTTCTCATCTTGCTCACGCTTCCCGCCCCCACCGTTTCGCTGGCAGGCATCGAGGAACGTGTTTCGTTGCTGCTGCAAGCAGGGGCCGCGGCCGAAGCACGCGCCGCTCGGCTCCCGCGACCCGCTCAACTGAACCCATCTCGAGACCATCCTCGAAAACGAACTGGCTCTGCCCGGCGCACAGGTGCACTCCCTGCCCGGAGATTTGGAACCGCCGAACACGCGGCGAGCGAGCTCTTTGAAGCCGCGACCAGGGCCCGGGGGCCGAGAGCGGCGCTGGTGATGGCGCACTGCGCATCGGTGTGCTCATGCAATCTGAACACCACGGTCGAACGCTTCGATCGGCATTGCGCAGTGCAAACGCGCGGCGCTGGCAACGGATTTGAGAGCTGGCTTTGCAGGCGCCGGAGACCGATGGGCGGATCGTGGCTCTGACGCATGACAGGATCGCGGACACTCTTCCGTACGGCGCGACGAAAGGATCGCATCATGCTTGCAGCGGTGCGGGAGTTGGCCCATCTCGGCATCCGGTCCAACAATCGTGCACCCTGGCCCTGTGGACATGGGGTGGATGGATGAAAGCGCTTGCGCGTCTCTCATGGAACGCCAACCGGCAGGGCGGTTGGGACCGCCTTAGGACACGGCGAACCTCGCGGCCTTCTTGTTGTCGCCTGCCGGCTCCTCGATCAACGGCCAGCTCAGAGGATCGGATGGTGGCTCTTCCGCATCGGCTCGCCAGTTGTGAGGACCCCGCGCAAGCTAGCTAGATGGCTCGACCTTGGGCGGAGTGGGCTCGCTCGCGCCCGGACGAGGGTCCGGATGGACTTGTGTGGACGGCTGCTGGCTTCTAGCTGGCTTCTCAAGGCCAGGCTTGGTCCGAGGCTCGAAATGACTTCCG